>NZ_JAGEKN010000007.1:0-473031 GCF_017565325.1 Allobranchiibius sp. GilTou38 | reverse complement strand
GTCGCCGCCGAAGAGCCGGCCGTCGGGACGCCCGAGTGCGGTGATCGCGGCCACCTCCGCATCGGTCAGCTCGAAACCGAAGACGTCCAGGTTGGCCCGCTGGCGCTCCGGCGTCGCCGACTTCGGGATCGGCAGGCTGCCGAGCTGGTAGTGCCAGCGCATGATGACCTGGCCCGGTGATACGTCGTACGCGCGCGCCGGCCCGGCGACTGCGTCCTCGGTGAACGGCGCCTGCCGCTTGCCCATCGGGCTCCACGCCTCGGTGCGGATGCCGAGCTCGGCGTGCACCGCGCGCATCTGCTGCTGCGGGAAGTAGGGGTGCAGCTCGATCTGGTTGACAGCGGGGGTCACGCCGGAGTCGTCGATGATCGCGCGCAGGAACTCGGGGGTGAAGTTGGAGACGCCGATCGACTTCACCAGCCCCTCCTCGCGCGCCTCGACCAGTGCGCGCCAGGCCTCGCGGAACTTCCCGACGCTGGGATTCGGCCAGTGGATGAGGTGCAGGTCGATGTAGTCGACACCGAGCGTCTGCAGGGACGTGCGGATGGACGCCCGCGCGTCGTCGTACCCGTGGTGGCGGCCGGGGATCTTCGTGGTGACCTGCAACTGCTCGCGCGGCAGGCCGCTGCGACGCATCGCCTCACCGACCTCGGCCTCGTTCTGGTAGTTCACCGCGGTGTCGAGCAGTCGGTAGCCCGCCTCGATCGCGCTCACCACCGCGTCCGTGCCGTCCTCGCCCTTCAGCGGATAGGAGCCGAAACCGATTGCGGGCAGGGTGTTCTCGTCGTTCAGGGTGTATGCCGGGATGTCACTGACCATGCGAGTCACGCTACTCGTGACGTTTCAGCGCGTCGCAGCGACGCCTGAACCCTCCACGAGCAGCGCCACCAGCTTGTGACCCACCGAGGGCGGCACCCGCGGCAGCAGCCCGTCGACGCCGCGCCCCAGCAATCGGACGGCCCCGTCCGACCTCAGGACGCCTCCCGTCGCGCGCACCGCGACGTTCCAGGGCGAATCCATCGCCAGCCGGTCGGCACCCAGCGCGTCCGATCCGTGCTTGGCCTCGAAGACCCGGCGGGACGCACCGGAGTGGTAGGCCCGCTCGGCGCGTTCGGTCGCGCTGGTCGCCGGATTGTGGTGCGGCGCTTCGAGATCGCGCGGCACCAGCACCGGGATGCCGAGCACATGCAGGCGGTATCCCCAGTCGATGTCCTCCCACCCGTAGACCCGGAACGCGTCGTCGTAGGGGCCGACCCGGTCCCACGTCTCGTCGGTGACCGACACGTTGGCCGACCAGCGGCGCCACGCCTGGTCCGGGGCGAGCGCATAGCTGCTCTCGCGGACGAGGTCGTCGTTGGTCTGCCCGTACGCGCGCACGTAGGCGTTGTCGGGGAAGACCTCCGGGCACATCCCGACGACGCCCACCGGCTCCGGCCGATCGTGGTGAGCGACGTGCGCCGCCACGAAGGTCGGGCCGGGCGCGAGGTCGTCGTCGCACCGGATCAGGACCCGGCCCTGCGCGGCCGCACGACCTGCGTTCAGAGCTGCCGATCGGCCGCGGTTCTCCGCAAAGACCACAGATTGCAACGGTATTCGCCCGCTCCAAGAATGCACGACGGCGGCGGAGTCGTCGATCTGTCCGTCAAGTACCACGACGCACTCGTACGTCGTGCCCTCCTGTTGCTCCAGGGCGGCGAACAGCCGCGGCAGTCGCTCGGCGCCGCCCAGCGTGGGCACGATGACGGTGGCGGCGGGCGGCATGGCCTGCACGCTACCCATCGCCCGCCTGCGCGCGTGGCATGAGAGCGAGTGGAGTAGATGTTCGAGCAGGCGAGGAGCCAATCGGGTAGCTCAACCAGAACGACAACCTTCAGGCCATCTCAGACCGTCGGTTCGGGGGTGCACCTCAGGACGACACTCAAGAAGGAGTCGGTTGGAGCCTCACATCGACTCTTTGATGCCGCGGCGGATGAGCCAGATGTTGGCGGGCCAGGCGGTGGCGAATCCGGTGATCATGCCGATCTGCATGAGGAACCAGTAGACGGGTGAGTTCGGGTGCAGGTGGTGGGGTGCGGGATAGAACACGAATGTCATCAGTGCCATCCAGGCGAAGAGGCCGACCTCGAACGCGGTCAGGGACAGAACGTCGGCTTTGACGGCGGCTCGTAGCCCGTCGCGAACCCCGAGGCCGCGCATCGGGGCGATCGCGAAGTATTGGAAGCCGACCCCGAGTAGGACCGCCAGTAGGTAGTCGCCGATGTACTCGTACGGCAGCGCGGTTCCCGCGATGGTGACCCCGAGGCCGAAGACGGCGAACTCGGCGAGGATGTCGCCCAAGGTGCAGCCAGCGCCGCAGTGGCTGACCCCGACGGCGATCGTTGCCCATCCGGGTTTCTCCGGTGGCTGCTCGAGCTCGTTCTGTTTGAGCCATGCCGGGCTGGTGGTCCGACCGAACCGCCAGTAGGCCCAGATCGCCAACGGCCCGAAGTAAAGGGCAGTGACGGGCCATACCGCTTCCATCACGGCCATCTTCAATCGGTTGCCGCGAATGTAGATATCGACCAGGATGGTCCCAGCGCTAGCGAATGCCGACGCCAAAGCTGCCCATGCCACGACGACCAACCAGGTCGCCGGCATCACATACCGCCGCTCGTGCCGGGGTCGTCTTCGTCGGGGGTGTCGGTGCGGGTGAGCGCGACGAGTTGCCGAAGGCAATGGTTGCGTAATGGTGCGGGGAAGTCGTCGGCGAGACGGTTGTAGACGACCCGGCCGTGTTTGCGGGTGACCAGCAGACCGGCGGTGCGCAGCAGACGCAGCGCGTACGAGACCGAATCCTCGCTGACCCCCAGTGCGAGGGACAGGTCCCCGACGCACAGTTCTTCGGTGACGTCCAGCGCGTAGATCAGTCGTAGCCGCACGGGGTCGGCCATCAGCGACAGCAGACTGGTCAGCCGGGCCGCGTCTTCCACGGACGGCAACCGCGCCTGGGCGTGCGCGACGCGCACCGGGTCGATGGGGTGCTCATGATCGGTGGTGCTCATTGGGACTCACCTGCCGTCCCGTGGCCGGTACATACGTGGAACGATTCGCTCGCACGTGCCCCGGGTGTGTCGTACTGCTGCGCGCAGTGGTCAGAACAGAAGTACACCGTGTCCCCGTCGGGACCCTTCCGGTCTGCGGGTGCGTGAGAGATCTGCACGTCCATCCCACAGACCGGGTCTGTCGCGGACCTGTTCGGATGATCGGGCCTGCCGGGCCGACCGCCTGAGCCCGCGTTGCTCGCGCCGCTCGTGTCGTATCGGCCGGCGCAGTGGTCGGAGCAGAAGTACACCGTCTGACCCTCAGGGCCGGTGCGGCGGGCCGGAGCGTTGGCGACCTCCACCTGCATCCCGCACACGGGGTCCTTGGCGAAGCGACCGCTCTCGGTGTCACGGTGCCTGTAGAGCCAGTAGAGGGCGGCGAACCCGATCAATGCCACGATGTTCAGGAACGTCGTGTAGTTCCACTGGAACCCGTCGTGCACCACCATGGTCGGCCGACCGGGTGCGGGGATGCGCACGAGCCGGAAGAGGTACTCCACGGCCAGTCCGCCGACGCTCATCGTTGCCCACATCACGGCCAACAGGCGCAGCATGATCTTGGTGCCGTAGTACTTGCGGTAGATCGCCAGCAGCGGCAGCGTGATCAGGTCGGCGAACACAAAGCTGACGACTCCGCCGAAGCTGATGCCGCCCTCCCAGAGTGCAGCGGCCAGGGGCACGTTGCCGACCGAGCACACGAAGCTGATCAACGCGAGCAGCGGGCCGATGACGACGTTCTCCAAGGAGGACCAGAACCCGTGCCCGGTGAGGAAGATGGACCGCCAGAACCACGTTGGCACCAGAGCGGCGAGGAACCCTGCCACGACGAAGCCAATGACCAGTTCCTTGCGCAGCATGGTGAGGTCGCTGATCGTGTATCCCGACGCGTCACCCCACCCGCGGCGGCTGCGCAGCCGCTTGCCGAGGGGCTCCTGCTCCCGGTGCGCTTCTTCGGGCGAGGAATTGTCGCCCAGCCGGTCGCGCGCCTCCTGCAACCAGCTTGCGGGAATGACGCGCGGTACCACGAGGCCCAGCAGGGCGATCATGATCGCGCCGCCGACGAACTCCGCCAGCGCGAACTGCCAGCCGATCAGCAGCCACAGCACGATCCCCAACTCCAGCACCAGGTTGGTCGAGGCGATCATGAACACCACCGCCGCGGTGAAGTCCGCGCCCCGCGCGAAGAGGGACTTGGCCAACGCCGAGGAGGCGTAGGAGCAAGAGGAGGACACCGCTCCGAAGAACGAGGACTTCGCCAGAGTCGTCGGCCGGTGGTCGCCCAGCGACTGCTGCATCTGGGTCCGGGAGACGAACGCCTGGACCGCGCCGGACAGCGTGAACCCCAGCACCAGCGCCCACAACGTGGCCCAGAACATGAAGAACGCCATATCGACGCCATCCCACAACCCGTGCAACACCGACGACATCAGCAGCAGCTCCTTGATCCGCACGCGCCCACATCCCGTGGGCGACCAGCCCGGTCTACTCCTACAGACCTCACCTATGCAAATCCGTACAGGTTTACGGGTATTATTTCTCGGACGGCAGCCGAGTCGGTATGAGCTCACTGACTGACCCGGCCGCGGCCCCCGAAGGGAGGGCAGTCTGGCCGTACATCCTTGCGGAGAACGAACCAACGGGCGCCTCTAGGCGCATACCCCCTAGGGGTATACCCTCAACGCATGGATCAATTCGGACCTAATCTTTCGCGGCGGTCAGTGTTCGCGCTCACCGCTTCCGCCGGCGTGGGAGTTGTGAGCGCCTGTTCAAGCGACCCACGTCGGGCGCCTGCATCAGGCACTGACGCCGCTGCAGCTCATCGGGTGAGCCCGACCGCCCAGCTCGTACGTCAGGTGGAAGCAACGCGACCAGGCAACGGGCGCACCGTCCGGGCGAGCCTGGACGCTGCGCCGATGCACGCGCGCATCGGCGCCCGCTCCGTCGCGACGTGGGGCTACAACCAGGGATTGCCTGGACCTCTGCTGCGCTCCCGCGTCGGGGACACCCTGTCGGTGACCCAGCGCAACGGCCTTCCGGACACGACCTCGGTGCACTTCCACGGATTGGCGCTGCGCAATGACGCTGATGGCGTGCCAGGCCTGACGCAGGCCGCGACTGCGCCAGGTTCGGCGTTCACCGCGACCTTCAAGACGGCGCAGCCGGGCACGTACTGGTACCACTCACACATGGAACTGCAGCGCGACAGGGCGCTGTACGGACCACTCATCGTCGACGACCTGCACGAGCCGTTGTCTTACGACGCGGAGTGGGTGGTCCTGCTCGACGACTGGCTGGACGGGATCGACGGCCGGACGCCCGCTGCTGAGGCGGCAACTCTGTTCAAGGGAATGCGGTCATCAGGGTCGGGAATGTCTGGGATGAGCGGCAGGAGCGGGACGTCCTCAAGCCCTTTCCTTGGGAGCGACGGAGGAGATGTGAGCTATTCAATGCACCTGGTGAACGGTCGCGACCCGATGCATCCTGAGACCTTTCGAGCCGCGCCTGGCCAACGGGTACGCATCCGGCTGATCAACTCCGCTGGCGACACCGCGTATCGGGTCGGGATCCCAGGGGTCAAGCTGACCGTGACACACACCGACGGCTACCCGGTGGTGCACCGGCAAGTGGATGCTTTGCTGCTCGGAATGGGCGAGCGGTGCGACGTATTGGTCACCGTGCCGGATCATCCGGTGCCCTTGACGGTGCTGGCAGAGGGGAAATCCGGCCGGACGTTTGCGATCTTGGATGCGGGCGCGGGCCGGCGACCAACCGTGGCATCCTTACCGAATGCACTGGACGGGACGGTGATAGGGGCCAGGCAGACGGTCGCCGACCCCTCGGTGCGCCTCACCACCAAGGACGTCGACGTCACGCGCACGCTGGAACTGACTGGCTCAATGGGCAAGTACGACTGGGGCATCAACGGCCGCCGGTACGACGAGTCCAACCCGTTCGCATCCGCGGTCGACATCCGAGCCGGCCAGCGGGTGCGCCTGGATTTCGTGAACCGGACCATGATGTGGCACCCGATGCACCTGCACGGCCACACCTTTCAGGTCGGCGCCGCCGGCCCTCGCAAGGACACCGTCGTCGTGAAGCCGATGGAAACCGTCCAAGTCTTCTTCGACGCCGACAATCCTGGACAATGGCTCACGCACTGCCACAACGCCTACCACGCAGCCCGAGGCATGATGGCCGTCGTCTCCTACGTGCGGTAGGAGCGGGTTATACGCAGTCGTCTTGTAAATAACCGACAAGTTGTGACATGACAAGTCGAGACTCTATGGCCCCGTTGCCGTTCGGTGCCGATGCCGAGGAAGTGGTCCAGGTGGTCCTCGGTGTCCGGCCCACTCGAACGCATCAGGGACGAACACCCTGGCGCCAGACTCCAACTGGATCCCTCCCACAGTCCCGGGGTGAGCACGTCGACCAGGGCCACGTCGCGCACGCGCGGGCTGAACACACTGGCGATGGCCAGCCCCTCAGCCTGCACGGACCCGTTCTTGGCGACGATGGCGGTCAAGCTGCCGTGCGAATCGAGGTCGATTGCGAGGACTCGTGGTCATCCACGAGCCGCGGCGGGTGCCAGGTGGTAGCAGGTCGTTGGCCCTACCGACACCACCCTTCTGGTCGCAGACGGCGATCGTAGGGGGGCTCACGGGTGGTCCCCTCCTTTCTGTAGCGACGCTTGATAGCCCCATCGGGGCCGGGCGCGTGCCCCGACCCCAATGGATGAGTGCTTGTTCACCAGGGCGGTTCTGCTTCGGAGTCCGGGGCCACGCTCAACGTGGCTCACCGACCAGTGCGCCACTCGAAAGATAGGTATGCCACTCGGCGGATGGGGGTCAGCGGTAGTCCACGAACCCCGGCTGCATCCGACCGTCCTGCAGGAAGCGGCCGTGGTACTTCAGCTGCAGCGGCTGCCCGATGTCGGCCATCAACTGCCCCCAGCGCAGCGGATATCCCGGCGTGCGGCCCCACATCCCGCCAGGATGGGCCCGCAGCTCGTCGACCGCCACGTCCAGATCGCGTTCCAGCGCGGCGAGCCACGACGCGGTCATCGGCGTGTGCGAGCTGTAGATGAACGCGCTGTTGCCGATGAAGAGCGGGAAGTGGTGCTTGACCAGCCGCCCGTACGCGCCCGGCAGCTGCGCGCACAGCGACGACGACAGCTCGGGGTAGCCCAGCGCCCAGCTCTCCGGGTGCTGCTCCAGCAGGTCGAAGCTGGGCGCCCAGCTGCGCGGGGTCGGCTTGATGTCGGAGTAGCCGCCGCCGTGATGGTGCAGCAGGTAGGCGCGCAGGTAGTCTGACCGATGGTTGAGGGAGAGGAACTCGTACGCCGGGTGCAGCGGGTGACCCTCGACCAGCCACTGGTCCAGGTCCGCCGGGGTCACGAGGCGCACCTGCACGTCGGTGCCGGCGTGCTGCTCGCGCAGGCTCGCCAGACCGCGCTCCCGGTTCTCGGTGAGCGGGTTGTCGCCGGTCCAGACGCACCAGATGACCCGGGGCAGCTCGCTCGCACCTCCGTCCGGCGGAGGCGGCTCGGCCAGGAAGGTGTGCGCGTGCTGCGCAGGGTCGTAGACGTAGGGGTGCTTCGCGAAGTGCCGCCTCCACCGGGCGTCGTTCGCGCGGATCACGTTCTTCGACAACGGCACACGCCTCCACACCACGAACGCGCGGTGCTTGGCCTGCCTGGCCTGCTGCGCTCCCCAACGCAGAATCCTCACGGCGGCCTAGGAAGCGACCGCGCGAGACGGGCGACGCCGGGTGAAGCCGCGTACGGCGGTCACAGCCGCGGAGAAACGGGGCGCCATCCGCGGGGGCACCCAGGGCAGCCACACGGGCTCGGCCGACCCGTACCCGCCGAAGACGCGCACCACGTCGTCGGCGCCGATCCGGTGCATCTCGTGGGCGAACTCCGAATCGCGCACCCAGGAGAGCACCGCCTCGGTGTACGGCGCCGGGTCGCCCCAGGTGGCGTAGAGCTTGACCTCGGACACGGCGATCGGCCGCAGACCGGACTCGCGCGCCTCCCACACGGCCGCCGAGACGCCGGGGGTGTGCGCCGAGCGGTAGTCGTCGAAGACCACGACGCCGTCGGGCCGCAGGAGGGTGCGCGCGGCCGCGATGTCCTTGACCACGTGCTCGTAGAGGTGCGAGGCGTCGATGTGCACGAACCGGTGGGTGCCATGCGCCGCGTGATCGACGATCTTCTCGCTGTAGTCCTGCACGACGATGGGCAGCTCGCCGTGCAGCCCGCGGTAGTTGGCCTCGAACTGCGCCCGGGTCAGCTCCGGGTACTGGTCGCTGTTCTCCTCCAGGTTGCGCTCGTCGCCCGCGTCATCCCCGAAGAGGTCGATGACGGTGAACGTCTCGCCCGGCCCCACGTCACCGCCGATCAGCGTCGCGCTCTTACCGAGGTAGACGCCCAGCTCGGCCAGGTCGCCCGGGCCCTGCTGAGCGCTGCGGGCCAGATGCACCCGGAAGAGCTCCATGTCGATGGGGAAGAACCACCCCGGCAGATCGTCGACCTGGGCGTTCGTGACCGAAACCATGCGGCACATCGTAGGTGCCCGCTGAGGCATACCGGCGCTTGCAGGCACCCCGTCGTAACCCGCTGTCGCACGCGCGCACTGCGTACGATGTCGCCGGTGCGCACCCGCGCGCCCTGCCCCGTCCCGCTCCAGCGAAGGTCACCGTGCTCGGAATCCCCAGGGACGTCATGGTGCTCTTCTCGCCGCGCACCAGGCTGAAGCTGGTGGCCGCCCTGGTCGGGTCGATCCTGCAGGCCTTCGCGGAGATCCTGGCGGTCGCGACGGTGCTGCCGCTGATGGAGGTGCTGACCGGTACGACGCCGTCGTTCGGCCCGCTCGGCTCCGCCGCCGACGTCTTCGGCACCGACGACAAGAACACCGTGGCCATCTGGCTGGCGGTCGTGCTGCTGGTCACCTACGTCTGCAAGGGCGTCGCGGTCATCGCCTTCCGGTGGTGGGTGCTCGGCTTCGTCAATTTGCAGGAGGCCGAGACCTCCGAGTCGCTCTTCCGCTACTTCCTGCACGCGCCGTACTCCCTGCACCTGCAACGCACGACCGCGGAGTTCCTGCGAATGAGCGGCGGGGCGGTCGGCGCGGTCTACAACGGCGTCGTCCTCGGCGTGATCAACGTGATCACGTCCGCGGTCACCATCGTGGCGATCCTGATCTCGCTGGTGGTGATCATGCCCGTGCCGGCGCTGATCATGCTCGCGTACTTCGCGGTGGCCGGCACGACGCTCTACCTGCTCACCCGCCGCTACGCCTCGGAGGCGGGGGCCCGTGCGCTCAACGCGTCCGAGGCGATGTTCCGGGTGTCGGTGGAGCCGCTCGCGTCGATCAAGGACATCAAGCTCAAGGACAACTCCGAGTACTTCCTCGGCCGCTACCACCGGGTGCAGCGCGACGCCGCGGGCGCCAGCCGCACCTCCACCTTCCTCGGTGAGCTGCCCCGCTACGTGCTGGAGATCGTCTTCATCGTCGGCATCGCTCTGATGACCGTCGTGCTCTTCAGTCGCTCGGAGTCCTCGCGCGCGGTCAGCATGCTGGCGCTCTTCGCGGTCGCGGGCTTCCGGATCCTGCCGAGCATGACCGCCGCGCTCGCCTCCCTCTCCTCGATCCGGGTCGGCAGCATCGGGCTCCAGTCGGTCATCGCCGAGACCCACGACGCACAGCGCATCACCACCCGTCACGAGGCTCCGGCCGCACCCATGCCGTTCCAGCGCTCGCTGCGGCTGCACGATCTGCGCTTCGGCTACGGCGGCACCGACAAGGAGGTGCTGCGCGGCGTCGACCTTGATGTGACGGCCGGTACGTCGGTCGCCCTCGTCGGCGGCAGCGGCGCCGGCAAGTCCACCCTCGTCGACCTCATCCTGGGTCTGCACACCCCGACCGGCGGCGCCATTCTGGCCGACGGGCAGGACATCGCGACCGACGTACGCGGCTGGCAGCGCAACCTGGCCGTCGTACCGCAGGAGGTCATCCCGCTGGACGGCACCGTCGAGGAGAACGTGCTCTTCGGCGACGACCCGACGCCGGAGAACCTGGAGCGGGTACGCCGCGCGGTCCAGCAGGCGCAGCTCACCGACCTGCTCGCGGAACTGCCCGGCGGGCTGCAGGCACCCGTCGGCGAGTGGGGCGGCAAGCTGTCCGGCGGCCAACGCCAGCGCCTCGGGATCGCCCGCGCGCTCTACAACGCGCCGAAACTGCTGGTCCTCGATGAGGCCACCTCGGCGCTGGACAACATCACCGAGCACAAGATCACCCAGACCATGCAGGCACTGCACGGTCAGATCACTATCCTGATCGTCGCCCACCGCCTCAGTACCGTGCGCGGCTGCGACCAGATCGTCTTCCTCGAAGACGGCCAGGTCGCCTCACGAGGGACGTTCGAGCAGGTACGCGCGGACAACGCCCACTTCGCGCGCCTGGTCGAGCTGGCCAACCTCGAGGCGACCGTCGAGGACACCGGCGTGATCGTCCCGTGAGCGGGCCGGTCACCCCGGTCACCATCGTCACGGCGTGCTTCGACGACGGCGCCTACCTGCGCGAGTCCGTCGAGTCCACGCTCGCGCAGACGCACCCGGACCTCGAGCTGATCGTCGTCGACGACGGATCCACCGACCCCGCGACGCTGCGGGTGCTCGACGAGGTGGAAGCGCTCGGCGTGCGCGTCATCCACCAGGAGAACCAGGGCCTCCCCGGCGCGCGCAACACCGGCGTGGCAGCAGCGCGCGGCACCTACATCCTGCCCGTCGACGCCGACGACATGGTCGAGCCGGAATACGCAGCGCTGGCCGCAGCCGAGTTGGACGCGCGGCCCGAGCTGGGCATCGTCTACCCCCGCGCCGACATGTTCGGAGCGGTGACCGGACCGTGGGAGCTGGGGCAGTTCGACGTCGGGATCATGTTGACCGGCAACCAGATTCCGGCCTGTTCCATGTTCCGTAAAGAGGACTGGGCCGCTGTGGGCGGATACCACCAGGTGCGCTTGGAGGACCACGACCTGTGGCTCTCGATCCTCGAGCTGGGGCGGACGGCGTACCGACTGGACAGCGTGCTCTATCACTACCGGCAGCGATCCGACTCGATCACCGGAGGCATGGCCGAGGAAGACACCGTGCGCGCCCTGGCCGAGATCATCCGGGCGCACCCCCAGTACTACCTGGACAACATCGAGCAGCTCATCCGCATCCGCCGCGACCAGTGGGACACGCTGCAGCACTGGAAGCAGCGCTACGGCTTCATCGAGAACAGGCTCCACCAGGCCGCACCGCTGGCCAAACGCCTGCTGCGCCGTAACTGAGGGGGCGGCGCGTATACAGCGGGAGGAGATCCGCGCTGATACGGACCTGGTGACCCGTCCTTACCGCGCATCTCCTCACCCCTGCACGGAGCGCGGCGTTCAGGCGGGCAGGAGCTCGCGGTTGCGCAGCGCGGTCAGGATGTCGCGCCACATGATGTCGGCGGTGAAGCGGCCGGTGACGTTCGCCCTGGCGCCCGCGCCCACCCGTCGGCGGAGCGCCTCGTCGCCGAGCGCCTGCCGCAGCCGGGCCCGCAGGTCGGCGGGATCGTGCACGTCCACCAGCAGCGCGTCCTGCTCGTGGGTGAAGTACTCACGCAGCGGGGTCGAGCCGGTCACGACCACGCAGGCGCCGGTCGCGCTCGCCTCCAGCGCCACGCTCTGCCCGGTGGGGTACGCGCGCTCATGGGTCGGTACGACCACCACCTTCGCGCGACGCAGCATGGCGGCGTACGCGCGGCTGTCGACGACGCCGTGCAGCCGCACGTTCTCCTGTGGGATGTCCGGCGGCAGGTAACTCACCGGGCAGACGATGTCGACGACCAGGCCCGTGCCGCGTACCGCGTCGAAGAGCGTCGCGTAGTCGCGCCCACCGTCCTGCCCGACCGCCAGCAGCTCGATGTCCTGCGGGACGGACGGGTCCGGCGTGAAGTAGTCGGTGTCCGCGCAGAAGCCCACGGGCACCAGCTTGCGCTCGGCGATCCCGAGCTCGCGCAGGATCGGTGTCTGGTTTCGGCTCCAGTAGACGAACGCGTCGACGTTCGCGAAGCGAGCAAGGAGCTGTGCCCGAGTCGCCTCGTCGGCGCCGCGGGCGTCGTCGGCCAACCAGCAGGTCAGCGCGACGAGCGGGGCCCGTCGGTATGGCGGCACGTGCGCACGCCGCAGCGCGGACATGGCGATCGCCTCGCGCTCCAGGGACGCGATCACCAGGTCGGCGCGAGCCACCTTGACCGCACCCTTGACCGTGCGTGCGACGGGAATGCCGAGTCGATGCTCGACCACGTCGCGGGCCTTGGTCGCCACTCGCCGGTCGCTCAACTGAACGCCGTCGACGCGAAAACCGTTCTGCTCCAACGCCTCCGCGCCGTACGGCAACGCCGCCGGCCGATCACCCGCGGCGTGTTCGCGGCGCCAGCGGGCCAGGTCCGCCCCACTCAGCAGCAGAGCACTGCGCGCCATATCAGACCAACCGTCCACCGAGCAGCCGGCGCACCGCGCCTTCGGCCTTGCGTTGGACGACAGGGGGTACGACGCGTGCGCGCCACCCGTCGTACCTCGCCCCCGTCGTGCCGGACGCACCCACGAACCGCGGCGGGTCCGGGAAGCGCTGCACCGTGAGGGTGCCGGCGTACTCACCGACGATCAGGCGCTGGGCGGCGACCCGCTCCACCCATCGGGCGCGGTCGTCGTCGACCTCCGCGCTCATCCCGCTCAGGTGCTCGCGCCAGGTGCCGACCGTCGTCACCACGAGTCGGGTGTCAGCGAACGCGCGGTCCAGACTGCGCCGCACCTGCACCGTGGCGTCGCCGACCGGGCCGATCACCCGCGCCGCGTTCTCCACGAGCAGCCTGCCGGTCACCTTGACCAGCACCGTGTCGGGCGCGGGATCGAGGGTGTCCAGCGCGTGGTCGATCGCCGCCGCCTCGATCGCGCCTTTGCCACCGGAGGCCAGCGCTGCGGGTAGGGAGTACGACACGTACCCGACGTCGGTGCGCCGGGTCACGTCACCCCGATCGGCGCCGGAGGTCTCGACCACGGCCACCCGCCCACCGACGGCGTGCGCGACGCCGGACCAGTGATCGACCGCGGCGCGGTACTGCCCGGCGCGCACCTGCGGGTCCGCGAGGGTCATCCGGAACGACGCATCGCCGGCGAGGAACGCCGGGTCCGGCGTCACCGCGGCCGTGAGCAGGATCAGCGCGTTCACACCTTCTCCTCCCACCCGCCGGGAATGTCCGCGACGATGCTCCATCGCGGATCCAGTTGCACGGCCTGCCATTTCGGCTCGCGGATGTGGAAGAGCGGCGCCCACACCTGGGCGTGGTTGTCACCGTGGATCACGTTGGACAGGTACCCCGCCCAGTAGGCGAACGTGGAGTTGCCGAGCACGCTGCGCCGCGCCAGTGCAAGATCACGGAAGTCCTCCGCCGCCGAGGCCGTGGGGTCGCCGTGGCGCACGGTGCCGGCGAATTCGCCCAGCCAGCCGAGCTGGTCGCGACACCACGCCTGGTCGTTGGACAACACCGTGATGCGTCCGATCGGGCCGTCCTGCCGCGTGCTGCCCTCGAGCGCCACCCGCAGGTATCCGGGCACATCCATCCCGTAGTAGCGCCGCAACGACTCATCGGTGTAGTAGCTGCCGCGGCGGATGTGCAGCACGACGTCGGCGGGAGCACTCGTCGGCGGCAGCACGTCGGCGAAGACCGGCGCCGTGAGCAGCAGGTCGCGGGCGAAGGCGTCGATCTCGCCCGGGCTGTTGTCGGCGAAGACGCTGTAGCTGCCGGCGGTACGCCGATCGGTCATCCGCACCTGCGAGCGCGGGACGATGAGCCGCTCCCGCACCCCGGGGAACACGTCGTACCACTCGCGCATCTCCGGTTGCTCCAGCACCCGACGGTCCAGCCCCTGCTGCTGGCCGGCGTGCGCCCACAGCCACTGATAGAGGAAGTTGCCGAGGCCCAGGCCGGGGATGGTCCACATGACGTCGCGGTCACCGCGGCGCAGCAGCCCGAATGCCCTGCTCTTCAGCGGGCCGAGAAGAGCCCCCTGGATCCCGTCGCCCGGGCGGGCGATCGCCATCTCAGACCTCCGCGGGCTGCTGAGCGAGGAACCAGTCGACGGTCTCCCGTACGCCGTCCGCAAGCGGCATCCGCGCGCTGAAGCCGAGCAGCTCGCGGGCACGGGTCACGTCGCTGTACCGCGTCGGCTGGCCCTCGGGTTTACTGGTGTCCCAACGCACTTCGCCGGTGTACCCGACTGCGTCCTGCACCAGTCCGGCGAGCTCGGCGATGGAGGTCTCGATCCCCGTGCCGAAGTTGATCGGGGCCGGACCCACCGGCGTCTCGCATGCCAGAGCCACCGCCCGCGCCCCGTCACGCACGTGCAGGAACTCCCGCGTGGCGCGGCCGCTGCCCCAGTTGGTCACGTACGCCGTGTCCTCGCGGACCGCGTCGGCGTACCGCCGGATCAGCGCCGGGAGCACATGAGTGCCCTGCCCGTCGAAGTGGTCGCGCGGGCCGTAGAGGTTGGACAGCACGAGCACGGCGGAGTCCACGTCGTACTGGCGGTGATAGGTCTCACATGCCTCGTGCAGCAGCCGTTTGGCCATCCCGTACGCGCCCGTGGCAGGGGCGGGCGGCCCCGACCAGATGTCATCCTCCCGCAGCGGCAGCGGAGCATCGGTCGCGTAGGTGCAGGTGGTCGACGCCAGCACGAACTTGCCCAGTCCGGCGCGCCGACCCTCCTCCAGCAGCATCAGACCCATCACCGCGTTCTCGTAGAGGAAGCGGCCGGGGTTGGCGACGTTCGCACCGATACCGCCAACCGCAGCGGCGACGTGCACCACCTGGTCCGGTGCGAGGTCGGCGTAGAGGGCTCGTACGGCTGACTGTTCGCGCAGGTCGTAGTCGGCCGAGCCGAGTGCCACGACGTCGGCGCCGCGTTCGCGCAGCACATCACTGACGTGTCCGCCCAGGAAGCCGTGTCCACCGGTGACCACGATGCGCGCCCCGCGCAGATTGGTCCGTGTGACAGCGGACGTCACAGCGTCACCATCCCTGTCCTGCTCACGGAGTCACGGACCGCAGCGTCGGCCACTGCGGCACGACCGCCTGGTCGATCCACGCGCCGCCCTCGTGCGCCAGCGCTGCGATGTCCGCGTCGACCATGATGCGAGCCAGCTCGCCGGAGTGCACGCGCGCCTTCCAACCGAGTTCGCGCTCGGCCTTGCCGGGATCTCCGACGAGAGCGTCGACCTCGGAGGGACGTAGATAGCGCTCGTCGAACCGCACGTGATCCTCCCAGTCCAGTCCAGCGTGCTCGAACGCCGTCTGCACGAATTCCTGCACGCTGCAGGGCTGCCCGGTCGCCAGCACGTAGTCCTTGGGGGTGTCGGCCTGCAGCATCCGCCACATGCCCTCGACAAACTCCGGTGCGTAACCCCAGTCGCGGATCGCGTCGAGGTTGCCGAGGTAGACCTCGTGCTCGGTGCCCGCCTTGATCCGCGCGACGGCCCGGGTGATCTTGCGCGTCACGAACGTCTCGCCCCGGCGCGGCGACTCGTGGTTGAAGAGGATCCCGTTGACGGCGTACATGTCGTAGGCCTCGCGGTAGTTGCGCGTCATCCAGTACGCGTAGAGCTTGGCCGCGCCGTACGGCGAGCGGGGGTGGAACGGGGTGTCCTCGTCCTGCGGGGGCGGCGTCGCGCCGTACAGCTCGGAGGTGGAGGCCTGGTAGTAACGGCAGTGCACCCCACTCATACGAACTGCCTCGAGCAGGCGGGAGGCGCCCAGGCCGGTGACGTCGCCGGTGAAGACCGGTTCGTCGAAGCTGACCCGCACGTGCGACTGGGCCGCGAGGTTGTAGACCTCGTCGGGCTGGATGTCGTAGAGCAGCCGCAGCAGCCGCACCCCGTCGGACAGCTCGCCGTAGTGCAGGATCATCCGCGGCGCATCCTCGTGCGGGTCCTGGTAGAGGTGGTCGATCCGGTGGGTGTTGAAGGTCGAGGCCCGGCGGATGATGCCGTGCACCTCGTACCCCTTGCCGAGCAGGAACTCCGCGAGGTAGGACCCGTCCTGCCCGGTGATCCCGAGGATCAGGGCCCGCTTCGTCACGTTGTGTCCCTTGTCATCGCCCGTGCCGCCGACCATTCGATCGGCGACGCCATGTTAACGGCGCCCCACGAACGAACGGGCGTGCTGCATCCGTCGTTCTGCCGTCGGAGAGGGGGCAGTCGGGCGCGGAGCGAGCGCGCACGCCAGGGCGATCAGGACCGGCACATGCCCGATCAGATACCGCGAACGGCCCTGGAAGAGCAGCACGAACACGGCGATGCCCACGACGGTGAGGGCGAGGAGCAGCACCTCCGGGGAGTACCGGCTGCGGAGCAGGCCGAGCCCGGTGAGCAGCAGGAGGCTGAACCACACGGTGTTCGCCAGGTCCACGTGCAGGCGGTAGAGCCCGTGTCCCGGGAAGCTCCAGGCCACCGCCGGACGGGCGGCAGCTCCGGTGCGCGTCGGGGGCTGGCTCATGTCGTGCCCCTCGCCGTGCGCCCAGAACATGCCGTCGCCCCAGTTGAACGCCATCTTGTTCGCCTCGAAACGCATCAGGCCGCCGGGACCGAGCTCTCGCAGCCGCCGCGAGATGGCCGACCGCGCGACTCTCGCCTGCTGGTCGCCGGTCATGTCGTAGGTGCCGCGGTCGATGGCGCCGTCGTACCCGCCGATCATGTCGACCCGGTCGTCGGGGATGTACTGCACGCGCAGCCCCTGCGCCACGTAGACCATCGGCGAGGCGGCGTGACCGGAGGTCAGCGGCTCGGTGCCGCTCAACCGTCCCGACACCGTCGAGGTGATCGATGAGGCCGCGAGGAAGGCGAGGACGGCGGCAGCGACCGACCCGAGCAGCACCACCCGGCCCACCCGGCCCCGGCGCCCCACGGCGAACAGCGCGGTGATCGCGAACGCGACCAGACCGACCACCGGCGTCACCTTCACCTGGTAGCCGATGCCCAGTGCGATGCCCGCGAGCGCCGCGAGGACCGGGCCGCGCCAGCCGCTCGACCGGAGCGTGGCGATGAGCAGCAGCACCGCACCGATGGGCGTCCAGAGGGCCAGCAGATCGGTGTACGGGACGCTCATCCACGCCGATACGCCGATCAGGAAGTCCATCAGCAGCAGCGCGACCACGGCCCACGCCGCACCGCGTACGACGCGCACGGTCAGATAGAGCAGTCCGGAGGCGATCATGAAGAGGGCCGCGTTGAGCAGGGCGTACGACGCGTCGAACCCCACCCCGGTGGCGTGCTGCACGTGCCACACGAGCCGGTCGACGGCCATCAGCACCGCGTTGTTGGGATAGCGCGAGAAGTACTCCACCAGGAACGGGGTGAACTGGGTGCGCGGCAGCAGGGCGGCCTGTTTGACGACCCCGGCGTCCCAGGACACGTGGTAGCCGCTCAAATACGCCTCGTACAGCGCGAGCACCCCGCCCGCGCACCAGGTGCCCGCACCGACCCACATCCACCGGCGAGGACTCCAGGACGTCCCCACCGGTCGCAGCCGACGGGGCACGAACCACGCGGCAGCAGCGACCAGCAGGGTCGCGAGGGTCACCACCCACCGGTCGTAGCCGTTGTTCGGCAGCTGCGGGTGCACGAGGATGCCGAGCACCAGCAGGCACAGCCCGGCGCCGATGGCTCGCTGCAGCCAGGTCGCCGCCCGCTCCGCCCGGCCGGCGGGACGCGAGACCGGCTCGCCCCTGTGCCGGTTCGCCGGAGCGTCCGGGTCACTCATGCCGCGACCGGCGCCGGCGTACGGCCGAGGTCCTTCAACCGCAGCATGCGTTTCTCCACCAGCGTCCACGACAGCCACGCCATCGGCACCGTCACCGCGACGGCCAGCAGGGTGAACGCGGTCAGCCCCAGCCGCTGGCCACCGAACACCGCGAGCAGCTGCTGCATCGGCCACGCGTAGATGTAGACCCCGTAGGAGATGTCGTTGCGGACACCGAGCCGCACCGGCAGCACCCCGCCGAGCCACAGCAGCAGGTAACCCAGGGGGAGCGGCAGCAGCACGTACATCCAGGTCAGGCCGCCGGGCATCCACGTGGCCACATGCGGGTGCGGGCCGGTGTCGAGCGCGCCGGCGATATAGAGGGGTACGCCGATCGCGAGCGCCGCCAAGGCGAGCCGGCCCGACGACGGCAGACGGTCACGCAGGGCCCACAGGGCCATCCCGGCCGCGAAGAAGCACGCGAGCCGGGTGGGAGCCTCTCGATAGTGGTTGGTGGTGACGAAGAGCGGGCCGTGCGCGAGGTAGACGACGAGCGCGGCCGCGACCGCGACGGTCACCAGGATCGGCGCCGCGTGGCGGCGTACGAACGAGGGCCACAGCAGCAGACCCGCCGCCAGGTAACCGAGTGACTCGTACCAGAGCGTCCACAGCGAGCCGTTCCATGCGCTGGGCAGCGGTACGTGAGCGAGCGTGTGGCCCATCGTGTCGGGCATCGAGTAGAGCGTGGCGTTCTGGGCGACGTATCGCAGCGCGAGCTCGACACTCCACTGCTCGTGGGTGCGCAATGTCGCGAGGGGTGCGATCACCAGACCGGTCACCAGCAGGCACACCCAGAGGCCGGGCAGGATCCGCAGCGCGCGGTGCCAGGTGTAGCGCGGGGCGGACATCCGCACCCTGCTGCCGCTCACCAGATATCCCGACAGCACGAAGAACCCGTCGACGGCCACGTCGCTGAGCGGCCCGCGGCGCGGACTGGACAGCCCGGAGAGCGGGACGCTGTGGTCGACGATGACCGCGATCGCGAGCAGGAGGCGAAGGAAGTTCAGCGCATTGTCCCGACCGCGCAGCGGGTCCGCGAGACGTGCCACGTGCCCGGACTATACGGGCGTGGCGAGACGGCGACGGTGTTAAGCAACGGGTGACAATGGGGCGCCCGGTCCGACACGACGAGCCCCGAGGACGAGATGCACCTGGTGATCGTGCCGAACGGCGGGTGGCCGGTGCGCGCGGACGGCGGCCTGCTGCTGCCGGTCAAGCTGATCGCCGGTCTGCGGGCGTACGCCGCCCACTGGCCGGGCCGCATCACCCTCCTCACCCGCGGTGAGCCGGACGACGGTGCCGGGCCGCACAACCTGGGGTCGGTGTGGAGCACGCCGTCGCAACTGCCCTGCGACCTGCTGCTCACCGATGACGCCCCGACCGAGCTGGCCCGGCTGGCGCCCGACGTCGTCCTCGCGAGCCTGGAGCCGGGGCGGGAATGGCTCGTGGGCCAGCCCGCACCGGTGGTGCTGGTGAGCGAAGTGCCGGTGTCGGCGCGCACCGACTACCTCGTGCGAGCGGCCGGCTCACGCATTGCCGCGGCCCGCATCCGGCTGGGTGCGGTGCGGGTGGCACGAGCCGAGCGGGCGCTCGTACGACGATCGGCCGGGCTGCAGTGCAACGGCTGGGCCGCGTTCGACACCTATGCCCGCGACTCGCAGGACCCGTTGCTGTTCTTCGACACCCGGCTGCGTGCCGACCAGATCGCGGCGGCCCCGCGAGCGCGAGAACCAGGACCCCTCCGGCTGGCCTGTTCGGGCCGCCACTCACCGGAGAAGGGCCCGCAGTTCGCCCTCGAGCTGCAGGCCGATCTGAATCGCCGCGGGGTGGCCGCGACCACGACTCTCTTCGGACGCGGCCCGCTCACCGAGGAATTGCGGGCTCGGGCGGTGCCGGGTGTGCGGTTCGCGGGCGACGTGGACTTCGACGGCGCCTGGGTGCCGCAGGTGCGGGACGAGGTCGACATCATGGTGCTGCCGCACCTGCTCGGCGACCCGTCGGGCACCTACCTGGAGTCGGCGGGGCTGGGGGTGCCGGTGCTGGGGTTCGACAACGTGGCGCTCGCCGCGCTCGTCCGCGAGACCGGCGCCGGCTGGACCGTGCCGACGGGCGACGGCGCCGCGCTCGCCGAGCGGGCGGCCTACCTCGCCGACCACCCGCAGGAGGTGGCGGCGGCAGCCGGTCAGGGCATCGAGTTCATGCGCGGGCATCCGTTCGAGACGGAGTTCGCCCGCCGGGTGCAGCATCTGGTGGGAGTGGCTCAGACGGGCGTATGACGTGCCGCCCCCACGCCCGCCCGAGGTCCTTCAGCCGCAGCGCGCGCTTCTCGACCAGGTGCCAGGACAGCCAGGCCATCGGGATCGTGACCAGGATCGACAGCACGATGAACGCCGCCAGACCGAGTCGCTGCGCACCGAGGACAGCGAGCAGCTGCTGCAACGGGAACGCGTAGATGTACATCCCGTAGGAGATGTCGTTGCGGACTCCGAGCCGCACCGGGAGCACTCCGCCGAGCCACAACAGCAGGTATGCCAGGGGGAACGGCGTGACGACGTACGTCCAGATGATCGCGACGGGGGTGAAGGTGGCCGCATGCAACTGCGGGGTGTCGTCGAAGGCCGCGGCCAGGTAGAGCGGCACGAAGACCGCCGCCGACGCGAGCGCCAGCCACCGGGAGGACGGGATCCGGTCGCGCAGCGCCCACATCGCCATCCCGGCCGTGAAGAAGCATGCGAGCCGCAGCGTGTCGCGGTAGCGGTTCGTGGACAGGAACGCCGGTCCGTTGGCGAGGTAGACGGCGACCACCGCGAGCACCGCAACGGCGATGAGGATCGGTACGGCGTGCCGGCGCACGAAGCGCGGCCAGAGCAGCAGGCCCGCCGCCACGTAGGCCAGGGACTCGTGGAAGAGCGTCCAGAGCGAGCCGTTCCACGCCTGCTCGTTGACGTGCGCGAGGGTCGAGCCGATCGAGTCGTGCATCGAGACGAGCGTGAAGTTGTGGGTGAAGTAGCCGAGCCCGAGCCGCAGATCCCAGGGCTGGTGGGAGTGCAGCGTCGACAGCGGCGCGATCATCAGGCCGGTCACCAGCAGGCACACCCAGAAGCCCGGCAGGATCCGCAGCGCGCGATGCCACGCGTAGCGCGGGCCCGACATCCGCACCCGGCTGCCCGCGATCAGATAGCCGGAGAGCACGAAGAACCCGTTGACCGCGACGTCGCTGAGCGGACCGTGCCGGGGCCCGGACAGGCCGGAGATCGGGAAGCTGTGATCGATGATCACCGCGGTCGCGAGCAGCAGTCGCAGGAAGTTGAGCGCGTTGTCCCGGCCCCGGATGGGGTCCGCCAGCGCCGTCTTCACGGGGCGCAGCCTACGGTTTCGCGGCCTGCGAACGTGCCACCATGACCCGGTGAGAATCGCGTTCGTCAGCCCCTGGGATGTCACCGACGCGGATGCCTGGTCCGGCACGATCGCTCCGATGTACGCCGCGCTGTCACGGCATGCCGACGTCGCACCGGTGTGGACCGGCGACATTCCTCCCGCGCCCGCCGACCGCCTGTTGGAGCGCGGCATCGGCCGGCTGACCGAGCGCACCTACTCACCGCATCACGCAGTGCTGAGCAGCCGGCGTCGCGGCAAGGCCGTCGCCGAGCGGGTGGTGGCAACCGGGGCCGACCTCGTGGTCGCCGTGGCCGCGTCCACCGACATCGTCTACTCGCGGTTGCCCCAGCCGGTCATCCAGGTGGGTGACACGACGTTCGCCGCGCTGCTCAGCTTCTACCCGATCGTGGACCAGCTGCATCCGCTCGCCGTGCGTCAGGCGCTGCGCGTCGACCGCGATGCGCGGCGCGCGACGCACAGCTTCGCGATGATGACCGACTGGGCCGTGCGGGCGCTGCTACGCGAGGGGGTGCCCGCCGACCGCGCACACACCGTGCCGTTCGGCCCGTCCGTGCAGCCCCGGACGCTGGCGCCCAGGGAGCCGCACGACAAGCTGTCCCTGCTGCTGGTCGCCAGCGACTGGGCACGCAAGGGCGGTCCGGCAGCGCTCGCGGCCGTCCAGCAGGCCCGGGCCGCCGGTCATCGGGTCTCGCTGACGGCGGTCGGCAACCTGCCGCCGCTGCCGGACTGGGTGGACGCGCGCGGCCGGGTGCCGCGGCACACGCTGCCCGACCTCTACCTGCAGCACGACGTGCTGCTCGAGCTGGCGACCGCCAACACCGCCGGGATGACGCTCACCGACGCGGCGGCGTACGGGCTGCCGGTCATCGCCACGGATGTCGGCGGAGTGTCCACGATCGTGCGCGATGGCGAGACCGGGCTGCTGGTGCGGCCGGGTGAGCCCTGCGTGGACGACGCGGTCGGGGCCATCACGAGTCTCGTCGACGGTGACCGGTGGCGCTCCTTGAGCGCCGGCGCCCGCGCCCACCACGAGGCGTCGCTCAACTGGGACGCGTGGGCGACCCGCCTGCTGGAACTGGCTGTGGACGCAACCGGGTCGGCGAGGACGGCCTAGATCCGGTGCGCATCAACCGCACGAGCACGCCCCGCGGTGACCTGGTTCGTCGTGCGGCTATGTCAGGCGTTGCAGAAGGTCGGCGAGCGCGCGGGCCTGGTCGTCGCCGAGATCCGCGAGCGCGCCCGGCGTCCGCAGCAGGATCGCGTCGGCCGTGGCCACCGCGGCGTGGCCGGCGTCGGTCAGGGCGACGAGCTTGCGACGTCCGTCCTCCGGGTGAGGTCGGCGTTCGACCAGGCCGTGGGCCTGAAGCTTGTCGACCACGAGGGTCGCGTACGGCGCATCGAACCCGTGGGCGTCGGCGATCTGGGAGAGGGTCGACGGTCCGTGCCGGAGCTGGAAGAGGACCTTCCCGCGACCGGCGCCGAGGCCGAATCCCAGTGCCTTCGCGAGCTCTTCGTGCCGGTTCTGGGCGCTGACGAACTGCTGCATGAGGGCCCATGCCTGGGCAGCGGACCCGTCCTTCGCGACGGTCACCAGGGCACCGTCCGACCCAGGTAGTCCACGTAGTGCAGGCCCGGCCGGCCGCGGAGCTCGTCGATCGTCGTCACCACGTGGGGGATGCTCTCATCCACCTCGAGGCGCGCGCCCTCGCCGCCCATCTCGGTCTTCACCCATCCAGGGGCCATGAGCACCAGGGGCCGGTCCTCGCCCTGGTGGCGCGCCGCGTAGCTGCGCATGAAGGTGTTGAGCGCGGCCTTGCTGCCGCGGTAGACCTCGTGGCCACCGCGTTCGTTGTTCGCCACGCTGCCCTGACCCGAGGACATCACCCCGATGGTGCCGGTCGGCGCCACGAGGTCTTGCAGGGCCTCGATCAGTCGCAGCGGACTGAGGGCGTTGGTCACCATCACGCGCACGAACTCCTCCGTGCTCGTCTGCCCGACGATCCCCTCCGGCTTGCTGGTGACCCCGGCGCTGACGAAGAGGACGTCGAACGTGCGGCCCGTCAGCCGACGCCGCAGATCGTCGATCTGCTCCGGCACCGTCACGTCCACCGTCTCGATCTCGATGCTGCCGGGTTGGCCGTCGGCGACCTCGGACAGCTTCCTCGAGCTGGGATCGCGGACGGTCGCCACGACCTGCCACCCACGACGTACCCACTCCTGCGCCAGCGCGAACCCGAGGCCCCGCGACGCCCCGATCAGGAGCACCCGCCCGCGCGGTGTGGTTGCCTCATTAGTTGTAGTCATAACAACTGTTATACGTCATACAACCTTGCGCCGCCACCCCAGGACGATTCCGCGCTCGGTCGGAGCCCTGTCCACCTGCGCGCGTGCGACCCTCATGCCCATGACCCTCGAGCGCCTGCTGCCCCCGGTGAGCATCATCGTCCCGTGCTTCAACGCCGGCGACACGCTGCCGGAGACCCTGGAGTCGGCGCGCGCGGTGGACTACCCGTCCGTCGAGATCATCGTGTGCGATGACGGCTCGACCGATCCGCTGACGCTGAAGGTCCTCTCGGAGCTGGGCGACGACGTGCGGGTGGTCCGCCAGGAGAACGCCGGCCTGCCCGCCGCCCGCAACGCCGCGATCGCGGCCGCGCGCGGCGCATACGTCTTCCCCCTCGACGCGGACGACAAGATCCACCCCGATTACGCCCGCGCGGCCGTGAAGGTCTTCGAGGCCGATCCGCACGTGGGCATCGTGCACGCCCGCGTGCAGCGCTTCGGTGACGCGGAGGGTGAGGTCGGCTACGACGACTTCTCCATCGGGAAACTGTTGAACCACAACATGATCCACCAGCTGTCGTGGTTCCGCCGTGCCGACTGGGAGACACTCGGCGGCTACGACGAGAAGTTGCGCGACGGGCGCGAGGACCACGAGTTCTGGATCCGCATCGTGAGCACCGGCCGCACCGTCGTGAAGCTGGACGAGCTCTACAGCATCTACCGCATCCGGGCCACGTCGATGAACCACACGATGACCCACGACAAGCTGGCGCGCATCTATGCGGAGATCTTCCGCAACAACGCCGACTTCTACCTCGAGCACCTGGAGGAGTACTTCACCGAGCGGTACGCCGAGCGTGCGCGACTCGCGCACTGGTCGCTGCGCTACGGCAAGGTCGACGCGCTGATCGAGGGCCACCCCCGCGCGTACGGCGCCGTCCGGCGCGCGGCCGCCACGGCCCGCCGCCTGCGCCACCGCTGACCCTTCGCCTGCGCCACCGCTGACCGTGGCACAGGTATGACCGAGGGCCACAGGCCGTCCTGTGGCCCTCGGCTCTACCTGTGTCAGGGTCGCGACCGGGCACCGTTCGGTTCGCTCACTGGAAGGTCGAGCGGTAGCCGAAGAGACCCACGCTGCCTCCGGTGTGCAGGAAGACGACCGTGTCAGTCTCATCGAACCTGCCCTCTGCGATCCCGCCGAGGAGGCCGGCGAAGCCCTTCCCGGAGTACACCGGGTCCAGCAGGATGCCCTCGGTCGACGCGAGCAGCCGTGTCGCCTCGACCATCTCGTCGGTCGGCACGCCGTACCCGCCGCCGACCCACCGGTCGTCGACCAGCACGTCCTCCCGGTCCACGGTGGTGCCGATCAGCTCGGCCGTGCGCTCGGCCAGCCCGAACACCGCGTCCACCTGGCGCTGTTCCGGCTGGCGCACGCTGACGCCGAGCACCCGCGCGGCGCTGTTGATCGCGGCGAAGCCGGCGACCAGCCCCGCCTGGGTGCCGGTGCTGCCCGTGCCGTGCACCACCCAGTCCACCGCGACCGGCGCCGCGTCGAGCTCGAGGGCGCAGTCGACGTACCCCAGCGCGCCGATCGGGTTCGAACCTCCACCGGGGATGACGTACGGCCGCTTCCCGGCGGCCCGTAGCTCGTCGGCCAGGGCCTCCATCGCGGCCGACATGTCGCTGCCGGCGGGCAGCCGCTGCACGATCTCTGCGCCCAACAGCTCGTCGAGCAGCACGTTCCCGGACTGCTCGTATTCGTCGTCGCGGACCTGGCGCTGCTCGAGCAGGATCTTGCAGTCCAAGCCCGTCGCGGCGGCGGCGGCAGCGGTCTGACGTGCGTGGTTGGACTGGGTCGCGCCCTGGGTGATCAGCGTGTCCGCTCCCTGTGCCAGGGCATCGCCGACCAGGAACTCCAGCTTGCGGGTCTTGTTGCCCCCGGTGGCAAGGCCGGTGCAGTCGTCGCGCTTGATCCACAGGTCCGGGACCTGGGCGTGCTGCTCACGCAGCAGGCCGGTCAGCCGGGTCATCGGTTCGAGCGGAGTAGGGAAGTGTCCGAGTTGTCTGCGGGCGAACCGCGTCAGTTGAACCACGCACTCATGGGTAGTCGATGAATGCAGACGCTGTCCAACGGCCATCACACGCGGGCCGCACGGTGACTCTCTGACAGGAGGCGCCGCGAAGGTTGGTGCACAGCCCATGACCGGTTGTCGCACAGGTTACATGCAGCTATCTGTCACCGAGTGCCACCCCATGCGTCATACTCAGCTGCCCGCATCGGGTGATGTGCACACGGGGTTCACGTGTGGTCGGTAATGGATCGGCTGCCCCGACGGCACCGCGCTCAAGGGGGTAGGCCATGTTGCGCCGCATTGTTGCCATATTGGCCATCGGCCTGCTGATCACCCTGGGGCTGACTCAACCCGCGGCGTCTGCCGCGTCGTTGACCACGGTCACCGGCTGGTCCACAGCCAGTTCATCGGCCGCGCTCGGCTATTCGTTCAGCGTCCCAGTAACAGTGAGTACGGGTAGTGGCCACGTCGCGAGGGCGATCAAGGTCCAACGTGCGGAGTATGGGTCGTCGTCCTGGTCGACGGTCGCGTCCGGGACGACCTCCCCGGCCGGCGCGTACACGGCCGTGCTGACAGTTCCGATCGCGGCACGCTGGGTGTTCCGCCTATCGGTTGCTGCAACATCCACCGCGAGCGCGTACACCTCGCCGAATCGGGTGATCACCGGGATCATGGGCCTCCCTACCGCGATCTCCGGCTGGTCGACCACTAGTTCGTCCGGCGCGGTCGGTTACTCCTTCACTGTGTCGGTGAAGGTGAAGACGGGCACCGGCTACCAGTCGCGCACGGTACGAGTGCAGCGCGCGCTGTACGGGACAACCTTGTGGACGACGACCTCGACTCTCACCACAAGCACGTCCGGCAGTGCGACGGTGTCCCTGCCCGTAGCGGCCGTGAACACATGGCTCTATCGGATCGACATTGCGCCGACCACCACCGCCGCGGCGTCCACGTCCTCCACCCGGACGATCAGGGGCATTACGGGCCTGGCGACCACGGCGCTCGGCTGGTCCACGACGAGCATGTCGGTGTCGCTGCCGATGACGGTGCAGGCGCCGGTCACCGTGAAGTCCGGGGCGGGCTACGTGTCCAGATCGGTACGGCTGCAGCGGGCGCCCGCGGGGTCTTCCTCGTGGGCGGCCGTGGCCGCCCTCACGACGGGCGCAGCCGGTCAGGTGTCCGTTCCTCTGTGGGTGCCCGGTGCGGGCAGCTGGGCGTACCGGATCGTCGTGGACCCGACGACTACTGCCGCCGGGTACACGTCTGCGTCGCGAGCCATCACCGGCGTGGCCGCACCCTCGATCAACAGGGTGTCCCCGGCCACCGGCTCGGCGCTGGGTGGGACCACGGTGACGATCACAGGCACCAACCTGCTCGGCGCCACGTCGGTGAAGTTCGGAAACTCGATCGGCACGGGGTTGCGGGTGCTCTCACCCACCTCCGTGACGGTGGCGACTCCGGCCGGTTCGGTCGGGACGGTCGATGTGCGAGTGACGACGCCGGGAGGCACATCCGCGGTCGCGATCGGCGACCGGTACGCGTACACACCGGCTGCTTCGTGGGGTCCACAGCAGGTCGTCGACGACTTCGCCGGTGGTCCGCGGTCGATCGCCTGTCCGGCGAGCACGTTCTGCGTGATCGTCGATGGCCACGGGAATGCGCTCACCTACGACGGGGGCGCATGGTCCGCGCCCCGATCCATCGACCCCGGCCAGTCGTTGACGTCGGTGTCATGCCCGACGGTCGACTACTGCGGTGCGGTGGACGAGGCCGGGAACGTCGTCACCTTCGACGGGACTTCGTGGTCGAAGCCGACGAATCCTTATCCAGGTGGTGGGCTGACCAAGCTGTGGTGCCAGTCCAGCAGCATGTGCGCCGGAGTCGACCAGAGCGGCAAGGTCGTCACCTTCGACGGGATGAACTGGTCCGTGCCCGTGACCATCAGCCCGGAGCCGATCGAGTCCATCTCGTGCGCGTCTCGCTCGTTCTGTGTCGCGGTCGACTACGCCGGCACCGCCGTGACCTACGACGGTTCGGTGTGGTCCGAGCGTGCGCCCGTGGATCTCTTCGACGACATGGCCGGGGTGGCCTGCCCCTCTACGAGCTACTGCGTCGCCGTGTCGAAATCCGGAATGGCCGCGACGTTCGACGGCATGACCTGGACGGACCCGGTCGTCCTGCACGTTGCCAACCAGATCGTGTCGTTGACCTGCCCCTCCACCACGTTCTGCCTCGCGGCCGACGCCGTCGGACACGACGTGCGCTTCGACGGAGCGAACTGGTCCGAACCCGCGGACACCGGCACGCCGGGCACGACGAAGGCAGTCTCCTGCGCATCGAGCACTTTCTGCGCAGCGATCGATGACTCGGGCTACGCAGTGATATTCGACGGTTCCACGTGGCACACCCCCTCGAACATCGAAGTCCAGGGCCCGCTCGCGTCCGTCTCGTGTCCCTCGCGCACGTTCTGTGTGGCTGTGGACTCCGCGGGCAATGTGCTGCAGTTCGATGGGAGCACATGGTCCACGCCGCGACTCGTCGACCCTGGTGTCGCGTTCACCTCGGTCTCATGCCCGTCGACCACCTTCTGTGCCGCCCTCGACGCCAACCACGACGTGTCCACCTTCGACGGCAGGTCATGGTCGACCCCGGTCCAGGTCGGCTACATGCGGTCACTGTCGTGCGCATCCCGCACGTTCTGCGTCGCCGTCGGCTGGTACGGCGACGCTTCGGTCTTCGACGGCACTGCGTGGTCACCCCCTTCGACCGTCGTGAACACCTACGGCGGTCTCGTCGGTGTGTCGTGCGCCGCCGGCACCACCTTCTGCGCCGCCGCGACGTACGACGGATACGCCGTGACCTTCGACGGAACCTCCTGGTCGAAGTCCACCGCCGTCGACCCCGGCGTCGTCATCGGTGCCATCTCCTGCTCATCCAGCGCGTTCTGTGCAGTCGTCGACAACGCGGGCATGGCATCCACTTTCAACGGGGTCGCCTGGTCGCCTCGGGCTGCCCTCGCGCTCGGCGATGACGGTCCGACGTCGATCTCATGTATCTCCAGCACGTTCTGCGCGCTCACCACGTACACCTCCACCGCCACATTCAACGGATCTGTCTGGTCGACTCTCCGCCCTGTCGAGCCACAGTCCGAGGGCTACTTGAAAGCCATTTCCTGCGCGAGCAGCACCTTCTGCGTCGCGGTCGACGAGACGAGTGCTTTTCTCTATCAGTAGTTCCTGCAACCTGAGCCAGATCGAATGCGGCCACCGTTCACCTGCGGTAGACATGCGGCCCCGGACGCAGATTCAGAAGAATTTGCAACTCCCGTGTCGAAGACGGTGGTCGGCGTTCGACGTACGGGTACAAGCAGGTCCGACCAACCAGGAGGAGTGATCGCGATGCCGCGTTTCATGGGGTTCGTGAGGATGGAAGAGGGCGTCGGTATGCCGCCGAAGGCGCTCTTCGAGGCGATGGACGAGTACATCGGCAAGCAGAGTGCCAACGGGGTGTTCCTCGACGGCGGTGGCCTCTACGGCACCGAGGACGCCGTGAACTTCATCTCGCGCAAGGGTGAGGTCAGCCGGGTCGACGGTCCGTACGCCGAGGCGAAGGAGGTCGTCGGCGGGTGGGCGATCATGCAGTACGACAGCATGGAGGCCGCCGTGGCCGACCAGAAGGAGTTCGCCGAGCTGCACGCGAAGCACTGGCCCGAGGTCACCGTGATCTCGACGCTGCGCCAGATCTCCACCGGTCCGGAGGAGCCCGGCGACTGAGCCGGAGATCACTACGCTGGCCCGGTGCCGGCGCAGACCAACACGGATGACCCGAATGGGGTGATCGTCGCCGCGTGGCGGGCCGAATCGGCCCGCCTCGTCGGCGCCCTCACCCGAATGACCCGCGACGTGGATCTGTCCGAGGACCTCGCCCAGGACGCGCTGGTGGCCGCGCTCGAGCAGTGGCCCGCCACGGGCGTGCCGCAGAACCCTGGCGCGTGGCTGATGACCACCGCGAAGCGTCGAGGGGTCGATCACTTCCGGCGCGCGGACGTCCTCCGTCGCAAGGTCGCCGAGCTCGAGCACGGCCGCGGGGGAGAGGAGGGGCAGGTGCCCGACCTCGACGCACAGATCGACTACATAGAGGACGACGTCCTACGGCTCATCTTCCTGTCCTGCCATCCGGCGTTGAGCGCCGACTCCAGGGCGGCGTTGACGCTGCGGCTGGTCGGCGGACTCACGACCGGCGAGATCGCACGGGGGTTCCTGGTCGGCGAGACCACCATGGGTCAGCGCATCTCACGGGCCAAGAAGACCCTCGCTCAGGCGCACGCCGCGTTCGAGCTGCCGACCGGCCCGGAGCGCGCGGAGCGTCTCGACGACGTGATGGGCGTGATCTACCTGATCTTCAACGAGGGGTACGCCGCCACCTCCGGCGCCGACTGGATGCGCCCCGACCTGGCGCACGAGGCGATCCGGCTCGCGCGGATGCTGTCCGCACTGGCCCCGGATGAGCTCGAGGTGCTCGGACTGCAGGCACTGCTGAAGCTGCAGGCCTCGCGGATGCCGGCGCGGCTCGACTCCGACGGCGTACCCGTGCTGCTGGAGGCGCAGGATCGGACGCGCTGGGACCGGTCGCTCATTCGCAGCGGCCTGGAAGCCCTGCGCCGGGCCGAGCACCTCGCCGGACGCGGACAGCCCGTGGGTCGGTACTTCCTGCAGGCCTCGATCGCTGCACAGCACGCCCGCGCCGACCGCGCCGAGGACACGAACTGGCGACGGATCGCGGCGCTGTACGACGTTCTGGCCACCGCAGCCCCCGGTCCGGTCGTCGAGGTCAACCGTGCCGTCGCGCACGGACGGGCGTTCGGCTCGGACGCCGGGCTCGCCGTACTCGACGCGTTGGGCGAGGAGGCCCTGCCCGACTCGCCGCTCGTACCGAGCGTGCGCGGCGACCTGTTGGAGCGGGCCGGGTTTCACGCGCAGGCGCGAGAGGCGTTCACCGAGGCTGCCGGGCGGACGAAGAACGAGGGCGAACGCGCCATCCTCCGCCGTCGCGCGGAGAGCGCCTGACTCATCGCCGCCCGGGGAACTGACGGGCCCACGTCACCTGCGCGATCGGGGTCGCCGCCCCCTTCGTGATGGGCGCTTTTCGCGAGAAGCACCGGGTCGGTCGTTCGATGCGGTGCTAGCTTCGAACGTTCGCTTCTTGGGCAGAGAGGATGCGTCGTGGGGAACCCACGGCAGGAGAGCGGTCCCTCCATTCGCAGGTCGCGAGGTTCCCCGGCCTCGCGCCACCGCCGCGTGCGTCAACGCCTGACCCAGCCGCGTTCGCGTCCTCAGTCCGGCCGCCGGGGCCACGGACATGATTCACGACTTCCGATCGGACGATCTTTCAACAGGCTCGGGAAGTATCTGGCGATCAGCACCGCGGGGGCGATCGCCACCATCGTGATCGGCACGTTCCTCCTTCAGCCTCTGGGAGTCGAAGGTCGCACCCAAGATGCGGCGAACAGGATCTGGTGGATCGCGAAGCACCCCAGTCTGGAGGTCCGGCCGACCTGCAAGGACACGGGGTACTACCACCGCAGGAGCCCCGACAATGCCGACGCGATCGACTACTACCACCAGAGTCGTGACGACGAGTACATCTACACCAATACCTACGACGGCAAACGACAGACCGCATGGGTCGAGTACGGATGGGGGACGCATGGGAAGAACGGCGACACCATCAGCTGGGATTTCCCGCGCAAAGAAAACATCAAACTCCTGTGCGTCACCAACGGGCTCGCGAAGAACATCCAGGCCTACCGCGACACCGGAACGATCAAGACGGTCCAGATCCGGGGGTGCGGGGCGACGCCTCGAATGCAGGATCTGAAGGAATTCACCGATACCTCATCAGACGCCTGGGAGAATCCGCAAGAGATAGACATGTCCTGCACGACCGACAAATTGATCTTCGACATCGCCGCCATCTACCCCGCTCAGGACAGGAGCAACGTCGATGAGGTCGGGATCTCGGAAGTAACGTTCTGGGGGTGACCACACGCCGAGGACTGTTCGTCGCCCCGTTCGATGCCCTGGCCGACCCGCGCGTTGTGGGTGACCTGGCCGCCAGCGCCGAAGCAGCCGGCTGGGACGGGTTCTTCCTCTGGGACCACCTGCAGTACGGCGACCGCGTCGAAGCGATCGCGGACGTGTGGACCTGCTGCGCGGCGGTGGCGATGCGGACCGAGCGGTTGCTCTTCGGACCGATGGTGACCCCACTGGCGCGCCGCCGGCCGCAGGTGTTGGCCCGTCAGGCGGCCAGCTTGGCGGTGCTCTCCGGAGGACGGTTCGTCCTGGGCCTGGGCTTGGGCGACGACGGGTTGGGGGAGTTCAGCGCGTTCGGCGACGAGACGGACCCGAGGGTGCGCGGTCGGATGCTCGACGAAGGGCTCGAGGTCCTGAGCGCGCTGTTGAGCGGGGACCCGGTCGACCACGACGGACCGCACTACGCCGCCAGGGATGTCCGTCTCCGGCCGCCTGCGACCGTGCCGATCTGGCTGGCGGGCCGATTCGGCAACCGTGCGCCGGCGCGCCGGGCAGCCCGGTATGACGGCTTCTTCGTCATCGGGCTGGACGGGCCTGAGGACCTCGACGAGGTCACCGCCGATCTCGGCCGCCACGACCCGGGGCCGGGTTTCGACGTCGTACTCGACCTTCGGCCCGAGCAGGATCCGGCCCCTTGGCTGGACCGCGGCGCCTCCTGGGTGCTGACCCGGATCGGCCCGTTCGATCTCGATCTCGCCGACGTACGGCGCATCGTCGAGGCCGGCCCGGGCGACCAGGACGCCGGGCTGCGTCAGCCCGCGGGTTGACGCAGTCCGAACCGCACGCCCTGGTCGTCGTCGCACTCCACCCACCGCCCGAATTCGGCACTCTCCGCGTGAATGTCGCCGACGATCCGGCCACCTAGCGCGGCCACCTTCGCGATGGCGGAGTCCAGGTCGTTCACCGTGAAGAACACCTCCAGGAGCGATGACGGGTCGTGATCGTGGATGCCAATGTTCAACCCGCCGGTGCTCGCCTGGCCCGGTCCGGCGGCGCCATTCATCCTCCAACCGAACAGGGCGCCGTAGAACGCTCGCGCCCGGTCAGCATCCTCGACGCCCAGTTCGATGTACGACGGGGCTCCCTGTATCGCGTGCGGCTCAGCGTTCTGTGTCATCACCCGAGCTTGTCACCGGCCCTCGTAGATGGCGAGCAATAGCCGGAACACGTGCAGGGAGTCTGTTTCACGTGCAACGCCCTGGGCCGTCGCTCCACGCGTAATCGGCCGTGGGCCGGTGATGATGGCGTGGTGGCGTACGAACACGACCTCATCGCCAACGGCATCTCATTGGCGACCCGCACCTGGCCGAGTGAGCACAGCAGTCGCCGGCCGGTGGTGCTCCTTGCGGGCACCGGTGCGACGGCACGGGATTGGGACACGGTCGCCGACGACCTGTGCCGCGATCGGATCGTGCACGCCGTCAACCTGCGCGGCCATGGGACGAGCAGCTGGCCTGGGCGGTACAGCATCGAAGCGATGGCCGCAGACATCATCGGCCTCCTTCCACAGCTCGCGTTCGACCTCGACGTGATCGGCCACTCGCTGGGCGGACTGGTCGCCTGCAGGGCTGCGGTCGCGGCCGGTACGCCGATCCGGCGGCTCGTCCTCGAGGACGTCGGCGTGCTCCACCCGCGAGACCCCACAGCCCCGACCCGGCCGGAAGGGCGACTCGACTTCGACTGGGAGATGGTGCAGCAGATCCGTCCGGAGATCGACGCGCCTGATACGTCCTGGACCCGGATTCTTCAGGAGATCAGCGTGCCCACCCTGGCGATCAGTGGCGGCGAGACGAGCTTCGTGCCCGCTGAGCACATCCGTGAGCTCACCGAATCGGTCGCGGACGGCACGTTCACCACGATCGACGCAGGGCACCTGATCCACGAGAACGCGCCGGAGGAATTCGTGCGCGCCGTCCGTACACACCTCGACATCCCGCACCACTGACCACCCGAGGACCAGACGAGTGGCTGCCGCCACGTAACTGAGTGGCGCGCCCGGCCACCCGCTGTGGTGTGCTACGCGCAACTGACTAGAGGACCGTGCCGTCGAATATGGGTGGGGTGGTTTGCGAGAAGTTCCCCAGGTTGTCCACTTCGATGGTGAGCCGAGTCCCCGGTACGACTGGGTATGCCTCGTACCAAGTGATGGAACGACCCTGAAGCAAATAGCTACTTGGCTCGTTACAGCCTGGCTGGGTGGGTGTGCCACAGTCAGTGATTGTGGTGACGGTTGAGGTTCCGCTCGTCACGCTCAGCGAGATCTGACTTGTATTGAACGGCGCTTTGGCATCGGCCACGTTGGTTACCGTAATCGCAACCTCATACCACTTCGAACCCAGGATATCTGGCTCGTTATCTGTCTCAGATGAGCTCACGCTGTATCGATGCGGCTTACTAATACTGGTAGTGATGCCACCGGATTGCGGGGACGTGGAGCCAAACGCGAGTACCTGAGAATTGGACGATGACGTGGTCTGGGCCCGGCTGCTCGCCGTCGGCGCCTGGCTGCTGGCCGTCTGGGCTTGGCTATTGGTAGGGGTTCGACTCGATGACGGCGTACTGCTGGTGACGGCGATCTTGGTGATCGTGGTGGTTACCGCAGCATTGCTGCCACCGCTCCCGCACGCAGCGAGTGAGATGACCGAGACAGCTACTGCGAACGCAGTTGAACTCGTAGCGGAACAGTTGATGGCGTTTGCCCCCTGTCTGACAAGCAGCCCGGTCGGGCCGCGTAACCCCCGATGCAGCGTCTTCAAGAGTACGGCCGCGCTATCGCAGTTGCGTCAGAAATCGCTGCGCTTCTCTGGAGTTCGGACATGGCGAGGGCCCTCCCCGCCTGAGCGGAGAGGGCCTTCGATCTGCGGATTGTGGAGTGTAGGGGATTCGAACCCCTGACCCTCGCCTTGCAAAGGCGATGCTCTACCAACTGAGCTAACACCCCGGGCTGTGGTGGTCCTCACCTGCACGTCGAGGTGCACGAGCGGCCCACGACCGCGGGAGCCGGTCAGACGCCCGACGAGCCGCCTGTGGGGGGCTTGTCGGCAGCCTGGGCCCACAGGTCCTTGCCGGCCTTGTCCTGGTCCCGCTTCTTCTTGAAGGCAGCAGCCGCTGCAGCAGCACCTGCCAGCACGACGATCTTCTTCAGCATCGGTCCTCCTGGTGGTACGACGGGCACGCGCGGGGAGCGCGTACCGAACGGCTGGTGGTGGGCCTAACAGGACTTGAACCTGTGGCCTCTTCCTTATCAGGGAAGCGCTCTAACCGACTGAGCTATAGGCCCGTATCACCGCAGTGCGCCCACCCACGAAACCGCGGGTCAGGCGCCAAAGGAGGTTACCTCAACCCCCCGGGACCAGCCAAAACGCCGGCGCTGAGCGCAGAGTCGCCGCGCGCCCTATAGAGCGCGCGGCGACCCTATCGACGCAGGTCGGAGGTCACTCGTCGGTCAGCGTGAGGTGCAGGCCGCCGACCAGTGAGGAGCAGATGTTGTAGAGGAACGCGCCCAGCGTCGCGATCGCCGTCATTAGGAAGATGTCGATCACGCCGATGACCACCGACAGCGACATGACCCGCCCGAAGCCGATGTAGTCCATGAGGTTGAACGACGAACCCTTGCGGTCCATCGAGCGCAGCAGGTCGTTCAGGTTGCCGAAGACGCCCATCCCGGACAGGACCGTCCACAGCACCCCGGTCATCACCACGCCCGCGATCGCCACGGCGACCGAGAGCAGGAAGGCGATCTTGAAGACCGACCAGGGGTCGACCCTGGACAGCGACAGACGGACCCGTCGCGGGGTCGCTCGGCCGGGCCGTGACGTACGGGCGGCCGGCCGAGACGCGGGCCTGCCCCCACGGTTGGCCGCGGGTGCGGGGGCCTTGCGGGCCCCGGAGGTCCCCGCCTTGCCCGGCAGGCGCGCCGCCGGGCTGTCGCTGGCGGCGCGTGCGGTGTCGTTAGGCGTGTCAGTGCTCACTCAGGATCTCCAGACTCCTGCGGATCTGTAATCCCAGTCTCGCCGGGCACAGGGTTTTCCGTCCCTGACGCTACGGCATCATCGGCCAGCTCTTCGACCTCTGCCTCGGCATTGCGCGCCACGGCCACGATCGCGTCGCCCTTGTCGGGGGTCGCGAACTGCACTCCCTGGGTCGATCGGCCGGTTCGCCGCACCTCATCCACCCGCGAGCGCACGATCTTGCCCTTCTCCATCACGACGAGCACTTCGTCGCCGTCGTGGGTGGTGAGCGCACCGACGAGGTCGCCACCGCGTTCGGAGATGTTGGCGACCTTGACGCCGAGCGTGGCGCGGCCCTTGGTCGGGTAGTCCGAGCTGGCGGTCCGCTTGGCCAGACCGTTCTCGAAGACCACGAACACGTCGGGGTCTTCCCCGTCGGCCACGACGTTCATCGCGAGCAGCTCGTCGCCGCCCCGGAACTTCATGCCCGTCACACCCGACGTGCCGCGACCCATCGGTCGCAGGCTGTCGTCGGTGGCGTGGAAGCGCACCGACTGTCCCTTGCGGGAGACCAGCAGCACGTCGTCGAGCGGCGCGGCGAGCGCTGCCGCGACCAGCTCGTCGCCGTCGCGCAGGTTGACCGCGATGAGCCCGCCGGAGCGCGGCGAGTCGTACTCGGTCAGCCGGGTCTTCTTCACCAGCCCGCGACGGGTGGCGAGCAGCAGGTACGGGTCGGTCGTGTAGTCGCGCAGCGCCATCACCTGGGCGATCTGCTCATCCGGCTGGAACGCCAGCAGGTTGGCCACGTGCTGGCCCTTGGCATCCCGCGAGCTCTCCGGCAGCTCGTACGCCTTGATCCGGTAGACCCGGCCGGCGTTGGTGAAGAACAGCAGCCAGTGGTGGGTGGAGGTGGTGAAGAAGGTCGACACCACGTCGTCGCCGCGCAGCTGCGCACCGCGCACGCCCTTGCCGCCGCGCCGCTGGGAGCGGTACTCCGCCATCTTCACGCGCTTGGCGTAGCCCCCTCGGGTGATCGTGACGACCACGTCCTCCTCGGGGATCAGGTCCTCCATCGACATGTCGCCGTCGAAGGGCACGATCTGGGTACGCCGCTCGTCGCCGTACTTCTCGACGAGTTCGGTCAGCTCGGTGCTGACGATGCTGCGCTGCCGCTCGGGCTTGGCCAGGATGTCCTGGTAGTCCTCGATCATCCGCTGCAGTTCGTCGTGGTCGTCGGTGATCCGTTGACGCTCCATCGCTGCCAGTCGGCGCAGCTGCAGGTCGAGAATGGCTCGCGCCTGGAGTTCGTCGACGTCCAGCAACTCCATCAACCCGGTGCGCGCCTCGTCCGCGGACGGGCTGCGCCGGATCAGAGCGATGACCTCGTCGAGCATCTCCAGCGCCTTGAGGTAGCCGCGCAGCAGGTGGATCTGCTCCTCGGCCTTGCGCAGCCGGTACTCGGTACGCCGCCGGATGACCTCGATCTGGTGGTCCACCCAGTGCTTGATGAACGAGCTGATCGGCAGCGTGCGCGGCACCCCGTCGACCAGGGCCAGCATGTTGGCGCCGAAGTTCTGCTGCAGCTGGGTGTGCTTGTAGAGGTTGTTCAGCACCACCTTGGCCACGGCGTCGCGCTTCAGCACGATGACCAGGCGCTGCCCCGTACGACCGGAGCTCTCGTCGCGCAGGTCGGCGATGCCGGCGATCCGCCCGTCCTTGACCTGCTGGGCGATCTTCTCCGCGAGCGCGTCCCGGTTGACCTGGTACGGCAGCTCGGTCACGACCAGGCACTGCCGGCCCTGGATCTCCTCGACCTCCACCACCGCGCGCATCGTGATTGAGCCACGACCGGTGCGGTAGGCGTCCTCGATGCCGCGGCGACCGAGCACCAGGGCGCCCGTCGGGAAATCTGGGCCCGGGATCAGGGTGAGCAGCTTCTCCAGCAGCTCCTCGCGGGTCACCTCGGGGTTCTCCAGCAGCCACAGGGCTCCGGACGCGACCTCGCGCAGGTTGTGCGGCGGGATCTGGGTCGCCATACCGACCGCGATCCCGGCCGAGCCGTTGACCAGCAGGTTGGGGTAGCGCGCCGGCAGCACGACCGGCTGCATCGTCTTGCCGTCGTAGTTGGGCTCGAAGTCGACGGTCTCCTCGTGGATGTCGCGCACGAGCTCCATCGACAACTGCGTCATCCGGCACTCGGTGTACCGCGGCGCCGCGGCCCCGTCATTGCCTGGCGAGCCGAAGTTGCCCTGCCCGTCGACCAGCGGGTAGCGCATCGACCACGGCTGCACCAGTCGCACCATGGCGTCGTAGATCGGCGCGTCACCGTGCGGGTGGTAGTGACCCATCACGTCGCCGACGACGCGGCTGCATTTGTTGTAGCCGCGGTCGGGGCGGTAGCCGCCGTCGTACATCGCGTAGACGATGCGGCGGTGCACCGGCTTCAGCCCGTCGCGTACGTCGGGCAGCGCGCGGCTCACGATCACGCTCATCGCGTACTCGATGTAGCTGCGCTGCATCTCCGCGTTGAGGTCGGTGGCCTCGATGCCGGTGCGTCCGGGGCCTTCGCCGTCCGGGGGGCCTGTCACGTCAGACATGAATTCCCTTGATCCTCAGTCGTTTCTGCTCATGCGATGGGCTGCGCCTGCGAGTGTCCGCGGATTCGTGCATGCGTCTGCGCGATTCCGCGGACACTGGCGAGTGCCTAGATGTCTAAAAAGCGAACGTCTCTGGCATTCCGCTGGATGAACCCGCGACGCGACTCCACGTCCTCGCCCATCAGCACCGCGAAGATCTCGTCGGCGGCGGCAGCGTCGTCGAGCGTGATCTGCAGCAGCGTGCGGTGGTCGGGGTCCATGGTGGTGTCCCACAGCTCGTGGTCGTTCATCTCGCCCAGACCCTTGTAGCGCTGGGTCGGCGCGTCCTTCGGCAGTCGCCACCCCTGGCTCTGACCCTGCGCGATCAGACCGTCGCGCTCCCGGTCGGAGTAGGCGAACTCGTGCTCGTGGTTGCTCCACTTGATCCGGTAGAGCGGCGGCTGCGCGAGGTAGACGAAACCGGCCTCGACCAGCGGCCGCATGAAGCGGAAGAGCAGCGTCAGCAGCAACGTACGGATGTGCATGCCGTCCACGTCGGCATCGGCCATCAGCACGATCTTGTGGTAGCGCGCCTTGGTGATGTCGAAGTCCTCGGCGATGCCGGTGCCGAACGCGGAGATCAGCGCCTGGACTTCGTTGTTCGCGAGCACCTTGTCGATGCGGGCCTTCTCGACGTTCAGGATCTTGCCGCGGATCGGCAGGATGGCCTGGTTGTGCGGGTTGCGGCCCTGGGTGGCCGAGCCGCCCGCCGAGTCGCCCTCGACGATGAAGACCTCACTGATCGTGGGGTCCTTGGACTGGCAGTCCCGCAGCTTGCCGGGCAGACCGCCGGACTCCAGCAGGCCCTTGCGTCGGGTCGCCTCACGCGCCTTGCGGGCCGCCAGCCGCGCCGCGGCCGCCTGCACCGACTTGCGGACGATCATCTTGCCCTCGTTGGGGTGCTGCGCCAGCCAGTGCTGCAGCTCCTCGCGGACCGCGGTCTGCACGAAGCCCTTGACCTCGGAGTTGCCGAGCTTGGTCTTGGTCTGACCCTCGAACTGCGGCTCGCCCAGCTTGACCGACACGACGGCGGTCAGGCCCTCGCGGATGTCGTCGCCGGTGAGGTTGTCGTCCTTCTCCTTCAGCAGCTTCTGTTCGCGCGCGAAGGTGTTGATCAGACTCGTCATCGCCGCGCGGAAGCCCTCTTCGTGGGTGCCGCCCTCGTGGGTGTTGATCGCGTTCGCGTAGGTGTGCACGGACTCGGCGTACGCCGCAGTCCATTGCATCGCCACCTCGACCGACAGCAACCGGTCGGGGTCCTCGTGCTCGAACCAGATGATCTGCTCGTGCACGGGTTCGTTCTTCTTGGAGGAGTTCAGGTAGGCGACGTAGTCGAGCAGCCCGTTGTCGTAGCAGTACTCCACGCGCTCGGGCGCCCCGGTGGGTGCCTCGCTGCCCTCCGCGGCGGCCTCGTCCTTCGCGGCGTCGTCGTCGTCCTGAGCATGCCCGGGGCGCTCGTCGGTCAACGTCAGCGTCAGGCCCTTGTTCAGGAAGGCCATCTGCTGGAAGCGCGCACGCAGCGTGTCGAAGGTGTAGTCGACGGTCTCGAAGATGTCGGCGTTCGCCCAGAAGGTGATCGTGGTGCCGTGGTCGTCCGGGGTGTCGGTGGGGCCGACGTCCTCCAGCGGAGCCAGCGGCACGCCGTTCTCGAACTCCATCACCCAGCGGCGGCCGGCCTGGCGCACCTCGGCGATGAGCCGGGTGGACAGAGCGTTGACGACCGAGGAGCCGACTCCGTGCAGGCCACCGGAGACTTTGTAGCCGCCACCGCCGAACTTCCCGCCGGCGTGTAGTTGGGTCAGCACGACCTGGACGGTGGAGACGCCCTCGGTCGGGTGGATCCCGACGGGGATGCCGCGGCCCTGGTCGATGACCCGCACGCCGCCGTCGGCGAGCAGGGTGACGTCGACCCGGTCGTTGTGCCCGGCCAGTGCCTCGTCGACCGCGTTGTCCACGATCTCGGTGACCAGGTGGTGCAGACCGCGCTCACCGGTCGAGCCGATGTACATGCCGGGTCGCTTGCGCACCGCCTCCAGGCCCTCGAGCACCTGGATCGAGTCCGCGTCGTACGCCGGTTCGTCAGCGACAGGGGGTTTCGCGGGCTTCGGGGTTGCGGGAGGCACCGGGACGGAGTCACCGGTGGTCTCGGGGGTGACGACCGCACCGTCGAGATCGGGTGTCTCGTCGGGTGTCGAGTCGTCGGGGCCGTTCGCGGACGAGGCAGGCTGCGGCACGCTGCTCCTTCGGGTGATGACGCAAGAGTGACCCCGTGTCGATCGGCGCGCCGACGCTCGTATCGGAATGAGCGCTCGTTCGGCGGGACCTTGGGGTCAGGCTCTCAGTCTACCCTCCCGCACCCCCAGGGCATCCTCAGGATCGCCATATGAGCGGCATTCCCGGCCAGAACGGTGCCCTTCACGACCACCGGTACGTGCGGGGGCCCGTAGAGCCGCTGCAGCGCGCATCAGCGACGTCGATCAGTTCCGCATCACGTAGATGTAGGTCTGCGACGTTTTGGGAGCGCTCGGCGGGATGGTGCACTCGATGTACGGGCCGACCATGCAGTCGAGCGTGTAGGTCTGCCCGGTCTTCGCGCTCGTCGCGTCGAAGCTGAAACTGCTGCCCGTGGCGGAGGCCGCCCGGCTGGTCGCCTGGTTCGCGACATCGGCCACGAACGCGCACGTCGTGCCCGAGCCGCGCACCTTGTAACCGGTGTCGGTGCCCTTGCACTTCTCGAAGCCCGGCGGGGGCGCCGTCGCCGGAGCCGGCGTCGACGCCGTGCTGGACGAGGAGCTGCTGCTCGACCCGGACGAGGAGGTGGGCGGCGAGGTCGAGCTGCCGCTCGGCGACGGGGTGCTGGTCACCGTGCGGGTGATCACCGGGGTGACCGCGGTGTTGGGGTGGGTGCGCTGGCCGCGCAGGATCATGAACCCGACGACCGCGATCGCCAGCACCGACGCACTGATCACCACCCAGGGCAGCACCATGCTCGCTCCCCGCGGCGGAGGGGGAGAGCCGACCATCCGACCGTCGTAACTCGGAGCGTCCGCCCGGTCCCACCCACTCTCGACCGGAGGAGGCGCGTCGTACATGGACGCGGACCCGCTCGGGGGTCGAGCGGTGAATCCTGCGGGATCGGTGGGGTGGTCCGTGGCTCGGGCGCGGGATCCTCGATCGGCCGGGAAGAGGTCGTCGAAGGTGTCGTCGCTCGCCGGCGTACGTGGTTCGTGATGGTCTGACACGGTAAAGGAAATCCTGCCGTTGCGTACAGATTGCACCACCACGGTAAGGGCGACCCCGCCGTTTCACTCAACCGTAGGTGTCGCGCGGCCCTCGTCCCGGGGCGCTGCGGCGGCCGTGGGACCACGACGGCGAGCCGGGTCCGGTGACCCGCAACTCGGTCACGACGTCGGTGCCCACCACCTGTTCCATCCTGCCCAGCAGCGTCGAGGCGAGCAGTCGCAGCTGGGTCGCCCAGGCCGTGGAATCGGCACGCACGGTGAGCACGCCATCGGTGTACGCCACGGGCTCGCTGTGCGCCGCCACGTCGTCACCGACGATCTCCCGCCAGCGGCCCATCACGGCGCCGGCCGCGACGTCGAGCTGCCAGCCGCGCTCGGAGAGCAGCTTGTCGAACTGGTTCCCCAGCAGGGACGGGTCCCGCCCGTCGTCGCGGCCGCGGCCCTGACCGATGTCACCAGCGCGCGGCCGACGCTTGGATATCCGCGCTCCGGGGCGAAAACCCCTCTCGGAAGCGCTCATGCGAGCCCGCGCGAGTGCCTCACGGGCCGCAGCGAAGCGGTCGGTGGACGGTACTCCCTCGGCTCCCTCGGCCTCCTCCGCCCGCACGGACGGCAGCCCCTGCTCCTCGTCGCCCCTCACGATGCGGCCCCCGTGGCCGCGGCGCCGGACGGACTTTCGTCAGCGGCCTCGTCGAACTCGATCCCGAGCCCAGCCGACGGGCCGGCTGCGGGCACTGTCACCGCGCCCCGGCGTACGTCGTAGAGCCGGCCCGCGAGCTCCGGTGGTACGTCGTCACGAACGGCGGCCGTGATGAGCACCTGTTCGCAGTCCGAGATCAGGGTCGCCAGCCGAGTGCGCCGACCCACGTCGAGCTCGGCGAAGACGTCGTCCAGCACCAGCACCGGATCGGTCGCGACGTCGGCGCGCAGGAGTTGGTAGCCCGCGAGCCGCAGCGCCAGAGCGAACGACCAGGACTCCCCATGGCTGGCATACCCCTTGGCGGGCAGGTCGCCCAGCGTCAGCTCTAGGTCGTCGCGGTGCGGGCCGACCAGGGTGATGCCACGCTCGATCTCCCGGGACCGCTGCTCGGCGAAGCCGGTGTGCAGCGCGGCGGTGATCTCCTCGACGCCCGGCACCTCACCGTCGGCCGCGGGCGACAACCCGGACAGCGAGGACTGGTAGTCGATCCGGGCCCCCGACACGCTGTCGCTGACCTGGTCGTAGGCCTGCCCCACGTACGGCGCGAGGTCGCGCAACAGCCGCAGCCGCGCATAGGTCAGGTTCGCCCCGGTGGCGGCCAGGTGGGTGTCCCAGACCGGCAGCGAATCGGCCAGAGCCGCATCGTTCCGGGACGTGCGGGCGTTCTTCAGCAACGCGTTGCGTTGCTTGAGGATCTTGTCGTAGTCCGAGCGCGCCGCGGCCCAGCGCGGTTGGCGCGCCACCAGCAGGTCGTCCAGGAAGCGGCGGCGGCCGGCCGGGTCGCCCTTGACCAGCGCCAGATCCTCCGGCGCGAAGAGCACGGTGCGCAGACTGCCGAGGATGTCGCGCGGACGGACGGCAGCCCCTCGACCCAGGCGTGCGCGGTTGGCCCGCCCGGGGTTGATCTCGATCTCGATGCTCTGCTCACGCCCGTCGCGCACCACGATCGCGCGGACGACGGCCTGCTCGTCACCGGCTCGGATCAGGGGGTGGTCGGTCGCGACCCGGTGCGATCCGAGGGTGGCGAGGTAGCCGACGGCCTCGACCAGGTTGGTCTTGCCCTGTCCGTTGCGACCGACCAGCGTCGTGACGCCGGGCTCGAAGTCGAGCTCGAGCTGCTCGTAGGACCGGAATCCGGTCAGAGTCAGCCGTCGCAGGTACACCGTGGGAAGTCTAGGAGCACGGCACCACGACAGGGCGCCGCCCGATCCCCGACCCGCTCACCCGACCCCGAAGAACCTCGTGGGATGACGGCTCAGTGGTCGGTGACGATGCCCTTCTGGCCCTTGAGGGTGACCGGGTGCCCGCCGAACTCGTTGCGCATGGCGGCCACGGCCTGCATCGCGGGGGAGTCGTCCTGGCGGGAGACGAACCGGGCGAAGAGCGAGGCGGAGATGACCGGCATGGGCACGCCGTACTCGACGGCCTCCTGCACGGTCCACCGGCCCTCACCGGAGTCGTTGACGAAACCGGAGATCTTGTCGAAACCGGGGTCCTTGGCAAGGGCGGTCGCCATCAGTTCCTGCAGCCACGACCGCACGACGGTCCCGCGGGTCCAGGCCTTGAACGCGGCGGGCACGTCCTTGACGATCTCCTTGGCCGCGAGCAGTTCGTAGCCCTCGGCGTAGGCCTGCATCATCCCGTACTCGATGCCGTTGTGGACCATCTTCACGTAGTGCCCGGCGCCGACGTCGCCGGCGTGCACCCAGCCCTCGTCGCGTGGGCCCTCGGGGCGCAGCGCGTCGAAGACCGGCATGACGCGCTCCACGTCCTTGTCGCTGCCACCGCACATGAGGCCGTACCCGGCCTCCTTGCCCCACACGCCGCCGGAGACACCGCAGTCGACGAAGGCGATGCCCTTCTTGTCCAACTCCTGGGCGTGCCGCTCGTCGTCGGTGAACTTGCTGTTGCCACCGTCGACGATGAGGTCGCCGGCCTCGAGCAGGTCGGACAGGTCGTCGATCACGGAGTCGGTGACCTTGCCGGCGGGCACCATCACCCACACCACCCGCGGCGCCGAGAGCTTGGAGACCAGGTCCTTGAGGTCCTTGGCGTCACTGATCTTCTGGTCGGTGTCGTACCCGACGACCTCGTGACCTGCGGCACGGATGCGGTCGCGCATGTTGCCGCCCATCTTGCCCAGCCCGATCAAGCCGATCTGCATGTCCAACTCCTTGTTCGCCAGTGGTCAGTTACTCGCAGGATCCGCGAGCCGATCTCGGGCCCGACGCTACTCCCGCTCGGTTGTCAGCGTCCTACCGACGCAGATGCCACTGATCCGCTGACAATCGCGGATTCAGCTGCGCTCGCCCACAACCTGCGCTACGCACGGCCTAGCTCGCTGTTCCTTCGTTCGCGAGCCGCGACCGTACTCCGCTGCGGCCGCGTGCTCGCTGCGCTCGCCCACAACCTGCGCTACGCACGGCCTAGCTCGCGAAGCGCACCGGCATCAGCACGTAGCGGTAGCTCTCGTCAGCGTCGCCGTCCGCCTCGGCCTGCCCCGACAGCACCGCGGGGCGGCTGGGCTGGGTGAAGGACATCCGCGCGTACGACGTGCCGATGGCTCCCAGGCCGTCGAGCAGGAACTGCGGGTTGAAGGCGATCTCCAGCTCCGGGCCCTGCAGGTTGCACTCCACGGCCTCGCTGGCCTGGGCGTCGTCGCCCTGACCGGCCTCGATGCCGACCTGGCCCTCGCTGAAGCGCAGCCGTACGGCGGCGTTGCGCTCGGCCACCAGCGCCACGCGCTTGACGGCTTCGGTCAGCGTGGCGGTGTTGAGCACCGCGACGGTGTCCACACTCGTCGGGAAGATGGCGGTGACCTTCGGGTACTCCCCGTCCAGCAGTCGGCTGGTGCTGCGGCGTCGACCGGCCTCGAACCCCACGAGGCCCTCACCGCCTGCCGCGTGACCGAGGGCGATGCCGACCGTGCCGGACGCGCCGAGGGCGCGAGCGGTGTCCGACAGCGTGCGTGCAGGGATCAGCGCGACGTGCGAGGCGTCCGCGGTGCTGGGGTTCCAGGTCAGCTCGCGCAGGGCGAGCCTGTAGCGGTCGGTGGCCAACAGGCTCAGTTTGTCGCCCTCGATCTCCATCCGGACACCGGTCAGGATCGGCAGGGTGTCGCCGCGGTCGGCCGCGATGGAGACTTGCGCGACCGCCTGGGTGAAGACGTCGCCCTGCACCGAACCGCTGGGCTCCGGCGAGATCGGCAGCGTGGGGTAGTCCGCAGTGGGCATCTGCTGCAGCGCGAACCGGCTGGACCCGCAGGAGACCGTCAGCTTGGAACCGTCGACGGCCAGCGAGACCGGCTTGGCCGGCAGCGACCGGGAGATCTCCGACAGCAGCCGGCCCATCACCAGGGTCTCGCCGGACTCGTCGACCTGAGCGGGGACGGTGACCTTGGCCGAGACCTCGTAGTCGAAGGCGCTCAGCGTGAGCGAGTCCTCGGCGGCTTCCAGCAGCACACCGGCCAGAACCGGTACGGGCGGGCGGGTGGACAGGCCGCGTACGGCCCAGGTGACCGCTTCGGCCAGCACATCGCGTTCGACCTGGAGCTTCACGACACGGACCGTCCTCAGTAGCTGCTCGTTTGGGTGCAGGGATGCGTCGACGGCGCTCGCTTCAGGCAGCGGTCGTCTGGCGCAGACCGACCCTAGTCGGCAGGGACCCGCCCGCCAACCGAAGTGGTCCATCGATGTTGTCCGGTCCGGGTCCCGTGGCTCTTGTCGTTCTCCCCAGCTGTCGGGGCGCAACGGGATCTCCAGAAATCGTTAGTCGTCGTAGTAGCGGTTGTGGATGCTGTGGAGAACGACAGGAAATCGCCGGAACGAGCGGCAACCGGATCGCGGAGGGCTGTGGACCGGTTGGGGGTGGCGGATGTGGATGAACCGGGGGTCCGGTGGACGGTCGGGCTCTGTTCACACGTCGTACACCGACGGGGCCTTGCAGAGAGGGCGTGATCCACCGTTTGGCGTCGTTGTCCCCAGGGAATTGTGGACGGAGCGGTGCGAGGCGGAGGTGACGTGGCGTGTTGCGCGGAACGGCGCCACCCACAGACTTATCCACAGGGTGGGGACAACGGGGTGGGCAACATCGACGCCGGACCGCACTTCAGGTGATGTAGGTCACATCTGAGGGGTCGAGAAACATAGTTATCCCCAGAAAACGGTGGACAACCGTGTGGACGGAGCGTCAGGTGGCGCGGCGGATCTGAAGGGTCAGTTCACTGATCTGGTCGTACAGGTGACGCCGGTCACCCATCTGCTGACGGATCTTACGGTCCGCGTGCATCACCGTGGTGTGATCGCGCCCACCGAATTGTTGACCAATTTTCGGCAGCGACAGGTCGGTCAGTTCACGGCACAGATACATGGCGATCTGCCGGGCGTTCACCAGGGTGCGACTGCGGGACGAGCCACACAGATCGTCGACGGTGAGGTCGAAGTACGCCGCCGTCTTGGCCATGATCGTGGAGACCCCGATCTGGCCGGGGTTGGCGCTCGGCATCAGGTCCTTCAGGACGTGCGTCGCCAGCTCCATGGTGATCTCCTGGGCCGACACCGACGCGTACGCCGTGACGCGGATCAGCGCGCCCTCGAGCTCGCGGATGTTGCTCGGCACCCTGCTGGCGATCAGGCTCAGCACCTCGTCGGGGATCCCCATCTTGTCCGCGATGGCCTTCTTGCGAAGGATCGCGATACGCGTCTCGAGGTCCGGCGGCTTCACATCGGTGGTGAGGCCCCACTCGAACCGGGACCGCATCCGATCCTCCAGCCCGCTCAGCAGCTTCGGCGGCTGGTCACTGGTGAGCACGATCTGCTTCTCGCCGTTGTGCAGCGAGTTGAAGGTGTGGAAGAACTCCTCCTGGGTGCTCTCCTTGCCCTGCAGGAACTGCACGTCGTCGATGAGCAGCACATCGACGTCGTCGCGGTAGCGCTTCTGGAAGCGGCTGGCGTTGTCGTCGCGGATGGAGTTGATGAAGTCGTTGGTGAACTCCTCGGAGTTCACGTAGAGCACCCGCATCTGCGGGTAGTAGCTGCGCACGTAGTGACCCACCGCGTGCAGCAGGTGGGTCTTGCCCAGTCCGGAGTCGCCGTAGATGAACAGCGGGTTGTACGAGCGCGCCGGCGTCTCGGCGACCGCCTGGGCCGCGGCGCAGGCGAACCTGTTACCGGCACCGATGACGAAGGTGTCGAAGGTGTATTTCGGGTTCAGTCGCGGGTCGTTGGTCGCCGCACCGCCGCGGGCGCTGGTCGAGACCGGACCACGGGCCGGCGGCGCCGGCGGCTGCTCCACCGGCGCGGGCTTGCCCACGATGTCGATCGGGAAGAGTTCGCCGGCCTCGGCGCTCTGGTCGGGCGGCTGCAGGGACTCATCGACGGTCACCGCCAGCGTCACGGTCTGGGACAACTGCTCGCTGAGCGCCGCGGACACCGAGTCGATCAGGTCCGACTCGACGATGCGTTTGGTGTGTTCGAAGGGCACCGCGAGTACGGCGGTCTCACCGACGACGCCGATCAGGCGTGCCAGGCGCAGGTAGCCCCGGTCGCGCTGGGCGATGCCGGAATCCTCCAGCATCATCAGGGTGGAGTGCCAGACGAAGGCGAGATCGTGGTCCGATTCGCTCACGGTCGTCGTACTCCTCGCTGCCTGGTCAGCTCATGATGGTCACCGTCGAACGGGTGCCCAGTAGGTCGCTGTCGAATGTCTGCGAGGAGCGTACCGACCGTCATCCACAGGGTTCTCCACAGGCTGTGAATAATTTCCCCCATTCGAAGCAAACCTGACCGTAACAACCAGGACCCCCCACGGCAACCTCGCGGTGGTTTCTGTTCAGCAGCGTGCGGCGTGTCGGCTGGAACGGCGGCTCTGGAACCGGTTTGCTGGGTCATTTGCGGGCGGCGGTGGTGGAGATACCGTGCGCGAGCGTGCCGAGTTTGACCACTGTCCCCGGCCGCCCGTAGAGTTTTGGTCGTCTCGTGCCCTGTGAGCATGGACGGTGAGTCGAGAACCGGCAGGTGCGTCTTCGCGTACGTCGCCCGGGGTCGGCGCTCCGCGGTGGCCGCAGTCGACACTGGAGACCACCTGACCAGGCACCATCTCGAACCATCTGGGTCACCACGACCCAGGCATCCGACCGGAGTGACACGTGAGCAAGCGCACCTTCCAGCCGAACACCCGTCGACGGGCCAAAACCCACGGCTTCCGCCTGCGGATGCGGACGCGCGCCGGCCGCTCCATCATCGCCTCGCGCCGCCGCAAGGGCCGCGAGCGCCTCTCCGCCTGAGTCCGATCACATCGAACCCCGCATCCCGTGCTGCCGGCAGCGCACCGCCTGCGCCGCCCGGCGCAGTTCCGGGCCGTGCTCCGTGGTCGCGGAGCGGGGCGCAGCGGGGGTGACCTGCTGGTGGTCCACGCAGCACACGTCTCCCGCCCCGCGGACGGCTCGGTCGTCCCGAGGGTGGGTTTCGTCGTTTCCAAGGCCGTCGGCAATGCTGTGGTCCGCACCCGCACCAAGCGGGTCCTGCGGCACGTCGTCGCGGCGGAGCTCGGCGCCGTCCCCGCTGACGTGGATCTCGTCGTACGCGCCAACCCGCCGCTCGCTGGTGCGCCCACCCCTCGTGTGCGCGAGGATCTGCGGCGCCAGCTGCATCAGGCGTTGTCGCGGCTGCGATGAGCACCCTCAACCGCTGGCTGGCCGCGCCACTCGTCCTGCTGGTGCGGCTCTACCAGCGGTGGATCTCCCCACTCTTCCCGCCGTCATGCCGGTTCACGCCGTCCTGCTCGGCGTACGCGGTCACCGCCCTCACCCGGTTCGGGCCCTTCAAGGGCAGTTGGCTGACCGCACGCCGGCTGCTGCGGTGCCATCCGTGGAACCCCGGCGGAGTCGACCACGTTCCACCGGCGAAGGTGTCCGGCGACGTGCACCACGCGGCGTGACCGCCCCCTCATCCTGATCAGCTCACCCGAGAAGCACCGAGGACACCATGATTGACACCCTGCTCTTCCCGCTCGAGTGGTTCGTCGCCCTCGTGATGGTGGGCTTCCACAACGGTCTGAGCAAGATCGGCATGAACCCCACTTCCGGGTGGACATGGGCGTTCTCGGTGGTCGGCCTGGTCATCGTCCTGCGGGTCCTGCTGATCCCGCTCTTTGTCAAGCAGATCAAGACCTCTCGCCGGATGCAGCTCATCCAGCCGGAGATCCAGGCGATCCAGAAGAAGTACAAGGGCAAGAAGGACGCCGAGTCCCGTCAGAAGATGACGGAAGAGACGATGGAGCTCTACAAGCGGACGGGTACCAACCCGTTCAGCTCCTGTATGCCGATCCTGCTTCAGGCACCATTCTTCTTCGCCCTCTTCCGGGTGCTCAACAACCTGGGCAAGATCGGCGACGGGCGCCACAAGTCGATCGGTCTGATGACCCACGCCGCGGCGCGTCAGGCGGAGCAGTCGACCCTCTTCGGCGCGAAGCTGTCGGACACCTTCCTGGGCAGCCACTCGTTGGCCGCGAAGGTCCTCACGATGGGCCTCATCGTGCTGATGTCGGCCACGATGTTCATCACCCAGCGTCAGCTGATGCAGAAGAACATGCCGGCTGCGGCCTTGGACAACCCGATGGCCAAGCAGCAGAAAATCATCATGTACGTGATGCCGCTGTTCTTCTTCGTCACCGGCCCGAACTTCCCCATCGGTGTCCTGATCTACTGGCTGACCACCAACCTGTGGACCATGGGACAGCAGTTCTACGTGATCCGGCGGATGCCCGCACCCGGCTCCGCGGCCGAGAAGGCCTTGGAAGAACGTCGTCGCGCCAAGGGCAAGCCGATGCTCGGTGCGGCCGTGAGTCTGGACAAGGCGGCCGCAGTCGCCGCCGCGGAAGTGCCCGCCGAGGGCGAGGATGCCGCTAAATCCAAGGTGAGTGGGCAGCGGGTGCAGCCGAAGAAGGGCAAGCGTCACCCGACCCCCTCCACCGGGCAGCCCACCGACATCTCCTCGAACGGCACGTCCGGCGGATCCACGACCGCGGTGTCGACGTCCGGGGACACCAAGATCACTACGACCACTGCGAAGAACGTCGCGCCTCCGCGCGCCAAGACCAAGCGCAAACGGTGATGCCGACCGTTCGCACCCACCGGCAGACACAGAATCTGGAGCTCTCATGACGCAGGACACCGATCAGTCCGAGCAGGTCGACCAACGAGTGGACACAGAGGGGGCGGAGGAGGTTGCGTCGCAGGCTGCGCAGTCGCCCGCCGACCGCTCCTCGGGGCTGGACCGCGAGGGTGAGATCGCGGCCGACTTCCTCGAGACGTTGCTCGACATCGCCGACCTCGACGGTGACATCGATGTGGACGTCGACGGGGACCGCGCCGCCGTGGCGATCGTGGACTCCGAAGAGGGCCGCGTTCCGCGCCGCCTCGTCGGGCAGGACGGCAAGGTCCTCGAGGCTCTGCAGGAGCTGACCCGGTTGGCCGTGCAGGCTGAGACCGGTGAGCGCAGCCGCCTGATGCTGGATGTCGCCGGCCACCGCGCCGCGCGCCGGGAGGAGCTGACGCGGATCGCCACCGATGCAGCGGCGGCAGCGAAGGAGACCGGTGAGCGGCAGTCATTGGAGCCGATGAGCGCTTTCGAGCGCAAGGTCGTGCACGACGCCGTGCTCGCGGCCGGGCTGGGCTCGGAGTCCGAGGGCGTCGAGCCCCGGCGGTACGTCGTCGTCCTGCCGCAGCGGTAGTTCCTCGGTTTCACGTGGAACACGACGACTCCACGACCCTGCCCGAACCGCCCCCCGCAGCCGCCACCGTCTTCGGTGATCGACTGGGTCGGGCGCTGGCATACGCCGAACTGCTGGCGACCACGGGTGTCGATCACGGTCTGATCGGCCCCCGCGAGGTGCCCCGCCTGTGGGAACGTCATCTGCTTAACTGCGCCGTCGTGGCAGATCTGATCCCGCCGGATGCTCAGGTCGCCGACGTCGGGTCCGGCGCCGGCCTGCCCGGTCTTGTCTTGGCGATCGTCCGTCCGGACCTGCGGGTAACGCTGGTCGAGCCGTTGCAGCGACGGGTGACCTGGCTGGACACCGCCGTCGAGCAACTACGCCTGGGCAACGTGCAGGTACGGCGCGCACGTGCGCAGAACGCCACCGATCTCGCCGTCGACGTCGTCTGTTCGCGTGCGGTCGCCCGGTTGTCCCAACTCGTCGGGTGGAGCCTGCCTCTGCTGCGCGACGGGGGCACCATGCTCGCCCTCAAGGGAGCGTCCGCGACCGATGAGTTGCAGGACGCCGAGCGGGTGTTGAGACAGGCCGGGGTCGTCTCACACGAGGTCGTAGAGTGCGGGGTCGGTCTGGTCGAACCACCGACCACCGTGGTCCGCATCCTGGCCGGCCGTCGACGGACTCCGCAGTCCGCGCAGGAGACGAAGGCAGACTCCGTTGACCCGGCAGCGAAGAAGCCGAAGAAGTCCGAGCGGTCCGCAAGAGCACGCAGCGCGAAGTCCAAGGGCTGACGTCAGCCCAGCCACCACCAGCATCACGAGGAGCGACCCGGTGACATCCCGAGGCCCCGGACATCCCGCCGACGCAGGAAACCCGCATGCCGCAGAGACGCCCACCGGCTGGCCCGGTCGCAATCGCGAACTACAGCATGACCTGCTGGAGGTATCTGCCGACCGCCGCGCTCCCACGGGGTGGATCGCTGGCGAGGACAGGGTGCGATTCTCCCCGGCCGAGACGGCCGAGGGCATGGATGTCGACCCCGTTTCACGTGAAACGGAGATCGTGACGGACGGCGCAGCGCCTGTTTCACGTGAAACACCGGCCCCGGCGCCGGAGCCCGCGCCGTTCTCCCCACCGGCCGGGCTAACCGATACTCCGATCGCTGCGGCAATAGCAGATGCTACGAGGCGACGAGCTGCGATGCAGACCGTCGAGGTGCGTCGCCCCGCGAAACCACGCGTCCTGACCGTGGCGAATCAGAAGGGGGGCGTCGGCAAGACCACCACGACCGTGAACATCGCCGCGGCGCTGGCACAGTCCGGGCTGCGGGTGCTGGTCATCGACATCGATCCGCAGGGCAACGCCTCGACGGCCCTGGGAGTGGACCATCACACCGAGGTGCCCAGTATCTACGACTCCGTGGTCGACGACCTGCCGCTGCAGGAGGTCATCCACCCGTGCCCCGACATCACCAATCTGTGGTGTGTGCCGGCCACCATCGACCTGGCGGGCGCGGAGATCGAACTGGTCACGATGGTTTCACGTGAAACACGACTCAAACGTGCGTTGGAGACATATTTCGAGCAGACCGACCCGGACGAGGCCTTCGATTACATCCTCATCGACTGCCCGCCCAGCCTCGGGTTGCTCACGGTCAACGCGTTCGTCGCGGCCGGCGAGGTGTTCATTCCGATCCAGTCCGAGTACTACGCCCTCGAGGGCCTGTCGCAGCTGCTGCACAACATCGAACTGATCAAGGCGCACCTGAACCCGGGCCTGCAGGTCAGCACCATCCTGCTCACCATGTACGACGCGCGCACCCGCCTGTCGGCACAGGTCGCCGACGAGGTGCGCGAGCACTTCCCGGATCAGGTGCTCAAGGCCTGCATCCCCCGCTCGGTCCGCATCTCGGAGGCGCCGAGTCATGGTCAGACGGTGATGACCTACGAGCCGTCGTCGTCCGGCGCCCTGTCCTACCTGGAAGCTGCCAAGGAGTTGGCTGGTCGGGCCGCCGGGTACCGTTGACCCCATGACCGACAAGCGACGCGGGCTCGGCCGCGGACTCGGCGCACTGATCCCTCCGGCACCCGTCGGTGAGCCCCAGCAGCGCCCCTCGGATGTGTTCTTCCCGTCCGCTCGGCAGGAGGTGGCACGGCGGGCCGCCGCCGGAGGTTTCACGGGAAACATCGCCGTTGCAGATCCGCCGGCCGCTCAACGGGACACGGAATTCTCCGAGCTACGGCCCGTGCCCGGCGCGCGGTTCGCCCAGTTGGACGTGTCGGACGTCGCACCGAACGCTCGCCAGCCGCGACAGATCTTCGACGACGACGACCTGGCCGAGCTGACCCACAGCATCGCCGAGATCGGGGTGCTGCAGCCCATCGTGGTGCGCGAGGTGCCCAGAGCCCCCGGCGCGGATGCGGCGGACGGGGCGCCGGCTCACACCTACGAGCTGATCATGGGCGAACGCCGGCTGCGCGCCAGCAGGGCCGCCGGCAGGACGACCATCCCGGCGATCGTGCGCAGCACGGCCGATGATGACATGTTGCGTGACGCGCTCCTGGAGAACCTGCACCGCGCGCAGTTGAACCCTCTCGAGGAGGCAGCGGCCTACCAGCAGCTGCTCGACGACTTCTCCTGCACACACGACGAACTCGCTACCCGGATCGGCCGGTCGCGCCCGCAGATCTCCAACACCATCCGCCTCCTGCGCCTGCCGCCTCTCGTCGCGCGCCGTGTGGCGGCCGGTGTGCTGAGTGCGGGGCATGCCCGTGCGCTGCTTGCATTGCCGGATGCGGCTGCGATGGAACGCCTCGCTCAGCGGATCGTGGCGGAAGGGCTGTCGGTGCGCTCCACGGAGGAGATCATCGCGGTCGGTCAGGAGCCGGAGAAGGTCACCCGCGCGACGCCGACGATGGGTGCCCACCACCCCGCGTTGGATCAGATCGCTGCCACGCTGTCCGATCGCCTGGACACCCGCGTGGGGATCAGCCTGGGCAAGCGCAAGGGCAGGATGACCGTGGAGTTCGCGAGTGTGCAGGACCTGCAACGGATCATCGACACGCTCGGTATCCAACTCGCCGACGACTGATTCTCCGCGGACGCCCGCGACAACGAGAACGGCCGCCCCACCAACTGGTGGGGCGGCCGTTTCACGTGAAACGTGATGGATCTCAGCCGAGGTAGGGCTCGAGTTCGCGCAGCAGCTTCGGCTTCGGCAGGGCGCCGACCAGCGACTTCACGACCTCGCCATTGACGTAGACGTTCAGCGTCGGGATGCCGGTGATGCCGTACTTGGCGGCGATCTGCGGGTTCTCGTCGGTGTTGAGCTTGACCACGTCGATCTTGTCGGCGTTGGCGGCGGCCACCTCTTCGAGGATCGGTGCGACGGCCTTGCACGGTCCGCACCAGGGAGCCCAGAAGTCGACGAGGACGGGCTTGGAGTTCTGCAGGACATCGGCCTCGAACGAGGCGTCGTTGGTTTCCTTGGTGCTCATGCGGTCAGCCTTTCAGATGGGTGTGACAGGTGGTCGGCGGTGCAGGTCGGGCTGGTCTGCCCGACCTGCACTCGAACGAATTACGTTGCAGGGCAACGGAATCAGTCAGCGGTGACGAGTTCGGTGGCGTCCTGGCGCTGCGCGACATCGTGCTCGGGCGACTGCTCGAGGTCGGCCAGGAAGCGCTCGGCGTCCAGGCTCGCCGCGCACCCGGATCCGGCGGCGGTGATGGCCTGGCGGTAGGTGTGGTCGACCAGGTCGCCACACGCGAAGACACCCTCGACGTTCGTGCTGGTCGAACCCGGCGCCACCGTGACGTAGCCCTCGGCGTCGGTCTCGACCGTGCCGAGGATCAACTCGTTGCGCGGCAGGTGCCCGATCGCGACGAAGACCCCCGTGGCCTCCAGCTCGCGCTCGGTGCCGTCCACGGTGTCGCGCAGCGTGATCGAGGAGACCTTGCTGTCGCCGTGGATCGCGGCGACCTCGCTGTTCCAGGCGAACCGGATCTTGGGGTTGGCGTGCGCCCGGTCGGCCATGATCCGCGAGGCCCGCAGTGCATCGCGGCGGTGCACCAGGGTGACCGTGCGGGCGAAGCGGGTCAGGAAGGTCGCCTCCTCGATCGCCGAATCACCGCCGCCGACGACCACGATGTCCTGCTCGCGGAAGAACGCGCCGTCGCAGGTCGCGCACCAGGAGACGCCCCGGCCGGACAAGCGCTGTTCGTCGGGCAGTCCGAGCTCGCGGTACGCCGATCCCATGGCGAGGATGACCGCGTGCGCCCGGTGCGTGTTGCCCTCACCGTCGGTGACGGACTTCACCGGTCCGCTCAGGTCCATGGACAGCACGTCGTCGCGGATCAGTTCCGCACCGAAGCGCTCGGCCTGGGCGCGCATGTGCTCCATCAGGTCCGGGCCCATGACGCCTTCGGGGAAGCCCGGGAAGTTCTCCACCTCGGTGGTGTTCATCAGCGCGCCGCCTGCCGTGACCGATCCCTCGAACACCAAGGGTGCGAGGTTGGCGCGGGCGGCGTAGATCGCGGCTGTGTATCCGGCGGGTCCGGAGCCGACGATGATGAGGTTGCGGACGGTGTCAGCAGTCACGGGAGGACCTGCTCCTAACGCATGCGGAGGCGCCCGGGAACGGGCGTCATGGAGTGGAACAGATCCTAGATGAGCCTTGTTCCCGCGACCGTGGCGTTCACTCGGCGACCTTCGCGGGTCCCGCGTCCGGGCTTGTGTCGCTCATCGCGCGGGCGCAGTCGGCCGATCGCGTCGTCGATCTCGCAGCGGTAGAGCCGCTCCGCGTCCAGGCCCATCTGCGCGTACGTACCCCTCGATCTCCAGGCTGACGATGCCGTGCGCGCGCGACCGGAGCTGTACGGCCAGTGCGAGCAGGGCGGGGTCGGAGGCAGCCTCGCCCCAGGGGTCGTCGCCTGCGCGGTCGGTCGCCTATGCCGTGAGCTCGCGCCCGAGCGTGGCGTCGACGCGCGGTAGACGTGCGTCGGGCTCGCGCAGATCGGCGATTGCCCGCAGCAGAGCGGTCATCGAGCGGTCGGGGCCGGCACGATGCGGTCCGGGTCGAGACCGCCCGAGCCGGACGTGCTGCGCGACGATTGGGCCTCCCTCGCCTTGTCGCCGTCGTCTGCGTGACCCTGGGCGTCTTCAGACGGTGGCCGCCGTCGCCACCGCGGGCTGGGCGCCGCTCGGACTCGCCCAGCGCCTGTCCATCTACCCGTTCCTGCTCTACCGAGTGCTCCTCGGCGGGTGGCTGCTGCGGACCCCTGCCCGTCCACCCCCCTGATCCACGTCCTGAGAGATCTCTTCACCCACGAAAGAGATCACCATGTGCTCCTCAGGTGGCGACCGTGGCGGGTCCGGCCAGGGGCTTGGACCCGCTGGTGCAGCTGCGGCTCACCACCCATGCGGTGCTCTTGCCCGACTTGGTGAGTACGACGACGACGGCCGGCGTCCCGTTGTAACGCGCCAGGTCGACGGTGATGTGGTCCGGGTCGGCGGCCAGCGCCGACCCCAGCGACCCCAGGCAGGCCACGACGCCCTGGGAGGTGGCCATCGCGCCGTACTCCTGCGCCACCTGCGGCGGCACCGAGGTCGTGCTGGGGCTCGCCAGCAACGACGCAGCCTGGGTCGGCAGCGCGGCGCTGGTGTAGTTCTGACCCGTCTCCCCCAGGGAGACGCGGCCGGCCAGTGATGCCGCGGGCGATGGTGCTTGGGCCACCGGAGCACTCTGGTGGTGCAGCCCGGCGTACCCGACGGCTCCACCGCCCACGATCACCGCGGCCGCCGCGGCGACGCCGAGGGCACGCCAGCCGCGACCTCGCCGGCGGCGGGCGTCCAGTTCGACGACGTCGGCGTGACTGCGCGGCGCGGGCTGCTCAGCGGGTGCGGCGGTGACCGGACTGCCGAGGCGCGCGGTCGGTGCATCGGAGGCGGCTCGTGCCCGCTGCTCCTGCGCGAGGGCAGCCTCGATCCGGAACGTCAGGTCGTCCGGCATCCGTCCCGGCCCCGGCACGGCCGCCAGCAGATCGCGAATCCTCTGATCCTCGCCCTCGTCGGTCGGTTCGATGCCGGAGGAAGGTGGGTCGGTCATTCGATTCCTCCACTCCTGGTCACCGGTACGACGGCGTCCGGCTCCGATCGGTTCCCGTTACCGGCGAAGTTTCTCGCGGCGCGCTGCCCGGTCATCGGGCGGCCCCGTATCCGTCGCCCTGCCGGTCGCGCAGCAGCTCGGCCAGCGCCGCCCGACCACGGGCACACCGCGATTTGACCGTGCCCTCGGCGACCTCCAGCACCTGTGCCGTCTCGGCGACCGACAGACCCTGCATGTCCACCAGGGTCAGCGCCAGCCGCTGGGCCTCCGGGATCTCGCCCAACGCCTGCTGTACGTCGATGCGGACCTCGGCGCTGGCGTGCCGGTCGTGGCGATCCGCGAGGTCGTACTCGGGCAGCTCGGCGGTCGGTCTGATGCGCCGCATCCGGTCCAGGCATGCGTTGACGACGATCCGGTGCAGCCAGGTGGTCACCTGGGAGTCCCCGCGGAAGGACTCCGCACGACGGAACGCCGAGATGAAGCCATCCTGGACGGCGTCCGCGGCGATCTCGGGGTCACGCGTCGTACGCACCGCGACCGCCCACATCCGGTCCTTGTGCCGGCGGAACAACTCACCGAACGCGTCGGGGTCGCCCTGGATGTGCGCCCGCAGGAGCTGGGCGTCCGTGGCGGGCACCGCCTCGAGATGGCTCACGAGAAGACCTTCACCTCGGCGATCTGGTCGCGGTAGAGCCCGCCCGAATACTGGCTGAGGTGGGTGATCCACACGATGACGTACCGCCCCGTTCGCGGGGTGCCACGCACGGTCTGCTCGCCCGAGCCGTTGGTCAGTGTGCCGATAGGGGTGCCCCCGACGATGGTCTTCTTGTTGGTGACGAAGACCTCGATGGTCGTGGGGTTGCCGATCACGTTGATGGAGACGCTGCCGACCTGCTTGCTCGTGCCGAGGTCGAGCAACAGGCCGACGCCGTTCTTGGTGCTTCCGAACGTGTCGGTCCGGTAGATGTGCGTGACCCACATGGTGTTGTTGTCGCCGTCGATGGCGCGCCGGGCCAGCTCGTTGTGCTCGTCGCCGTTGCCGTCCGGGTCGTAGCTGGTGATCGAGATGGGCTTGATCGGCGTACCGGACGCCACGGTGGAGGTCGTGGTCGAACTCGGCGCGGAGGAGGTGGTGCTGGTCGGGGACTTCGTCGACGTCGCACCGCTCGCGCCGCTGGATCCGATGCCCTTCAGTCCGTACACCGCGACGACGAGGGTGAGGATCAGCAGGACCGCGACGATGCCCAGCGCCAGGCCGCTGGAGCGGCGGTCGGGCTCGTCGTAGCCGGAGGGCAGGCCGGGTGCCGGCGGTTCCAGGTCGACGAGGCTCGGATCGCGGACCGACATGTCCGCGGGGACTGCGCCCAAGGCGTGCTGCCGGGTCTCGTCGGGATCCCTGCGGCGGGTCGGACGGTCGGCATCGTCGAAGTAGCGCGTGGCCGCGCCGCGGTGAGGGGCGGGGGCCGCGGCAAGTTCCTCCTCGTCGGCGAGCGCCACGTCGCGTCCACCGACGCCGTGCACCCGTTCGGCGGACCACGGCGAGAGCAGCCGGGCCAACTCGCCGGGAGTGCGCGGACCCCCGTCCTCGACCAGCACCTCGAGACAGAGGGAGTCCAGGTCGGACGGCACCCTGGTGACCAGCGTGGAGGGGGCCGGAACGGGGACCGGACGGTCGCTCGACCCTTCGTCGGACCCGGATGCGGATCCACCGCTGCTGCCGGTCGCGCTCGGCAGCCCGGGCACCGCCGCGGCGCCCGGCCATCGACCGGTGAGCGCGGCGTACAGGATGCGCACCAGGTCCTCGGTGTCGGTGCGCGAGGCCACCGACGGCGGGACGTCGTCCAGGCCCGCGAGCGCGCCGTCGGTCGCGACGCCCAGCACCGTGATGGAGCCGTCGCGGGAGCGGACGATGTCGTGCGGGGTGAGCATCAGGTGGTGCAGACCACGGGCGGCCGCGGTGTGCAGCCCGGTGGCGGCCTCACCGACGATGCGGCGGGCCTCCTCGGCGGGCAGGGTCTGGAATCGCAGCAGGTCCACCAGGGACTCCGCGTCGTGCACCCGCTCCGTCACGACGTACGACGTGCCGTCCTCGGTGCCGACGTCCAGGATGCGCAGCAGGTGCAGGTCATCGACGCCGGCCGCGCGGCGGGCGCTGTCCAGCGCTGCCTCGGCGTGCGGGTCGTCGGCAGGGAACGTGATCGCCGTGACGTCGCGCGCCAGAGTGCGGTCGACGGCGTGCCACTGGCAGCGGGCGCCGGAGACGGCGACGCTGGAGGTCAGCTCGTACCGTCCGGCGAGCGCGTCCCCCTCGCTCGAGTGCTGCACGCGTGCTCCTGCTCTGTGGGCGATCGCGGCCGAGCCGCGAGTTCTGGCGGAAGTCTAGGCGGGGCTGCGCCCAGTTCGGCTGAGGCGGCTGGTGACCGGCGCCAACAATGCATCGATCTCGCGCACCTTCAAAGCGCGGGCCACCATGACGTACACGACCAGGAAGAACACGCCGCCGATCACCAGAGCCGCGAGGGCACCGGCGACGGGCGCGTGGATGACGTGGCCGAGGCCCCATCGCACGACGAACGTCACGAGGGCTCCGGCGACCGCCGCCGCGGCAAGGCGGCCGTAGGTGCGTGGCACACCCGGCATCGGCAGACCGCCGAGGCGCTTGCGCAGCCAGTAGTAGCCCGATGCCGCCTGCGCGACGTAGCTGATCGACTGCACGAGGGCCACGCCGGTGCCGACCCGTTCGGGCGGCAGGAGCGCGCACAGCAGGGTGAGAGGCACGGCAACCGCGGTCCCGAGGAACTGCATCATCAGGGGTTTGACGGCGTCCTCGTACGCGTAGAGCGTGCGTTGCACGATCACGTTGAGCGCCAGCGGGAAGCTCCCCAGCAGCATCGCGATCGTGGCGCTGGACAGTCCGGCGACCGCGACCGATCCGCTGTTGTGGCCGTAGAGCAGGGCCAACGGCGGGATCAGGGCGAACGAGCCGATCGTCACCGGGATGACGGCGACCCCGCACAGGCGTACAGCGGTCGCGACGTCGTCGGTGACCCGTGTGGTGTCGCGGTCGTGGGCAGCGGTGGAGATGCGGGTGTAGAGCGCGGTGATGAGGCTGACCGTGACCAGGGAGTGCGGCAGCATGAAGAGCAGGAAGGCGGTGGACTGCACGATGCGTCCGGGGTACCTGCCCGGGAGGTTGTTGAGCACGTTGGTCGTCACCAGCAGGCTCGCCTGCTGCACGAGGATGGCGGAGAATGCCAGGCCCGCGATCTTCCCGGTCGAGCGCAGCCCCACGCCCCGGAAGTGCATGTTGGGCGTGAAGCGGTACCCGGCCCGCCTCATCGGGATGATCAGCACCAGCGCCTGGGCGACGATCCCGATCGTGGTGCTGCCTCCGAGGACCAGGATCATCTCGCCGGTCCAGTCGCCCGGTGCGATGTTCGGGCTGAAGCGCGTCATGAAGTAGAGCAGGCCGAGGATCGAGGCGATATTGGCCAGCGCCGGCGACCACATGAACGCACCGAACCGACTGCGGGAGTTCAGCACCTCGCCGAAGATCGTGTAGACGCCGTAGAACAGGATTTGCGGAAGGCACAGCAGGCCGAACAACCAGCCCAGGTGCAGCGCCGCGGGCGAGCCCGTCACGTCGTAGATGCGGTAGAGCGGGTAGGCGAAGATCAGGCAGATGGCGGTGATCCCGCCGAGCAGCAGCAGGGCGACCGTGACCAGTCGGTCGGTGTAGCCCTTCCCGCCGTCCGGATCCTTCAGGGCCTTGGTCAGCTGGGGGATGAGTACCGCGTTGAAGACGCCGCCGGCCAGCAGCAGGAACACCATGTTGGGCAGCGTGTTGGCGGTGTCCCAGATGTTCGCGGCGTTGGCTCCCTTGCCCTTGCTGACCGCACCGAGCGCTGTCAGCAGGAGGTAGGCCCGCAGGAACCCGAGCGTGCGGGACACCAGGGTGCCGGCGGCCATGATCGCGCTCGAGCGGGCGACTCCCGCGTCGCCCGCCGTCTTGTCCGGCGTACCGGTCGGGGCGGCTGACGGCGGTCGGGGCGGTGCATCGCGCAGGGAGGCGCGGGTCGCGCCGCGGGGCGGACCGGCCGCCTGGCGCACGACCCGCGCGGAGCGCGTGTCGACCAGTCGCGGCTCCAGGATGACGGTGCCGGAGAAGAGGTCGAGCGACGACTCGTCGCCGCGCGACCGGGAGTACTGCGCGCCGAGGCTGGGCCGCGACGACGACCCGTCCGGCTCGTCCGGCCCGCGCGGGGGCGGCGCGGCCGCGTCGTACCGGGTGCCGAGACTGCGCCCGGAGGGCTCACTCATGCGGATCCTCCCCGGCGCGATGGTCGGTGGTTGCAGTCTCGTCACCGGGGCGCGGCGCTGCCGCGGTCGGGCTCGGTGTGCTCGCTACGATCGCATCCCCAGGGGTGGCAGCGCGAGGCGGCGCGCTGCCTGGTTGCGGCGCCACGTCGTGCTCGGCGCGCGGGCCGCGCCGGATGCTGCGGACGACCCCGCCGATGAGGATGAGTCCCGCCACCGCGCCGAGGGCCCAGTAGATCCATGTCGCGGTGGGGCGCACGTTGACCTGCAGGTTGGCCTTCATGCCCCGCGGCGCACCCAGTTCGACACCGTTCGCGGTTTCGATGACGGCGTCGACCGGCACCGACCCGGACCCTGCGGCCGCGACCTCCGGGCGCACGATGCCGAGCCCGCCGGCGGCTAGTGAGATCGGCGGTGCCTGGCGGCGCACCTTCAGCTGGATCGCGCGCGGCAGCAAGACCACCCGCACGTTGCGCACCGGGCGGTTGAGCTTGTTGACCACGTTGATGGACAGCGCTCCCCGGTCGGTGAAGAAGTTGACCGGGGAGGTGCTGACCGACACCAGCGACAGCAGGCTGGCGAGCCCGGCGGCGCTGTACTGCGCCGAGTGGGTCGCCCCGGCGGTGTAGCCCCGCCACCGCGTCGATCCCAGGTTGTCGACCAGGCGCAACCGGTCGGAGATCACGTCGCCGGAGTTCACGAGCAGTGAGTTCAGGCCGGACAGTTGCCGACGCTGGGTGCCGATCCTGGTGAGGAACGCCTGCGTGATGGCGGTGGTTCTCGGTGCGGGGAAGGTCACGGCCGTCCGCTGCGACCGCAGTGTGTCGGGTGCGGCCGATCGGGCGATCCGGACGGCTTGCGCGCCGGAGCGGTCGGCCAACCACGGCGCCTTGCGCGCAGCGGAGATGATCGATGCGAGCTGAGAGGCGGCCGCGCCGGCGGAACGGGGTACGACGATCGCGAGGGAGCGCGAGGTGGCGGGTCGCTCCTCGTAGACCGCCAGGCTCTGCGCCAGGAACTCCTGGGTGCGCAGTCCGATGTCACCGGTGGCCGCACCGACGAGTTCGCTCAGTTGCTGGTCGTAGAGCAGCAGACCCGACGTGCCGGTGGCGGACCGTTCGGCGGTGCCGGTGATGTCGCCGGCGTCGGAGGCCGCTTCCTTCGGCAGGATCACGACCGGTGCCGCCCGGTGCTTCTGCGACCACGCGTTCGTGATGGTGCGCAGCACCGTCGCGTCGACACCCGACGCGGGCCAGGCCACCGAGGTGGAGCTCACGGCAGCCATGTCGGAGGGCAGCGAGCGGCCCACCTCCTCGCGCATCAGCTGTTCGCCACGGGTGCCGGACGTCGCGAGCGCGGACACGTCCGGGTCGTCGTACGGCGTCCACATCACCGACTGATAGGAGGGCAGCGAGGCCAGACGGGTACGCAGCTGCGCGGCCAGCGTGGCGGCCGGATCGGTGCTGGTGCCGCTCGTGCCCGAGCTGTCGCTCGGGGACGTAGTGGATGACCTGCTGCCGGAGGAGGTCGGTGCGCCGGAGGAGGTGGAGCCCGCTGAGGAGGAGGACCCGGAGGCGCCCGACGACCCCCTGGTGGAGGAGCTGGAGGTGCCCGTGGGGGCGGCGCTCGAGGTGGCGGCAGGCACGTTGCGGTCAGCGGCCGCCGGCGGCGCGATGACGGCCGGGTCGATCACCCAGGTCACCGGCTGCCCGGCCAGGGCGCGCAGCATCGTGTCGATGCGCGACCCGGTCCCGATCGCGTTCTCCCAGGCGGCGGTTCGGGCGCTGCCGGTCGGTCCGAAGAGTGCCGAGTCCGCAGGCAGCATCAGCGGCACGAGCCAGGTGACGTGCATCGGAACGGCCGGGGCGGTGCGCACGAACGACAACGTCGTACGCCAGGTACTCAACGGCACACCCCCGACACCGTTGGACAACGAGATGGACAGCGGAAGGTTGGCGTTGCTGTAGCGCAGCGCCAGCGCCTCGGCGGGAATGGTGAGGGTGAACTGCTCGAAGCCGCCCGCGTTGAGGGAGCCCGGCCGGGTCGATGCCCGGTTGCGCGTCAGCACCTGTGATGTGCCGGCGTTCCAGGAGCGCACGGAGCTCACGGTGTCCAGGTCGGTGGTGCCGAGCGAGGCGGTGAGCACCGGCGCCGTGAGTGCCCTGCTCCCGGCGGTGAGCGACCCGGTGATGGTGACGGGCTTGCCGGGCGCCGCCACTGTCGGGCTGACCGCGGTGATCGCCACATCGGGGTCGAACCCGCTCGCCGCGTGTGTCACGGCCGAGGCGGTCGGGACACCGACGAGCAGACAGGCGAAGACGAGCAATGCCGCCAACAGCGCGGCTCCCCGGGTCAGCATGGTCACCGGCTCAGGCAGTTCCTGCGAGGTGCTCCCAAGCGGTGTGGGCGATGCGCCGTTCGTTGGGGAAGGTGAGGCGTGCCGCGACGTCCTCCAGGAGGAACCACTGCGCATCGATCGCCTCGTGGTCGGGGTCGTTCTCGATGGAGATCTCCCCACCGAGCGCCTCCAACAGGTAGTGATGCACCCGCTTGTGGATCCGGAACTGCGGCGTGCTGAACCAATAGTCGATCGTGCCCAGGGTCAGCAGGGCGCGACCCATGATGCCGGTTTCCTCCTCGACCTCGCGAACCGCAGTCTCGGTGAGGGTCTCGCCGGGCTCGACGTGCCCCTTCGGCAGGCACCACTCGAGGCGCCCTGCGCGATTGTGTCGCGCGATCAGGGCGATGTAGGCACGGCCCTGGGCGACGTCGATGACGACACCGCCGGCCGAGATCTCCTCCACCGCGGGGAGTCGGCGCTGATGCCGGCTCGCGGGAAGGGGATACAGCGTCATCTCTGCACTGTAACCACGGGGTGGCGCGAATTCGAGCATGTCCCCGCGTCCCCTACCCTGGCGGGCGTGGCACCACCGGCATCACCCGAACGTCCCGACCCGTCCGAGATCTCGCGGCTGCAGGAACTCGCGGTACGGCGGCTGGCCCCGGTCCTCGCGACGCTGCGGGAGCTCGGCGAGCTCTTCGAGGCCGAGGGGCACCAGCTGGCCCTCGTCGGTGGGCCGGTGCGCGACGCCTTCCTCGGCCGCGATCTGACCGACGTGGACCTGACGACCTCGGCCCGCCCGGACCAGACCGAAGCCCTGCTGACGGCGTGGGGTGCCACCACGTGGGACATCGGCCGCGCGTTCGGCACCATCGGCGGTCGTCGGCACGGCGTACAGGTCGAGATCACGACCTACCGCGCCGATGCGTACGACCGGCAGACCCGCAAGCCGCAGGTGTCCTTCGGCGACTCCCTGGAGGAGGATCTGCGCCGTCGTGACTTCACCGTCAACGCGATGGCGCTGCGCCTGCCGCAGTTGGAGTTCGTCGACCCGTACGACGGCCTCGCGGCGCTGGCCGCGCGGATGCTGGACACCCCGGCCACCCCGCAGGAGTCCTTCGCGGACGACCCGTTGCGGATGATGCGGGCGGCCCGCTTCACCGCGCAGCTGGACTTCGAGCTGGCGCCGCGGGTCCGCGAGGCGATGACCGAGGCGGCGGCGCACCTGGCGATGGTCTCGGCGGAGCGGGTGCGCGATGAGCTGGTCAAGCTGCTGCTCGCACCGGACCCGGTCAAGGGCCTGCGCGTCCTGACCGAGACCGGTCTCGCTCAGGTTGTCCTGCCGGAGCTGCCGGCCCTGCAGCTCGAGGTCGACGAGCACCACCACCACAAGGACGTCTACGAGCACTCCCTCACCGTCCTGCAGCAGGCGATCGCACTGGAGGGCCCGCGCAGTGTCGACGGGCTGGGCCCGGTGACCCCCGTTCCGCGACCGGATCTGACGCTGCGCCTCGCCGCGCTGCTGCACGACATCGGCAAGCCGGCCACCCGGCGCTTCGAGTCCGGCGGCGGCGTGTCGTTCCACCACCACGAGATGGTCGGCGCCGGCCTCACCCGCAAGCGGATGAGGGCGCTGCGCTTCGCCAAGGAGGAGATCAAGGACGTCACCCGCCTCGTCGAGCTGCACCTGCGCTTCCACGGGTACGGCGGCGGCGAGTGGACCGACTCGGCCGTGCGCCGTTACGTGACGGACGCCGGACCGCTGCTGTCGCGACTGCACCTGCTCACCCGCGCCGACTGCACCACCCGCAACCGGCGCAAGGCGGCGATGCTCGCGCGCACGTACGGCGACCTGGAGGTCCGGATCGCCTCCCTGCTGGAGCGGGAGAAACTGGACGCCGTGCGCCCCGAGCTCGACGGCAACCAGATCGCGCAGGTGCTCGGTATCGCGCCCGGCCCGGTGCTCGGCCGCGCGTACAAGCACCTGCTGGCCTACCGGCTCGACCAGGGCGAGGTCGGCGAGGACGCCGCCGCGCAGGAACTGCGCCGCTGGTGGTCCGAGCAGCCGGAATCCTCCGGCTGAGCACGACGCGGGACCGTTCCCGCACAACCTGAGCAACGCGACAGGCAGGTGCGCGTAAGGTAGCTGCGCCTCAGAAGATCTGAGCGGGGGCGCTCCGTCCCCGAAACGTATGGGGTCCTGGTTGACGCCAGTGCGGCCGACAACGCGATACCGGCGAGCGCACGAGACGCCGAATGGGAGAATAGTTTCTTGGTGCCCGGGTGGCTGCGACGTACGGTCGCTCGCAAAGTGCTGAGGACGTCCGCGTCCCGGCGGTTCGGCCTCTCCGCCGTCACGGTGCTGCCGAAGAAGTTCCTGATGCCGCTGCGGCGCGAGGGTCTGGACCCCATGCCGCAGCTCGCCCAGCAGCGCGTCGCGGAGCCGGTGACCAGGTTCGGCCGGGTCTTCGGCATCACATTGTGGCTCGTGACCGGGTACGAAGAGACCCGACGGGTCCTGGACGACCGTGACAGCTACAGCACCGACATCCGTCCGTTCATGGGCGCCGGTTCCTCCACCGACATCGGCGGCCTCGGCTTCACAGATGCTCCCGAGCACACCCGCCTGCGCAAGATGCTCACCCCGGAGTTCACCGGGCGCCGGATCGCCGCGTTCCTGCCGAACGTCGAACGGATCGTGCAGGAGCAGCTCGATCGGCTCGAGGCGCAGGACGGCGTGGTCGACCTCGTATCCGACTTCGCCTTCCCGGTGCCGTTCGCGATCATCTGCGAACTGCTGGGGCTTCCGGTCGAGGAGCGTGAACGGTTCCGCGAGCTCGGTCGTACGCGTTTCGACGTCAACGGCGGGGGCCAGGGCACGTTCGGCGCGATGTCCGACACCCAGGAGTTCCTGCTGGACGAGGTGCGCAGGCAACGGGTGGCGCCCGGGCCCGGTCTCATCGGCAACATGATCCGTACCCACGGTGATCAGATCGACGACGTCGCCCTGGCCGGGCTCTGCGACGGCGTCTTCACCGGCGGATACGAGACCTCCGCGAGCATGCTGGCCCTCGGCGCACTGGTGATCCTTCAGCGACCGGACGCAGCGGCCCTCGCCCGCGACGACGTCGGCCTGGACAGGCTGATCGAGGAGTTGCTGCGCTACCTGAGCGTGGTGCAGATCGCGTTCCCCCGGTTCGCGTTGGAGGATATGGACCTGTTCGGGCACGACGTCGCGAAGGGCGACGTGGTGATCTGCTCTCTCAGCGGGGCCAACCGGGACGCGTCGTTCGGGGCGGACTCGGAGATGTTCAGCACCGACCGCCAGCGCCAGTCCCACCTCGCCTTCGGGCGCGGTATCCACCGGTGCGTCGGCGCCGAACTCGCGCGGATGGAGATGCGCGTGGCGTTCCGGGCGTTCGTCCGTCGTTTCCCGGACGCCGTGCTCGCCGCCGAGGCCGGCAGCCTGAACTTCCACGACCTGTCGATCGTGTACGGCGTGCAGTCACTGCCCGTGCGCCTCGGCGCCACCTCCACAGCGCACACCATGTCCGAGGTTTCCCAGTGAGAATCATCCACGTCGCCGACTCCTTCCCGCCCGACGTCGGCGGGATCGAACGTCAGGTCGAGACGCTCGCGCGTCGTCAGACGGCCGAAGGTCACGACGTCACCGTGATCACCGCTGTCGCCGAGCAGGGAGCGGTCGACCGGGACCTGACGGTGGCGCGCGCCGCCGAGGGCCGGTGGCTGACCGTCGCCTTCCCATGGCGCAACCATGCGATGGTCGCCGACCTTCTGGACGGCCCGCAGGTCGACATCGTGCACGCGCACTTCACAGTGGTCTCGCCTCTCGCGATCTTCGTGACGCGCGAGGCGTCCCGTCGCGGCATCCCGGTGGCGATCACCGTGCACTCCCTGTGGTGGAAGGTCGCCATCGCCACGCGCGTGTCGACTCTGCCGTTCGGGTGGGGACGGATGCGGGCGGCCTGGTCGGCCGTGAGCTCGGTGGCCGCCGAGCACGTGCAGCGCACGCTGCTGTCGGTCGACGAGGTCTCGGTGCTGCCCAACCTGGTCGACACACCGTGGTGGGTGAACCCGCGACCGGTACTGACGAAGGAGACCCCGCAGCGCGAGGTCCGCCTCGTGCTGGTCGGCCGGTTGAAGAAGCGCAAACACGTCGATGAGTTCCTGGACGCGCTCGCCGAGGCCCGCAAGCAGGTCCCGCCCGGCACCCGGGTGAAGGTGAGCATCCTCGGCGACGGACCCCGTCGCAAGGACCTGCTCGCTCAGGTGGAGCGGCTGGGCCTGTCCGACTGGGTCCACTTCCTCGGCTACCACCCCTCCGGCGACATCAAGGACGTCTTCCACGAGAGCGACCTCTTCGTCGCCTCCTCGCGACAGGAAGCGTTCGGCATCGCCGCGCTCGAGGCGCGCTCCGCGGGGCTGCCCGTCATCGGCTACCGCCCCAACGGACTGTCGGACTTCATCACCGACGGCGTGGACGGCGTCCTGGTCGCTGACGGCGCCGGGATGGCCGACGCACTCGCGACGCTGATCGGTCGGCCGGACGAGCTGCACCGGTTGCGTGTGAACGCCGCGACGCTGCCGCCCCGGGTCTGTCCCGAGGACGCGGTACGGGCCGAGACAAAGCTCTACGAGCGGGCCCGCGCGATGCACCACGAACGTCGCCGGCCCATCCTGCGGTCCGTCGCGCGCTGACCGACCCGGTCGGCAAATCGATGAACGCCCGAGCGAATATCGCGGGCGACGCGGCAAGACTGTTCGTGGTGACGGGGCCGCCCGGCGCCGGCAAGAGCACGGTCGCTGCCTTGCTGTCAGGTGGTTTCGATCGGAGTGCCGCGATAACGGGTGACGCCTTCTTCGCGTTCCTCGATCGCGGTTTCGTGCCACCGTGGGAGGCTGCGGCCCGCCGGCAGAACGATGTGGTGCTCGAGGCTGCGGCATCTGCGGCCGGGCGGTACGTGCGGGCGGGTACTCCGTGGTCTACGACGGCGTCGTCGGGCCGTGGTCTGTCGATACCTTCCTCGCCGCGACCGGCCTCGACGCTCTGGACTACTCCCGCCGCGACACCTGTGCCTCGACCGGGTCCGGAGCCGGGTCGGGCACGGATTCGCCGACCTGGACGCTGCAGCCCACATGTACGGCGAGTTGGCCGACGCCCAGGTGGACGCGCGTCACGTCGTCACGAGCGTGTCGGACGCGCCCACGATCGCGGCGACGATCCTGCAGACGATGCCCACCGGTGCGCTCCTTCGCGGGCGCGCCTCCCGTGTCTGACCACGGCGACCACCGCCCGAGGGCCGAGCGGACGGCGAGCGGCGTCAGGAACCGGCGTCAGCTGTTCTCGTCGACGTAGTCCTGCGGGTCCTTGTCGACGACCGGCACACCGGTGACGTTCTCGGCCTCGTACGCCGCGAACCGCACCGCGATGTCGTGCCGGGTCTGCAGGTCCACGTGCATCCGGAAGTCCTTGAGGCCCTCGTGCTCCTCCTCGCCCATGTGCTCGTCGTTGGCCTCACGGGCGTCGTTGACGCCCTTCCACCACTCCTTGGAGCCGGCCGCGGCATCCCGTGCGGCCAGGATGCCGTCGCGGATGTCGTTGTGGTCGCCGATCGCGTCCTTGGTCTCGGCCACCTCGCTGGCGTCGCGTAGGCGCTCGCCGAGTTTGAGCAGCTCGGGATAGAAGTAGATCTCCTCGGCCTGGGCGTGCACCTCGAGCATCGCCGCGAGCCGGGTCCAGAGGACGCCGAGGGTCGCGGTGTCCGCCGGGTCCACGTCGTCGAGCATCGCGAACATCCGCCGCTGCTCGTGGTGGTCGGACAGGATCAGTTCGCAGATGTCCACCGCGTCCTCCTGGGTAGGCCCTCGATCGCACATGGTCGGCCGTTCCGCGTCTTCGAGGTCGGCCATCCCTGATGCTACGGCGCCGCGTCCTGCCTCTGACTCCCGCAGGCCGTCGTACGCGGTGACGCGCCGGAGTCGACTCGCCCCCGGTCCACCTGTCGATCCGCAGCCTGGCCGTGACACGTCCTGATGGAGGTGAAAACCCCTGCCTCTGAACAGATCACGGACCGGATTGAGCGTGGTCGGCGGTCTCCGAACGGAGATCGGCCGGGGCGCGGGATGGAGGAGTCATGTTCAACCAGGTGTGGTGGGAGACCGCCACCCGGGCGTGGACCGCCCGGGCGGCGCGTAGAGGGGACGGGTGGAAGCCGCGCAGTGCGCGTGAGATCGACGAATGCGTGCGCCGGGCGCGGCACGGGGAGCTGACGAGACCACCGGGGTGGGAGCGTTGGGACCGGGTGCGCTGAGCGTCGCGACTCGCGGACGGCTAGGACCCGTCGTCCTCCAGTGGCCAGAACTCGCGCAGCTCGATCCGTCCACCGCGCGCCATCGGATGCGCGGCCGCGGCCTCGACGGCGTCGTCCAGGGTGGCGCAGTCGAGGATGTCGAAGCCGGCGAGCCACTCCTTGGTCTCGGCGAACGTCTCGTCGGTGACCATCGTCTCCCCGTCGCGCACGCGCACCAGCTTCGCGGTCGAGGGTGGGCGCAGCCGCTCGCCCATGACCCACTGGCCGCGACCGTCCACCTGCGCGAACCAGTCGTCGATACCCGTTTCCGGGGCGTCCGAGGTGTCCGGGTCGCCGTCGACGACGACCATCATCAGGTACTTCATGCGGGGCACGTCCTTCGTGTGTGAACGGATCGGTCATGGGGTCGATGCTCGGCGGCCCCCCGGATCGACACCGGCAGGAGACCGTCTTCGACCCGATCAGTGCACGGGGGGCAGTCCGTCGATCCGCTCCTGGAAGAAACGCGCCTCGACGTCGTTCGCGGTCAGCAGCATGGCCTCGCGGTAGCCGGCAGCGGCTTCCTCGAAGCGACCCAGGCGTCGCAGCATGTCGGCCCGGGCGGCGGGCAGGTAGGTGTAGGTGGCCAATGCCGGATCCGCCAGCAACGGTTCGAGTGCCGCCAGACCCGTGTCGGGTCCGGACGCGAAGCTGACGGCCACCGCACGCGCGAGTGCGACGACCGGGGTTGGCCAGTGCTGCTGCAGCACGTCGTAGAGCCCGACCATCTGTGGCCAATCGGTCGCCGCCCAACTCGGTGACGTGTCGTGCACCGCTGCGAGAGAGGCCATCACGGTGTAGCGACCGCAGTCGCGCTGAGCCGCCGCCGACGCCAGCAGCTGCAGGCCCTCCCCGATCCGGGCCTGGTCCCAGAGCGACCGGTCCTGACGTTCCATGTCGATGGCCGACCCCTCGGCATCGGTCCGTGCGTCGCGCCGAGCCTCGGTGAGCAGCAGGAGCGCGAGCAGCGAGGTGGTCTCCGCACTGCGGGGCAGGAGTTCGTGCAGCATGCGGGCCAGCTGCAGAGCCGCGTCCAACAGATCGACGCGAGTCAGCCGGTCACCGGAGGCGGGCAGGTGGCCCTCGTTGAAGACCAGGTGCACCGTGTCGAGCACCGAGCTCAGGCGTTCGTCGAACTCGTGCGGCTCGGGTGTCCGGTACGCGATGCCGGCATCGGCGATCTTCTTCTTGGCCCGCGTGATGCGTGCCTGCATCGTCGGCTGCGTCACGAGGAAGGCCTTGGCGACCTCGCCGGAGGTCAGGCCGCACACGAGGCGGAGGGTGAGAGCCACCCGGGCCTCGGGTGACAGCGCGGGGTGGCAGCAGGTGAACATCAGGCGGAGCCGGTCGTCGGGCAGCTGGTCGAACGCCGTGCCGGCCGCGGGGTCGACGGGTACGTCCTGAGCGTCCAGGTGCAGGTGCGGCAACTTCCTCGCCAGGGTCGCGTTACGTCGGTGCACCTGCAGCGCGTTGCGCACCGCCACCGTCGTCAGCCAGGCGCCGGGACGGTCGGGCACACCTTCCTCGGGCCACTTCAGCAGGGCGGTGGTGAACGCCTCCTGCACGCAGTCCTCCGCGATCTGCAGGTCACGCACGACCCTCAGGGTGGTCGCCACCACCTTCGCCCACTCCTGCCGATACGCATCCTCGACGGCAGCGACCGCCGAAGACTCGGCGGTCACCGGTCCGTCCGCTCGTACATGACCTTCTCCACCTCGGCCGGCGTCGTCATCGCTGCTGTCTCCATCACGTTGCAGCACCTCCCCTCGGATCGACAACCGATCACCACCCGGCACTTCGATCTGCGGAGGAGTATGTGCAGGATCCGGATCGCACGAGGAGGGGCAACGATCGCATGGTGACGGCACGAACGGCCGGCCGGCGCGGGGGAGTGCGCCGCCTGACCGGCGCCGACGCCGAAGGTGCGCGACATCGAGCGACGATTGGGGACTGGGCTCAGGGGTTCGCGGTGGCGCTGGCGCAGGATGACCCTCGGTCGGGCGAGCAACTGGCCAGGGCGATGTTCGAGGGTGCCCCGGCTCCCGTACGCCGGCTCCTCGAAGCCGGTTGGCGGCTCGTGTTGGGGCTTCGTCTGCTGCCCGCGGCGTCGGACCGCGCCATCGTCGGCTGGGCCATCAGCAGCGCCACGGACGAGGAGGTGGTCCTCACCGCGGACTCACGACTGCTGACAGCGGTCAAGATCGTCCGCAGGGACGGTCCGGAGCTGATCGCCACGACCTCGGTGCGCTACGAGTCGAGGTGGGGCCGCCTCGTCTGGCCCGTCGTCCTGCCGGCCCATCTGGTCATCGAGCCGTACCTCCTCGGACGCGCCGCACGTTCGTACCTCGCATCCGGGGCCGGCTGACCGCGGCGACTCCACTCCGAAGAACCGCTGCGCTCGCGGCTGGCACAGGTACACCGCTCCTCAGCACCAGAAGTCGAGGAGCCGGGGTGCAAGGAGCCTGCCCTGCTCGTACCCGGCTTCCGCCGCCACCGGGCGCAGCGAGAGATCCATCGCGTTCGTGCCGAACAGGTGCTCGGAATCGGGATGCGGGAAGACCGTTTCGACTCTGCTGCCGTGGGCCCGCAGCTCCTCGACCTGCGCGGCGAGGTGCATCCCCCACTCCGACGGGTGCCGTGATCTGCCGCCGAACGGTGAGAGCACCAGGACCCGCGCGTGCCCCTGCGCCAGGTCGGCGTTCTCGTTGCGTCGGTAGCCACCGTTGATGTAGCGGTCATCGCCGATGCGGTACGGCGGGACACCGAAGCCGTTCGACGTACTGGCGGCGACGGCGTCCACCAGGTCCACCCCGCTGTCGCGGTCGAACACGACGGGTTCACCGGTGCGCGCATCGACCGCGGGGATGCGCAGCCACCGTTCGGGCCAGTGCTCACTCGGCAGCCGAGCGCCGACGACGGTCCGCCATTGCATTGCCGCTCTGTCGGCCGGATCCGGTTCTGCCTCGAGGGCGGCCGCGCCCATCCTGCGACGCATGTCGGCCGCGTCGGTGGCGGCCTCGATGACGGCGTCCGTCCTGTCCATGTGGTCCGGGGACGGCCCGGGCCTGGCAGGACCGCGCCGGGGTCTGACCGACGGCGCCTGCGGCCGGCGCGCGGCGGCACGGATGTCGGCCAGCAGTTCGGTCGGGGGGACCCCACTGGTGATCTGCGCCGCCGCGGTCGACCCGGCCGACGTCCCCACCGTCAGGTCGGCCCGGGTCACATCCAGCCCGGCCTCGAGAAGGCCCGCGACGAGTCCGATCTGCCACGCGTTGCCGACGGAGCCGCCGCCACCCAGGACCACCGCACGCCCGTTCATCCCGGAACGCTACGGAGCCGACCCACCTGCGACAACGGAGTTTCCCGCTGCCTATACGCACGCCGCCCGGGCACAGCAGAGCGGTATTCAGTCCCCGCGTCAGCTGAGCACGACGAGGATCTCGCCCTCCTGAACCACGTCCCCCGGCGAGACCCGCACCGCCGCAACGGTGCCCGCGACCTCGCTGAGCACCGGGATCTCCATCTTCATCGACTCCAGGAGCACCAGCTCGTGGCCGATCTCGACGTGCTCACCGACCTCGACCTGCACCTGAGCGACGTTGGCGACGAGGTCGGACACGACTTCCTGGATGGCCATTCGCCGATGATGCCACCCGCACGGGAGTACCCGCGCGTATGGCGTGTGCCCGCCCGCTCCCGATCGCACGTCACCCCGCGTACATGACAAACGGCACCGCGCGGCGCGATCGGTCGGCGTACCGTCGAATCAGGAAATCCGGTGGTGCATCGGGCACGAGAGGTGAGGGTCATGGTGGAGGCGATCACGGGTGCGGGCCTCGTTGTGGTGAACGTCGCAGCAGGGGTGGGGACCGCGATGTACGCCGGTACGGCGTTCGGTCGTCGACCGAACACGGTGCGCCGCTCGGTCGTGGTGATCATGGTGCTCTGCGCGCTCGCGTTGCTGGGTGCCGGGTGGGTGGCACACGCAGGCGCCGGAATCTCGCTCGCCGCATTCGCCACGGTGATGTTCGCATCGCCTCACAAGGTCGTTCGCCGGATGGTTGTGAGCGTCCTTGCCATGGTCGCGTTTGCGCTAGTGGGCGCTCACTGGGTGATAGGACCCATGGCGTGGTTGATAGCCATCGCCATCGTGAGGCTGTTCGGCTGCAGCCGCGGTCGCGGTCTTGGTTTCGGCGCGTCGAGCCGGAGGATGGACTGGACCGCCGAGAGGCCCCACCGCGTCGATCTGCGTAAGGACCCCGTCGAGCCGGTCCCGCCCGCGGCGGCCCACACGCCGAGCCTCGCGATGTACCTGTTCGACGACCGGGTGCCCGCGGCGGCTCGTGACAAGCTGCGCCTGATCAGCGAACGGGCTCGCGCGGCGAGCGAGTACCTGACCCAGCAGGGCCGTGGGTCCGGCATCGACGCGATCGAGGTGGAGCGCATCCGCGACGACTACGCGCCCGGGGCGGTCCGTGGCTACCTGGCCCTGCCGCCCTGGTCCGCCCAGGGCACGGTGCTGGCCGACGGCAAGACCGGTCTGGAGTTGCTGATCGACCAGCTGGATCTGCTGGAGCACCGCTTGCAGGAGATCCAGGAGTCGGTCGCCCTGACCGGCGGTGAGGAGTTGCTGACCCACGGGCGGTTCCTGAAGGACCGCTTCCCGGACCGGGGCGAGGACGACCTGCGGATCTGACCGCCGTCCCACCTGCTGGCGACGACTGCAGGCGAAGCGGCACCGAGCGAAAGGGCGAGCATGGCGCGCACCCGCCCTTATCGCGCCCAGACGCGGCGCAAGGTGCTCGACGCGGCGTACGTCGTCTTCGGCGAGCGCGGCATCGCCGGCACCTCCCTGGAGCAGGTGGCCGCCGTGGCGGGGTTGACCAAGGGTGCGGTCTACTCCAACTTCCGGTCCAAGGACGAGTTGGTGCTGACCCTGATGGAGGAGCACGCGGCCGACCGCATCACCAAGAGCCTGCAGGCGATGGAGACCGACCTCACCCCGTCACAGGTCGCGCACCAGGTCGGTGTGGTGCTCGCCCAGGAGATGCGTGCCGACGCCGGCTGGCACCGGTTGCTCGCGGAGTATGCCGCCTTGACCCGTAGGGATCCGGCCGGGGCCGAAGGCCTGCGACAGGGCCGACGCGAGGTCCGCGACGCTGTGGCCGGGGTGTTGGACCGACTCGTGGAGACGTTCGGGGTCACCCTGCCCATGCCGTCCGCCGATCTGGCGATCGTCGTCCTCGCGCTCGGCAACGGCCTGGCGCTGGAGACCGAGATCGAACCCGAGGGGGTGCGCGACGACCTGTTCGCCCAGGTGCTGGGCATCATCGCCTCCGACGTCGTCACGGTCGTGGCCGACACCGCCGCGGATGCCCAGGACGTCCCCGTCGGCTGACCGACGCACCGCTCCGATCGGCGGCAGACATGCGGAAGGCCGCGCCCCCGACGAGGGGAGCGCGGCCGACCGGTCGAACGAATGAGGTCGCTCAGCGAGCCTCGGTGCCCTCGATGAAGGCCTCGAGCTTCGCGCGGCCGATCTCGTCACGACGCTGCTCGGGCGGGGACTTCATCAGGTACGACGAGGCGGACAGCAGGGCGCCGCCAATGCCGCGGTCCTTGGCGATCTTCGCGGCGCGGATCGCGTCGATGATGATGCCGGCGGAGTTCGGGGAGTCCCAGACCTCGAGCTTGTACTCCAGGTTCAGGGGGACGTCACCGAACGCGCGACCCTCGAGACGCACGTACGCCCACTTGCGGTCGTCCAGCCACTGCACGTAGTCGCTGGGGCCGATGTGCACGTTGCGCGCACCGAGGTCGTGCTCCAGGTTGGAGGTGACAGCCTGGGTCTTGGAGATCTTCTTGGACTCCAGGCGGTCGCGCTCCAACATGTTCTTGAAGTCCATGTTGCCGCCGACGTTCAGCTGGTAGGTGCGGTCCAGCACCACGCCGCGGTCCTCGAACAGCTTCGCCATCACGCGGTGGGTGATGGTCGCGCCGACCTGGGACTTGATGTCGTCGCCGATGATCGGGACGCCCGCGTCCTCGAACTTCTTGGCCCACACGGGGTCGGAGGCGATGAACACCGGCAGCGCGTTGACGAACGCGACGTTGGCGTCGATCGCGCACTGCGCATAGAACTTGTCGGCCGTCTCGGAGCCGACGGGCAGGTAGGAAACCAGGACGTCGGCCTTGGAGTCCTTCAGGACCTGCACGACGTCGACGGGCTCGGCGTCGGACTCGTCGATGGTCAGCGCGTAGTACTTGCCGATGCCGTCGAGGGTGTGGCCACGCTGCACGGTGACGCCGGTCGGCGGCACGTCGGCGATCTTGATGGTGTTGTTCTCCGAGGCGCCGATGGCGTCGGACAGGTCGAAGCCCACCTTCTTGGCGTCGACGTCGAACGCGGCGACGAACTCCACGTCGTTGACGTGGTAGTCGCCGAACATCACGTGCATCAGACCGGGCACGACGTGCTCGGGGTTTGCGTCCTTGTAGTACTCGACACCCTGCACGAGCGAGCTCGCGCAGTTACCGACGCCAACGATGGCGACGCGGATGGATCCCATGATCACTCCTTCTTGTCCTGCGCCGGTCCGGCCAGCAGGTCTGTGTGGTCCTCGGCCGAAATGGCCTGCGGTGTTGTGCGGGCGGGCGTGCCGTAGGCCGATCGCTCTGTCTCGATCAGCTCCGACAACCACCGCACCTCACGCTCGGTGGAGTCCAGGCCGTGCCGTTGCAGCTCGGCCGTGTAACTGTCCACGCGCTGGCGACGCGTCGCGCTCGCGGTGCGCGCGTCGTCCAGCCGTTCCTCCAACCGACTGCGCCGACCCTCCAGGATGCGCAACCGCACGTCGCGGCTGGCACGCCCGAAGAAGGCGAAGTGCACGTCGAAGTTCTCGTCCTCCCAGGACGCCGGGCCCGTCTGGGACATCAGCGCCTGGAACTGCTCCTTGCCCTCGGCGGTCAGCTCGTAGGTGATCCTGGTGCGCTTCCCACCGAGCTGGCCATGCTGGTTCAGCTGGCTCGGCTCGTTCTCGTCATGCCGTTCGTTGATCCAGCCGCGCTCGACGAGTGAGCGCAGGCAGGGGTAGAGCGAACCGAACGACACCGCACGGAAGGCGCCGAGCACACCGGACAACTGCTTGCGCAGCTCGTACCCGTGCAGAGGCGCCTCGTGCAACAACCCCAGGACGGCGAGCTCGAGGATCGCGCCACGTCGTGACATGGGCTGCTCCTCTCGTGCTCCGGCGGCCCGGTCGTCGCCGTTCGGGGCACCGCAGGGTGCGAGATGAACGGCAGGTGACGTTCGCGTGTCGCCTGGAGGTTGTCTGTGCAGCAGAGTACACCGTCGATGTATCGAGTCGATACATCGACGGGCACAACCGGTGGCGAGTCGACGCGTGCCGGGCGGTAAGGGACGGTGACGGCGTCGCGGTGCTTGCGGCGGATCCCGCGCGCCGGCGGCGACGCTGTCGTACCGTTCGGAGCACGTGGTCTGCGAGCCGACCATGCGGGATCTCCTGCGGCTGAGCCTCGCACGTCGCCACGACCGATCCCCAGAGGAGAAGCAGATGCCGACACGGAGCGCACGCACAGGCTGGACCGGGACCCTCGAGCAGGGTTCGGGCAAGGTGGAGCTGTCCAGCTCCGGCATCGGCACCTACGACATGTCGTTCCCGAAGCGGGCCGCGGAGTCCGCCGACGGCACCACCAGCCCCGAGGAGCTCATCGCCGCGGCGCACTCGGCCTGCTACGCGATGCAGCTGTCCGCGGTCATCGCCGAGCAGGGCGGCACCCCCCAGGCGCTCGACGTGACGGCCGACGTCTCGCTCGGCCCGGACCCGGCCGGCGGTTTCCGGCTCACCGGCATCGCTCTGAAGGTGGTCGGCGAGGTCGAGGGCTTCACCGATGCCCAGTTCCAGGACGCCGCGAAGAACGCCAAGGAGACCTGCCCGGTCAGCAAGGCGCTCACCGGCGTCGACATCACCCTGGACGCCTCGCTCGAGAGCTGAGCGACCCACAGCACGAGCACGGCCCACCGGATCCGATCCGGTGGGCCGTGGTGCGTGGTGGTGCTGCTCGTCCTGTTACTCCTGGTCGGCGTTCGGGATGTACGCGCCGGGCACCTGCGACGGGGCGTAGATCTTCGAGTCGCCCGGGTAGGGCGTCTTCCAGCCGTGCGTCTGGTACCAGGTGTAGCGGTTCATCTGCTCGGGGTCGGCGTAGTCCGGGATCGCGGAGTCGCCGGTGAAGCGCTGCTGGCCGCGCCACGTCTGCCACTGTGCGGCGACGGCCCGCTCTGCAGCGGGTACGGCGGTCGCGGCAGCCTCCTGCTTCGTCAACTGCATCACGGCCGCGCCCTTGCGGCCCAGCGTGTCGTCACCGCAGGCGGGTGCGGTGGTCACGCCCTCCGTGAGTGGCACCTCGTTCGGCACCGCGGTGAACGGCTTGTAGTTGGGCTTGTTCGTGAAGGCGTCGTACATCGGCGTGGCCGCCGCCAGCTTCTGGTTCAACGGCTGGGCGCCGAGGATCTGCTGGATGGTGCGGCCCACCGACAGCTGCGAGTAGTAGGTGTCGTCGACCTTGCCGTGCAGTGACCAGGGGCTGATGACCTGCACCGGCGCGCGGTGCCCGTCGACGTGGTCGGTGCCGTTCTGGCTGTCGTCCTCGACCACGAAGATGGCCGAGTCCTTCCAGTACTTGCTGTGCGAGATCTCATCGACGATCCGTCCGACCGCAAGGTCGCCGTCGGCCACCTGGGCCCGCGGATCCGGCGTACCGCCGGTGTGGTCGCTGGAGAGCCAGAACGTGTTGAGGTTCGCCGGACCCTTCTTCTCGAACTCCTGCTTCCAGATCTGGTAGCGGTACTGGTCGGGGATGTCGGTGTCGAACTTGGGGTAGTCGTGGTCGGTGATCTTGTTCAGCGACGGGATGGGCGACTCGGTGTCCTGCTTGATCGCAGGGTCGGTCAGAACGCTCGGGCTGCCGCCGTTGTCGACCGTCTTGCTGGCGCAGTAGTACTTCTGCCAGGTCGCGCCGGCCGGCTTGGTCTCGAACTGGGTGAACTCCCCGTAGTTGCGAGCGGTCTTGCCGGCCGCCTGCACCGAGGTCCACAGGAAGCCCGAGCGCTGGTGGCCGAGGACGTCGTCCTCGGTGTCGTAGCTGCGCTCGTACTCGCCGGCACTGGACTCGGTGTACTCCGGGTTGTCGCCCTGCATCAGCCAGTTGTGGCCCTCGGCGGAGTTGGTGCCGATGTCGTAGAGGTTGTCGTAGAGACCGAACTGCCTGGCCAGCGCGTGCTGGTTGGGGGTCACGGTCTTGCCGAACTGGGCGAGCGAGGCGTCGCCGTTGCCGCGGGTGTCGTCGCCGTACACCTGGTCGTAGGTGCGGTTCTCCTTCACCAGCAGGAAGACGTGCTTGATCGTCGACGGGTCGCCGATGCGGCGCGGCACTGCGACCGCCTTGCGGGTGCTGCCCTGCGCCTCCTGGACGTCGTTCTTGTTCCACCCGTTCTGGGCGAAGACGACGCGGGTGTCCCTGGCGATCTGCTTGTCCTTCGGCAGCGTGAAGCGGGTGAAGGACCCGGTGGTGCTGTGCGTCCCGTGGTCGGTCGCGGACGTCGTCCCCGGGCCTTCGGTGATCGTGACCGCGGGGCCGCGGGCGTCGATGCCGCGGGTGTTGGTGACCAGGATCTGCGAGCCCACGGTCGCGATAGTGGCGGGGAAGTAGTCGGTGGGCAGCAGGCCGATGGAGCTGACCGGCTCCTGCGGGGTGCCGCCGTACCGGTAGACCGCCACGGCGTTGGCCCGACCGAGTGTGACCAGCAGGTGGCCGTCGGCGGTCAGGGCGACGCTCGTGGGCTCGTACCCGACCTTCGAGGAGGGGCCGGGCTGGGTGTCGATCGTCTGCACGACCCTGTCCTTGGTGGTGTCGATCACCGAGACGGTGTCGCTGTTGGTGTTCGCCACGAAGAGCGCGTTCCCCCGCGCCAGGAGCGCGGTGGGGTGCAGCCCGACGGCGATCGAGCCGACCGCGGCCGTCGGCTTCGACGGGTCGATGACGCTGACAGTGCCCGTGGTGGACGTGCCGAGGGTGGCGTTCGCGGGCACGTCGGTGCCGTAGGAGTTGATCGTCGTGTCACCGGGGCGCGCCGTGCGACCGCCCTCGTTGCTGACGTAGAGCTTCCCGCCGGCCAGGGCGATCTCGCGCGGTGCGATGCCCACGGCCCAGGTCTTCTGCACCGCGCCGGTCGCCGGGTCGAGGGCCACGACGGTGTTCTGTCCGTTGACCGGGACGTAGAGGGTCGAGCCGTCGGCGGAGTAGGTCGCCTTGCCCGGCAGGGCGGACTTGGTGCCAACCTTGGCCAGCGGGACCGAGGTCGGCGTGCCGAGGGTGCCGTCGGCGTTCACGGGGAAACGCGTCAGGCCGTCCTTCTGGGGTAGCCAGAGGAACTTGCCGTCGGGGGAGTACGTCGGGCCCTCCTGGCCGACCGTGCCGTCGCTGAGCTTCTGGTCGACGCCGGCGGCCTTGCCCACCCGCCAGATCACCTTGTAGGTGGACAGGTCCACGATCTGCAGCACGACGTTCTTGTCGGTGCTGGTCGCGGCGACGAAGCGCTTGTCGGGGCTGACGGTCGACCCCATGTACTTGCCGTCCGTGGTGAGGAGACGATCGCCGATGGGCTTGATCACCTGGTCGTCGGAGATCTGGATGCCCTTGGAGCTCTGCGAACCCACCTGGTGGTCGCCGAAGACGGTGGTGTTGGCGTACGCGAATCCGCCGCCAGCAACCGTGAGGACGGTGGCGGTGGCGCCGGCGAGCCGAAGTTGTCGGCCGGTGAGGCCCAGGGTGAGGGAGCGTGAGCGCGTGACGGTGCGCCGGTTGCGGATGACCTGCATTGTTCAGCCCTTCGAGGAGGAGAGCAGGTCGACGAGACCGTCGACCTGCCAGAGCGGATTGGGCGAGTCGCCGGTGGCGGTGCGCACCGGGAAGTAGCCGTTGACCTCTTTGGGTCCGTCGCCGTCGGCGACGTAACGCCCGTCGGCGGTCACGTCGAGCTGGTAGGTCGCCGAGCCGACCGCGACCGCTCCCGGGATGTGCCACGTGACCACGCAGCGCCAGTCGTTGCCGGGGCCGCTGTCCTGCACCAGGGAGCCGCCCTTGTCGCACGAGGCGGCGGTCCGCAGCTGGGCCTCGGTCACATCGGGCCGGTGCAGCTCGCGGGCCTGCAGCCGGTAGAGGTGCGCGTACGACGTCGCGAGCGAGTGCTCGAGCTTCGTGCGTTCGATGCCGGATCCGCTCGCCGGTGTCACCGCGGCGATGACGCCGACGCTCAGCGCGGTGACCACGACGAGCGGGAGCGCTCCGGTGAGCAGTGCGCGACGTCCGGCCCCGTCGTACGCCAGGTCGGTGAAGTCGCGACGGACGAACAGCAGGTATGCGAGCGCGGTCGCCACGAGGGTCCAGACGAGGCTGACGACGAGCCCGACCACCAGCGGTCCGGTCTGGGCCGGGGTGGTGAAGAGGCCACGCCAGGCGAGGAAGGCCTCGCTGGGGAGCGCCATGCGCACGGCGACGGGCAGCGGCAGGAGCTGCACCAGTTGCAGGAGGAGGGCGAGCAGGGCCGGCACCAGCAGACCCATCGGGGACCGCCCGAGGGCGACGGAGCCGAGCAGCCCGACGGCCGCGAAGGCCAGGGTGGCCACGCTCGCGCAGGCCCAGGCGAGCAGCACCAGCCGTGCGGCGTGCCCGGGCTCGAGGGAGCGCCCGTCCAGGCCGACGAGGGGGTGATCGCCGACGGCGGCGAGGCCGCCGGCGATGCTCGAGGCGGCGAGTCCGGCCACCATCGCAGCGATCACGGTGATGCTGGAGAGCGCCTTCGCGGCGAAGATCCGGTGCGGTGACCGTACGGCGATCAGCAGGTGGCGCCAGGTGCCGAGGCGGTCCTCGGTGGCGAAGACGTCCCCGGCGACCAGCGCGGTGAGCAGCGGCAGCGCCCACGTGCAGCAGAAGCTGAGGACCACCAGCGCACCGGCCCAGCCGGTCGCGAGCATCCAGCGGCCGAAGACGGTGTCGGTGGGCTGCGAGCTCGCGTGGGTCGCGGCCGCGACGAAGATCCCCGGCAGCAGCCAACAGGCGGCGAGCACGATCCGGGTGCGCCACTGGGCCAGGAGCTTCACCAGCTCGAACCGGTAGACGCCGGCGAGCCGGGCGGGTCGGGTGCGCGTCGTCGCCTCTGCCCGTACCCGCTGTGTCGCAGTGGTCATCGGTCCTCCGCTCCGCTCGGGTGGTCGCCGCGGTCGGTATCGTCGGTGTCGTGCAGGCCCGTGAGGGCGAGGAACGCCGCTTCCAGAGGCGGCACGACCGGCCCCAACTCGCGCACGGCGACGCCGGCCGCGACGAGCCGGACGACCAGCTCGTCGACCGTCGGGACGGATGCGCGGACGACGAGCGCGTCGTCGTACCGGGAGCCGGCGTCCGACTGCACGATCTGCAGCCCGGACAGCTGCGCGGCGATCCGTCGAGCCTGCGCCGGGTCGGAGGTCGCCACGCGGTGATCCAGCGGCCCGCTCTCCGTCGCGAGCTTGGCGACCGGGCCGGTGAACACCATGCGACCGGCGCGCAGGATGCTCACTTCGGCGCAGAGCGCGGCCAGGTCGTCCATCCGGTGACTGGAGACGACCACGGCCGTGCCCTGGTCCGCGAGGCCCGCGAGCACCCGGTGGACATGACGTTTGCCGGCTGGGTCCAGGCCGTTGGCAGGCTCGTCCAGGACGAGCAGCCGGGGCTCGGTGAGCAGGGCGGCGGCCAGGCCGAGGCGCTGGCGCATACCGAGGGAGAACCCGCGCAGCCGGTCGTCGGCGACGTCGATCAGCCCGACCTGTTCGAGGGACTCCTCGACCCGGCGTGTCGCCGAGGCGCCGTATCCGCGCAGACGTGCGAGCGCGGCGAGGTTCGCCCGGGCGGTGAGCGCCGGGTAGAGGCCGGGGCCGTCGACGAACCCGGCTACCCCGTCCGGTACGCCGAGAACGCGCCCGACCGGCGTACCCAGGATCTGCAGGGTGCCCGCGTCGGGCACGGCTAGTCCGAGCAGCAGCCCGAGCAGGGTGGTCTTGCCGGCGCCGTTCGGGCCCACCAGGCCGTGCACCTGGCCGTGCAGGATGTCGAGGTCGACGCTGTCCAGGGCGATCACGTCCCCGAAGGTCTGCGTGATGCCGCGCGCCCGCGCTGCGGTCGTCTCCATGGCCTGACTCTCCGTGTCGTCGATGCATGGAAAACCTAGGCATCTAGAGCGATCAGGGCGCGACGACAGTGCGAACAACCGGTGAACTCTGCCCGGCCGGCGGCCGGATCCCGGCCCACACCTGCTACTTAGCCCCGCGGGCTACCCTGCACCGGTGAGCGATGAGGGACCGGTCGGCCCGGTGGACGGTGACTCCGCGCGGGGTCAGGAAGGGCGGCAGACCGGCGGGGGGTCGGCGCGCGCGCCGCGGGGTCCTGGTGGGCGTCGTCGTGGGCACGGTCTGTTCTTCAAGGTCGTCACCCGCACGATCGTCGGGCTCTTCGCGCTCTTCCTCATCGGTGTGATCGCGCTCGTGGTCATCTACCAGCGCACTCAGATCCCGCAGCCGGACCAGCAGGCCGGCCGCCAGGTGGCCGTCGTCTACTACAGCGACGGCAAGACCGAACTCGGTCGGATCGGACCGGTCAACCGCCAGAACGTGCGGCTGGACCAGGTGCCTGAGCAGGTGCAGTACGCGTTCCTGTCGGCCGAGGACCGCAACTTCTACGACAACAAGGGCGTCTCGCCGTCCGGCATCCTGCGGGCGGCGTGGGCCGACGCGCGTGGCGGCTCCCAGCAGGGCGGTTCGACCATCACGCAGCAGTACGTCAAGAACTACTTCCTGACCCAGAACCGCACGGTCTCCCGCAAGGTCAAGGAGATCATGATCTCGATCAAGATCGACCAGAAGTACACCAAGCAGCAGATCCTGACCGATTACCTCAACACCATCTACTTCGGGCGCAACGCCTACGGCATCCAGTCGGCGTCGCAGGCGTATTTCGGCGTCGACTCCGACAAGTTGACGCTCAACCAGGGCGCCTTCCTGGCGTCGGTCATCAACGCACCGGCGTACTTCGACCCGGCCAACGGCGCCGACTCCCAGGCTCGCGCGGCCGCGCGGATGGCCTACGTCTTCGACGGCATGGTCAAGAAGGGCTGGCTCACCCGGGCCCAGGCGTCCGCGCAGACCTTCCCGACGTTCAAGTCGCCCAAACCGGTGAACACCCGGACCGGCTCGACCGGGTATCTGCTCGCGGCCATCGAGAACGAGCTCTCGACCAAGCTGAAGCTGAGCGGTCAGGACATCGGCCGCAGCGGGCTGCGGATCACCAGCACGATCGACAAGAACGACCAGGCAGCGGCGGTGCAGGCGGTCAAGAACAGCGTCAGCGCGCAGACCGCGAGCACCGACCAGGTGCATGCCGGGTTGATCTCGCAGAAGCCCGACGGCGCCGTCGTCGCGATGTACGGCGGATCTGACTATCAGAAGACCCAGTTCAACTCCGCCCAGCAGGCGGCCGTACCCGGCGGTTCGAGTTTCAAGGTGTTCGCCCTCACCGCCGCTCAGGAAGAGGGGATAGGCCTCAACACCCAGGTCAGTGGAGCCAACAATCTGCGCCTGCCGGGCGTGTCCAAGCCCATCACCAACGACCGTGGCGAGACCTTCGGCCTGATCAACCTGCGCACCGCGCTCGCCGACTCGGTCAACACGGCGTTCGTGCGGCTCAACGTCCGGATGGGAAGCGGCAAGACGCTCGCCGCGGCCAAGCAGCTCGGCATCCCGGCGACCGACCCGAACATGAACAACCCGACACCGGTGGACACGCTGGGGGTGGCGGACGTGCACGTCATCGACATGGCGAACGCGTACAACACCATCAACGCGGGCGGGAAGCGCGCGTCGCCGTACTTCGTGCAGAAGGTCACCAGTGAGCAGGGTGGGTACAGCTATACCGCGCACCCGGACAGCACCCAGGTGGTCTCCAAGGACATCGCCGACAACGTTGCGAGCGCCATGGCCGGCCCGATCACCTACCCGACAGGTAGCGCGCACGCGACATTGCGCGACTTCGGTCGCCCCGCAGCGGGCAAGACGGGCACCGTCGGATCGGGCGGCAAGTTCCGGTCCGCATGGTTTACCGGGTTCACCCCCGGCCAGCTGACGACCTCCGTGGGCATGTACGCCGGTGACGGCGGGACCAATAGTTCGCTCGCCAAGGCGGGACAGCAGTTCTACGGCGGGGTGGTGCCGACGCAGATCTGGAAGGACTACATGACGCTCGCCTTGCAGGGTCAGCCGATCACTCAGCTGCCGAAGGCCACCAACGGCGGGTCGGCGGACAACATCCCGACGTCGTCGACCACGACGCCGCCCCCGACCAGCACGACCACGACGTCCGCGCCGCCGACGAGCACCTCGACATCGACGAGCACGGCGCCCCCGTCCACGACTCCGCCCCCAACGTCGACCACGACGACGCCGCCCCCCAGCTCGACGAGGACCACCCCGCCCTCCACGTCCACACCCCCGACGAGCACGCGGACCACTCCGCCGACACGGCGACCCACCAGTCCGCCGACGCCGGTGCTGCCACCTACCCGGGCCGTGCCCTCACCGAGCTCGCCCGCCACGCCGTCCAGCGGCTGACCGCCGCGCTGAGATCCCGATTCGAGAGGGTTCGAGCGGACTCGGACCGGCGTGAAACCGGATCTCAGCGCAGGGGCGCGACTTCACCGGCGGTCAGCTGACGCGGACGTCGATCGGGGTGCAGTGGCCGTTGTTGGACTTCTCCGCCGAGCAGGCGGTGACCCCGGCGAGCAGGTCGACCTCGGCGCGGATGGCGAAACCGTCGCCGGGACGCGTCGGCGGCGGGTCGATGTGCAGCTCGCCGTCCTCGCTGGTCCACACGTCCATGAAGACGTTCATCGTGGTGCCGATGCGGTCCGGTGAGACACCCGCCGGCCCGAGCGCGTCGCACAGGTTCTGGAAGCAGCTGGGGTGCGGCGCCCCGCCGAACTCCGGGTAGAGCACGTCGAACGTCTGCTGGCTGCACGGCGTGAGCGTCAGGTCGTGGATCCCGACGGAGTCCTCCACGATCGTGGCGAGCACGGTGCTGCGGTTGCTCCACAGCCGGTCGCCGGTGCTGACGTAGAGGGTGTTGTTGTAGTCGACCGTGCGCCCGGCCGAGAGGCATTCCTCCGGATCGGCGGCGGTCACCAGGTAGAGGTCGGCGACCTGTTCGCCGCACGGGTCGACGATCTGCAGCGTCTGCCCCGCCGCGACGGGCACCAGCAACCCGGTCTGCGGGGGCAGCCGGGTCCAGCCCGGCGCGGGTGACGCGGCGTCGCCGCCGTACGGGCGTGGCGGGGTCGGCGCCCGCGGAGTGCGGGGTCTGCGGGGGTCGGTCATGCGTCGTCCTCACGGGCCTCGAACGGGGGCTTCCAGTCGTCGTCGACGGCGCGCCCGGAGTACTGACGTGCCTCCGAACTGTCGCCGTGGTCCTCGGCCATCGGGTTGACCCCGCCCTGCAGGCGGGTGTCACGAGTGCGGATGGCGGTGCGCATCCGGTCGAATCCGCCCTCCTCGCGGAGGCGTTCGAACTGTGCGTGCAGGTTGAACACCAGCATCGGCAACGGCGCCCGCCGGGCGATGCGCGACGCGGCAGGGTGCAGGCCCACGATGAAGAACGCGGTGCCGGCGTGGCTGAACGCGAAGTGCGGCTGGGCCGGATCGTCGGACACTCCCTCCGTCCACGGCTGGTCGTCCCCGTCGTGCAGGGTCTGCAGCACACCCCACAGCAGCTTCTCGAACTGCGCCTCGCTGGTCACGACCGGCGAACGGAACGCCGCGATGAGGGAGACGAAATCGGTCGCGTCCTTCGTCCGGGCGGCGAAGGTCCGCAGGGCGTCGGCCAGGGTCGCCAGGTCGTCGGCGTGCTCCATCTCGTCCAGCACCACGACGGACGCGGTGTCCCGACGGAACACCGACCGCGCGCCGAGGCACGGGTACTCCGGATGCATCACCATCTCGGTCAGCGCCCGCACGACGCCGTCGTCGGGGCCGGACTCCAGATCGCGGCGGGCGGAGCTGCCGAGCAGGGTGCTCAGGCTCTTCATGCGCCTCATCGGCGGGCGGGGTGTCATAGGCACCACCGTGCCGTACCCGCATTCACCTGAGTTGACTCGCGCGTACGACGTCAGCCGAACGCCGCACCGCACGCACAGGCCAGCAGCAGCACACCGAGGACTGCGCGGACCCGGTCGATCACGAGAAGGCGCGCGATCAGCACGGGGTCGGCACGCGACAACCGTCCGTGCACAGGCGCCGCCCCCACACCCGTGACCACGGCGACGGCCAGCGCCAACAGTGCGCCGGCGTACGTCCACGGACCCCGGTCGGCCACCAGCATCCAGACGGTGGCGCCGGCGAGGGCGAGGTAGACGACCCCGACCAGCGGCGTGATGCGGCGGCTGTGACGGTCGTGCTCGACGGCCCACTGATCGGCGGGGATTCGCGCCAGAGCCGGGTAGACCAGGACCGTCACCGTCGCCTGGAATCCGGCGTGCAGCGCGGTGGCCGCGAGGAAGGCGGCGCCGGGTGCGGTGACGGTCACCCGGTCGAGTCTGCCCGAGTCGCGCCGTCGTTCGTCGTGAGCCCTAGATGTCATTTGCAGAGGGTGGATCGGCCCCGCGACCATCCGGAAGCGACATCTCACGCCATTCGTCGAGTCGGCGCGCGTACTCTTCCCGCCATGCCCGACGACGCGCGACGACTCGTCACGCCCAGCCGAGGCGACGGTGTCGCTGCGGCCGCGACCGAGGTCATCGGCGGCCCGGTCGGCCGGTTCGCTCGCGCTGGTGCCCGCAGCTGGCTGTACGTCGGCGGGGTGCTCTCGTCGCTGGCCAGCGTCCTGATCGCGCTCGGCGTGCTGCAGAAGAACCACTGCGAACGGATGGGCTGGGGTGCGCCTGCGGCGTTCTGGCGCGGCTGTTACTCCGACCTGCCGGTCGGCGTCGGGGGGCAGTCCGCCGCCACGCCGTGGAGCACCGGCGGGCCGGGTCACACGCAACCGGTCATCACCGCGTTCGTCACCTGGGGTCTGCAGCACCTGGTGCCCGGCGGCGGCACCGTCCTGCACCAGCAGCAGATCTACTACGCGATCTGCGCGGTCGTCATCACCGCGCTCGTCGCCGCGACCACCATCGCCACCGCGTCCATGCTGCGCGACTCGCCCTGGCAGGCCGCGCACGTCGCCCTCAGCCCGGTGCTGATCACAGCGTCCCTGTTGTCGCTGGACATCCTCGGGGTGGCGCTCGCGACCATCGGGATGGCGCTCTGGATGCGTCGGATGCCGCTCGCGGCCGGCGCGCTGCTCGGGGCCGCCGTGATGGCGCGCACCTACCCGCTGATCATCATCGCGGCGATCGTGCTGCTCGCCACCCGCGAGCGGCGGACCTCCGAGGCGGTCCGGCTACTGGCCGCCGCCGCTGCGACCGCGGTGTTCTTCCTGCTCGCGGCGGTCGCGGTCGGAGGCGACCCGCTGGCGCCCTACCGCGCGTGGGGTTCGGCGACGGCGTCGTACGGCTCGCCGTGGCTGGTCTCGGCGATCCTGCACGTGACGATTCCGCCGACCGCGCTGACGGTGGTCGCGCTGCTCGGCTGGCTCGCGGCGCTGCTCGCCGGGATGCTGCGCGTGAGCATGCGTGCTCCGGCGCGGCTCGGACCGCTCGCGCTGATGATGCTGGTCATCGTGCTGGTCACCGGCCGGTCCTTCCCGCTGCAGGCATCGTTGTGGGTGCTTCCACTGATCGCGATCTGCGCGCTGCGGTGGCGCGAGCATCTGGTCTGGGCGATGGTCGAGGTCGTCTACTTCGTGATGGTCTGGATGTACGCCGGCGTCTCCTCCAACCCGGGCAAGGCGCTGGCACCCGCCGGCTACGCGGTGTTCTGCGTGATCCGGCTGGTGGCGTACGCCGGTCTGGCGGCCGCGGCGTGGGAGTCGGCCGAGGATGTGGACGACCGGATGCGCCCCGTCGTACGCCGCCCCGCGGCCCGCGACGGCGCGGATTTCCGCGCGAGCAGCACTCCCGCCTAGACTCGGCTGCTGTTCGTCACTTCACACCCCCTGTGGACAAACGCGCACGCCTGTCGGTGCCTTCGGGCACAGTGGCGTGCCAGGTAGGTCCTTGGTGGGTGACACCGACCGGTCTCGCCAGCTGGCGCGGCCACCGGTGATGTGACGACGACGCTGCAACCCTCCTGTCACGGAGAGACCGTGACCGCTTGAGACCGAAGGAGGTGGGTTCATTCATGCGTCAGTACGAATTGATGATCATCCTCGATCCCGAACTCGATGAGCGCACTGTCCAGCCCTCGCTGGAGAAGTTCCTCACCGTCGTCACCAAGGACGGTGGCAAGGTCGACAACCTCGACATCTGGGGTCGTCGCCGCCTGGCCTACGACATCACGAAGAAGTCCGAAGGCATCTACGCCGTCGTCACCATGACGGCCGAATCCGCGACGGCCAAGGAGCTGGACCGCCAGCTCGGCCTGAACGAGTCGATCCTGCGCACCAAGCTCCTGCGCGTCGACGCCTGACGACTCTTCGCACTCGAGAAGCTAGACAGGAAGCAGGGAACCACACCATGGCTGGCGACACCGTCATCACAATCATCGGGAACCTCACGCAGGACCCCGAGCTGCGCTTCACCCCCTCGGGGGCTGCCGTCGCGAACTTCACCGTGGCCTCCACGCCGCGGCAGTTCGACCGGCAGAGCAACGAGTGGAAGGACGGCGAAACGCTGTTCATGCGCTGCTCGGTCTGGCGTGACGCGGCGGAGAACGTCGCCGAGTCCCTCACCCGCGGTTCGCGGGTGCTGGTCTCGGGACGGCTGAAGTCGCGCTCCTTCGACACCAAGGAGGGCGAGAAGCGCACCGTGGTGGAGTTGGACGTCGAAGAGGTCGGTCCGTCGCTGCGGTACGCCACGGCGAAGGTCAACAAGACCCAGCGCGGTGGTGGTGGCGGCTTCGGCGGCAACGCCGGCGGCGGCCAGGGCGGCAACGCCGGTGGCGGATTCGGTGGACAGGGCGGTGCCTCAGGCGGCGGTGCCCCGGCCAACGACCCGTGGGCCACGGGTGGCGGCCAGGGCGGCAACGCGGGCGCGGGCAACTCCGCGCCGGCAGGCGGCCAGGGCGGTCAGGGCGGCGGCTGGAACACCGGCCCGTCGTACGACGAGCCGCCTTTCTAGGTCACCCCACTTCGTTCTCTGCTTCTCATCCGCGTGGGACGCCCCACGGCATCCCACGAGGTCTCCGGTCTCGACCAGTCGTCGTGACCAGTTCATTGATCACTATCCATCCCGAGCGCAGACGCGTTTCGGGCTCTCACGAAGGAGAGCACCACGGTGGCTAAGCCCGTAGTTCGCAAGCCCAAGAAGAAGGCCAACCCGCTCAAGGCGGCGAAGGTCGAGAACATCGACTACAAGGACACTGCGCTGCTGCGCAAGTTCATCAGCGACCGCGGCAAGATCCGCGCGCGTCGGGTGACCGGTGTGTCCGTCCAGGAGCAGCGCCTCATCGCCACGGCCGTCAAGAACGCCCGTGAGATGGCGTTGCTGCCCTACTCCAGCTCGGCACGCTGAGCGGAAAGGGACCAGACATGAAGCTCATCCTGACCCACGAAGTACCCCAGCTCGGTGCCGCAGGCGACGTGGTGGAGGTCAAGGACGGCTACGGCCGCAACTACCTCCTCCCGCGTGGCTTCGCCACCCAGTGGACCAAGGGCGGCCAGAAGCAGGTCGAGTCGATCACTCGTGCCCGCGCCACCCGCGCGGTCAAGAACCTCGAGGACGCCCAGGCACTCAAGGTGCGCCTGGAGTCCGCCACCGTCACCCTGCCGGTCCGCGCAGGCGGCTCCGGCCGGTTGTACGGCGCCGTCACCAGCGGTGACATCGCCGACGCGGTGCAGGCCGCCGGTGCCGGTACCGTCGACCGCCGCACCATCCAGGTGACGACCCCGATCCGGTCGCTCGGCGCCCACGCCGTGCAGGTCCGCCTGCACCCCGAGGTGCAGGCCGACCTGAAGCTGGACGTCGTCGCGTCGAAGTGACGCCGCACGCAGCATGAGGAGAAGGCCCCGGGACTTTGTCCCGGGGCCTTCTTCGTCAAGCGACTCGGATACTGCCGGTATGCGCGCGCGTCAGGGCCCCGCGGCCTTCGAGTATCGCCGTGGGCGACCTGGGAGCGGTCGCGGGAGGTGAAGCCGCCTCAGGCCACCGTGAGGCCGAAGCTGCGGATGACCGCGGCCAATCCACCGGCATACCCCTGCCCGGTGGCCCGGAACTGCCAGTCGCCGCCTTCGCGGACCAACTCGCCGAAGAGCATGGCGGTCTCGGTGGAGTAGTCCTCGGCGAGGTCGTAGCGCACGATCTCCCGGTCTGTCTTGGCGTCGACCATCCGGATGAACGCGTTCTGCACCTGTCCGAAGTTCTGGCCTCGCGCCTCCGCCTCGTGGATGGACACGACGAAGACCAGCTTGGCGGCATTCGGCGGGAGCGCGGGCAGCTCGACCGTGATGACCTCGTCGTCGCCCTCGCCCTCGCCCGTGCGGTTGTCGCCCTGGTGCACCACGGCGTCGCCTGGCGAGCGGAGTTGTCCGTAGAAGACGAACCACGAGTCGTCGATGCAGCGACCGCTCGCGTCGCACACCATGACGGAGGCATCCAGGTCGAATTCGGCACCGGTCGTGGTGCGCGGGTCCCATCCCAGCCCGGCGATGGCGGTGGTCAGGGTCGGAGCTTCCTTGGCGAGCGAGATCGCCCCGCCCTTGTTCAGTGAGATCGACATCGTCGGTGCTACTCCTTGCTGTGTCACGACCCGTGTGGAAGACGTCACACTAGCCGTCCTTCCCGAGTGCCCCAGGCGGTAGCTCGGATGCGTGCGCCCACGTGCTGTCACGCGCCCGGCACCAGCCACCGATCCGAGCGAGAACGCAGCAGTAGCAGAGCCATTCGAGCGATCATGTAGGTCGCGAAGGCACACCACAGCGCGACGACCGATGTGCGGGCTCCGTGCCGTGCGAGGTCGGCGGCGTGCGCGTGGAGCACGATCGCCACCGGTGCGTAGAGGAGAAGCAGCACGGTCTGCACCACCGCCAGCGCTCGTCCGTCACCGGCGCCGATGAGCACCCCGTCGAGTACGAAGACGACCCCTGCGACCGGTGCCAGAAGTGCGATGACCAGCAGCGCGGCGGCCAGCGCGCCGCGTACGCCGGCGTCCGGCGTGAACACCTGCGGCAGCACCGTGTGGATGAGTCCGAGCAGCACACCCACCACACATCCGGCGCCCAGGCTCCAGCCCAGCATCAATCGGGTGCGGGAGCGCACCAGCGCGGTGTCACCGGCCCCGAGCGCCGTGCCGGTGAGGGACTGCGCGGCGATCGCGAGCGCGTCGAGGACGAAGCTGAGGAAGCCGAAGACCGTCATCGCGACCTGGTGTGCCGCCAGGGGGATGTCGCCGAGCGCCGTGGCGTCCCAGGTGGTGAGAAGCAGAACGGCGCGCAGCGCGACGGTGCGCACGAGCAGAGGTACGCCGTGACGGGCCGACCGCAGGACCCCGTTCGGTCGTGGAACGAGGGAGGCCCCCTCGGCCGTCGCGCGCCGCAGGACGACTGCGGCCAGTCCCGTGGCCATGCCCCACTGGGCGGTGACGGTGCCGTAGGCCGAGCCCGCGATGCCCAGGTGCACGCCGTAGACCAGGAAGAGGTTGAGCGCGAGGTTGGCCGCGAACCCCACGGTGGTGGCGACCAGCGGCGTGACGGTGTTCTGGAACCCGCGCAGCACTCCCGTGGCCGCGAGGGCCAGCAGCATGGCCGGCAGGCCGAGAGCGCTGATGCGCAGGTAGACGGCAGCCTGCGCCAGCACCTCGCCACCGGCGCCGAAGACCCGGCACACGGGAGTCGCGAAGAGGGCCACCAGGACGGCGGTCACGACTCCCACCCCGATCGCGAGCCACATCCCATCGACGCCCGCGCCCAGCGCATCGCCCTGCCGGCCGGCGCCCACCCACCGCGCGACGAGGGAGGTCGTGCCGTACGCGAGGAAGACGAAGACGTTGGCCGCGGTGAGCAGCGCCGCGCTGGCCACCCCGAGACCCGCGAGCGGCGCGACGCCGAGATGCCCCACGATGGCGGAGTCCGCCAGCAGGAAGAGTGGTTCGGCGATCAGGGACAGGAGAGCGGGAACGGCGAGACCCAAAATCGTCCGGGTGTCGCTGCGCTCCATGCGGGACAGGCTAGAGGGGGGAAGCTCGATAGCCATGTCCACCATGTGGGACAGCCCGATCTCATCGACCGGACGGAATCTGCAAGCATGGCAGGCGGTGTCTCGAACCGCGTCCTGCCCCGTCATTCCGGGGATCGGTCACGGAATGGTCACGGGGCGACCTGGGGGCCTCGCCGCTGTCTACGGCGATAGAGGCCGAGAACATTCTGCGGAGTGAATTTGGTGAAGCCTTGAACTAGGGCATAGTCATCCCGTCGCGGACCAGCACGGGGGTTCTGACCGCGGTACGTCGGGCTCCCCGTGCACTACCGCGCGGACGTGTCCGGTCAGCTGTCTCAGCCTGTCTCCGACTGTCGAAGGATTACGTCCTCATGGGTTCCTACACCCCTCGCCATCTCAAGCACGAGCCCCACCGCTTCCTGTCCTCCGTCGGTCGCCGTGGCGCCGCGGTCGGCATCGGCGCTGCGGTCGTCGTGCCGGGCCTGGTCGCGACCGAGCTCACCACCGCCTCGACCGCATCGGCGTCGAGCGCCCACGTGGTCGTCCTGCACACGGGCTCGACCGGCTACTACGTCAAGGTCGTGCAGAAGCGTCTGCACATCCCGCAGACCTCCCGCTTCGATGCGCGCACGCTGCACGCTGTCAAGAACTTCCAGCGCATCAAGCACCTCGCGCGTGACGGTTACGTCGGCCCGCAGACCTGGCGCGCACTCGGTGGCTTCCCCGGCAGCGCGTCGACCGCGCCCCAGCCGTCGGCCTCCGGTTCGCGGGTCGTCTCGATCGCCGAGCGGTACACCGGCGTGCCCTACGTCTACGGTGGCTCGACGCCGCGCGGCTTCGACTGCTCCGGTTTCACGTCGTACGTCTACCGCCAGGTCGGGCACAGCCTGCCCCGCACCGCCGCCGCCCAGGCGAACGCGACCCGGCGCGTGTCGTCGCCGCGGCCCGGCGACCTGGTCTTCTACGGCTACCCGGCGCACCACGTCGGCATCTACGTCGGCGGCAACAACATGATCGACTCCGCCAAGCCGGGCACGCGCATCCACGTGCACGCGATCTGGGGCTCGCACTACTTCGGTCGCGTCTGATCTCCTCGGAGATCTGTTTCGGGACCTGATGAAGGCCCGGCCCTTTCGGGGGCCGGGCCTTCATCACGTCCCCGGCGAATTCTTTGCATCATTCAGTCCGCACTATTCATGGACGCGGTAGTCAAGGACCGTCTCACATAGTGGACTTGCATCGATATCGAAATTTATTCGGCATGTTGTTCGAACATTCAATGACCTGCCTGTGGCTTCATGGCCGGGAGGGACGGCGAATATCCCGGAATCGCGCGAATCCCGTTGAAAACACAATGATGTAAGTCACAAGCGTGCAATTTCTCCTGTCAACCATCTGCGCGGCGAGTCGCAGAAATCCCACCTTTCACATTGGCCACACGCCAGGCATAGTCCTCTTGTCGCGGTCGGGGCCGTGACCGCGGACGACGAGCGACATCGCGTACCGAACTGCCGTGTACCCGCGATGGGCTCTACAGCCCGTCGCGGCCCGACGCCACCGAGAGGCTCCGATGACGACGACAACCAGCCCGCGCCACATGAGGCACCGCCCGGGAATGACTGCCAAGGTCGGACCGGTCCTGACACCGCGCAGCACCGTCGTGGTCGGGGGCGTCGCGCTCGGCACTGCGGCCATCGTCGGCGGAGTCGCTCTGTCGGCGCCGGCCATGGCGGCGACGTCCAGCGCACGGGTCGTCGTCCTGAAGGTCGGTTCGAGCGGGTCCCTGGTGAAGATCGCCCAGCAGCGTCTCGGCGTGACCGCCGACGGCGACTTCGGCCCGCGCACGCTGATGGCGGTGAAGACCTTCCAGGGACGCCACGGTCTGGCCACGGACGGCATCGTCGGCCCGCTGACGTGGGCCAAGCTCGGTGGCTTCCCCTCCACCGGCACGGCTCCGGCCCCCACCTGCACCGTCAAGGTGGTGCGGTACGGCGCCTCCGGCTCCCTGGTGGCGGCGTTGCAGAGCAGGCTCGGCGTCACCGCGGACGGCGACTTCGGCCCGCACACCCTGAGCTCGGTGCAGAGCTTCCAGTCCCGGTACGGGATCACCGCCGACGGGCGCGGGGTCGTGGGTCGCGCCACCTGGGGCGCCCTCGGCGGGATGCCCTGTGGCCTCAGCCTCACCCCTCCCGGGACGACGGCCCCGGTCAGCGGTGGTTCTGGCGGTGGGTCGTCGACCACGACGACCGCGAAGCTCTCGCAGGTCATCAGCATCGCCAAGCAGTACCTCGGCGTGCCCTACGTCTACGGAGGCTCCACTCCGGCCGGCTTCGACTGCTCGGGGCTGACGCAGTACGCCTACTCTCACGCCGGCCTGACCCTGCCGCGGACGGCGGCCGCGCAGCAGGCCTACATGCGCTCCACGTCCTCGCCGCTGCCCGGGGACCTGGTGTTCTTCGGATCGCCGGCCTACCACGTGGGGATCTACCTCGGGAACGGCCAGATGATCGCGGCGCCCTACCCCGGCGCGGTCGTGCGGATCCAGACCTACATCAACGTCTCGAACTTCGGCACCCTGCGCTGACGGTCGCAGGACCGCTCGCAGCACCAGACGCGGCCGCGCACACCTTCGGGTGTGCGCGGCCGCTTCTGCATGCATGCCGTGCGGACGCCTGCACGGGATGCTCAGGGCGGCGTTCCGGGCGGTCTGAACACCGCACCAGGAGCGCTCGCCAGCATGCGGACGCCCCTGAAAATACTTTTCGTCCACACCCGGTGGACGACATTCATGCAGGTCAGGGCTGTTTGACGCAACTCCACGACGAGTTTCCACACCGTTATCCACACCCTGTGCACACAGCCTTTCGGCAGTTTCCCCAGCTTTCCCACAAGTTGTCCCAAGGGCAGGTGAACAACACTTTGGCGTCTCCCCCTCCGGGGTTCTACGGTGTCCACGCAGCCGCTGCCGAACGGCGTTCGCCCGTCACATGTCACGCCGGTCACCTGGCAGCGGCCGTCTGCCCTCCCGCTCTCGCAGCGGGCGGGTGCGCGCACGGGCAGTCGGCCGGCGCCCGTCACGTGGGTGTCTTGTACGGCTTGCCTGTTCTGTCTGTCCCATTCGTTCTGTTGCGTTGTCGGTGCTCGGTGATGGAGTGCGACGTATGTCCGAAAGAGAAGGGGATGCGCGTGTCGATCGCTGAACTCGAAGGTGCGTTCGGCGGTGGGTCGCGCGACCCGTTGCTCCCCCCGCAGGACGTGCACGCCGAGCAGTCCGTGCTCGGCGGCATGATGCTCAGCAAGGACGCGATCGCCGATGCGGCCGAAGCCGTCCGCGGGGTCGATTTCTACCGGCCCGCTCACGAGGCCATCTACGAAGCCGTCATCGATCTCTACGGCCGAGGTGAGCCAGCCGATGCGATCACCGTCGCCGACGAGCTGGGCAAGCGAGGCGATCTCGCCCGGATCGGCGGACAGGCCTACCTGCACGAACTGATCCAGTCGGTGCCCACCGCGGCGAACGCCGGCTACTACGCCACGATCGTCGCCGAGCGGGCTGTGCTGCGGCGGCTCGTCGAGGCGGGCACGCGGATCACTCAGATGGGCTACGCCAGCGGCGGCGGGTCCGTCGTCGACGTCATCAACGAGGCGCAGGCGGAGATCTTCAAGGTCACCGGGTCCAAGGACAAGGAGGACTACGTCCGGCTCGGCGACGTCATCGAGGAGACCGCCGACGAGATCGAGGCGGCGAGCAGCACCGCCGGTCAGATGACCGGCGTACCGACCGGGTTCACCGAACTGGACCAGCTCACCAACGGCCTGCACGCCGGTCAGATGATCGTCGTCGCCGCGAGGCCTGCTGTCGGTAAGAGCACGTTGGGCCTCGATATAGCTCGGGCCGCGTCCATCAAGAACGGGCTGACCTCGATCGTCTTCAGCCTGGAGATGAGCCGCTCGGAGATCACCATGCGGTTGCTGTCGGCGGAGGCGAACATCCAGCTGCAGCACATGCGCAAGGGTTCGATGCGCGAAGAGGACTGGACCAAGATGGCGTCCACGATGGGGCGGATCGCCGAGGCGCCGCTCTTCATCGACGACTCGCCCAACATGTCGCTGATGGAGATCCGCTCCAAGTGCCGGCGGCTGCGTGAGCGCGAGGACCTGCGGCTCGTGGTCATCGACTACCTGCAGCTCATGAGCAGCGGCAAGCGCGTGGAGTCACGCCAGCAGGAGGTCTCGGAGTTCTCCCGTGCGCTGAAGCTGCTCGCCAAGGAGCTCGGCGTACCGGTCATCGCCATCTCGCAGTTGAACCGTGGCCCGGAGCAGCGCACCGACAAGAAGCCGATGATGAGCGACCTGCGCGAGTCCGGATCGATCGAGCAGGACGCTGACATGGTGATCCTGCTGCACCGCGACGACGCCTTCAATCGCGACTCCGAGCGCCCAGGCGAAGCCGACCTGATCGTGGCCAAGCACCGCAACGGACCCACCGACACCATCGGGCTGGCATTCCAAGGTCACTACAGCCGATTCACCAACATGGCCAAAGAATTCTGAGCCAGGAATTCTGACCGCTCAGTGGGCGGGGTGCATCGCACCGACTTCGCGGATCCGGTTCTGGATCGTGTTGTTGGCGTCGGTCAGTTCTGCGGACTTCTTTCCCATCTCTTCGATATCGTCGTCGAGGTCCTTGGCTTCCTGGCCGCTGGCGTGCTCCAGCTTGGCCTTGTCCGACTCAAGACGCTTGTTGACCTCTTCCTCGTCGGCCTGGATGCCTTTCGACTCGTCCTTGAGGTACTTCAGCAGTTCCGCCTGTTTCTTTTGGTCATGGGCGAGGTGTCGGATTCTGCCTGCCGGAAGTACGCGCGTACGTGCTCGAGGTGATCGCCGACCCAACGGTCGTAGGCCCGCACGTAGACGTCATGGGGATGCAGGCTGGGAGTCGGATCGAGGTGGGGAGGGGCGGCGTGGCCGGGTGCGTCACTCTGTTGGTTTGCCATGGCGGATCCTTCGTCCGGTGACTGGGAAATGCTTCAGATAGTCCCGCTGATGGCGCCACGCCGCCATAGATTCCCGGTTTGCCGTTCATGTCAGTCGCGGCGTCGGTCGACGGTCTCTGCGGGTCGGTGCGTCGACCCGTCGGACGCTTGCGGCCCGACTCAGCGCAGGGTCGTCCGCATGGGGGGCTCTTCGCCTCGTCGCCGCCGGCGAACGACACGGCCGCGGGGCCTGCGGGTTTGCCCTGCAGCCGCGCGAGGACGTGCGTCTCCGACGGATGGATCGAGACGCAATGGTGACGGGAGAGATCCCGGTCGTTGTCCTCGTGCTGCTCGAGTGCCAGCAGGCGGCGAACGAGGGCAGCGCGCCGGCGTGCAACAGCGTGACGCCAGCAGTGGGTCCGGCACGCCTGCCTGGCCGCGCCGCATCAGCTCTCGCTCCAGAACCGTGTGCTGCACCACCACGCCGCCGACGGCGACGAGGGCGTCCCGCAGGGCGGTCGGCCCGGTCGCCGGGCCGACACCGTGCCACCACACCGTGCTGCGTCCCCAGCAGCGCGCCTGCCGGTGCACGAGGGCGATGAGGTCATCGGGTGACAGCGTCGAGTCGATGTCGAAGACTCCCGCGTCGTAACGGAAACCATGGTCGTACCGGACCATCGTGAAGCCGTCGGTGAGCAGCCTCGCGGCCGTGGCGGGCGCCGCGATGGAGGCATGAGTGATCGTTCGACAGGTCGTATCGCCCATGCGATCGACGTTAGGAACGAACGTGCCGCCGGAGCGGTCACTGACGGACCTTTGACGTCATTCCTACGCAGAATTGACGGCTGCCCGGGTGACTGCCGGGTCTCCCGGGCCGCCTGTCGGGCGGCGGTATGCCGGTTCCGCTCTCGGCTGCGTGAAAGCACTGATCGCACCGGCGCCTGCGCAACGGAATCGCCTGGGAACCACCGTGCGACCAGCGCGGATCCAGGCGCTGCACAGCCACCAGCACTTCCATCGCAGCTATGTCGGCGCAGCAGGAACAGCGCTACTCTCACAAAGAAGGAACCAGGTCTCTTTCAATGGAGGAATTGCTGTGGCCACTGCTCACGAAAGCGTTCACGCCTACGCACCGCATGCCGACAAAGAGATCATCGACAAGATGGCCTCGACCTATCGCCTCGTTCTCAGCAACCGCGATGCGTCGCTGGTGTCGGCCAGCGACCCCGCCGAGCTCAAGACCGTCCGAGAGAACTTCCTCAAGAAGAAGCTCGGCCTGAAGCAGAGCGACGCCGAACTCGACGCGGCGATCAAGGACGTGCTGGCCCAGATGAAGGACGGCAAGGCCAACCCGCGCCTGGCGGTGTACTACCTGCTGGCGGAGAAGTTCGACAAGCTCGACGTCTTCAAGAGCTGACACTCCAGGGCCCCTTCGCATCTCGCGTCAGCGGTGGCGTCGAGTTGGGCCGCGGCCCTGGGCTGGCGCCTGCGGCGTCACCACCTGATAGCCGATCCGGCGGGGTCGGTCGAGGACGTGGTGGGGCGCCTCGTGGCGGTGCCCGCGTGGCTCGGGGATGCGTCGACCGCCATCCGACTACGCGTCGGTGATTCCGAGAAGGGTGATGTCGACGCCGCCATCGCCGCCGGCCGGGTCGTCTGCGTCTACGCCTTCCGGGGCGCCACGCATCTCATGACGCCCGACAACGCCGCGGTGCACATGTCCGTACGTGGTGCCGGCCGGCAATGGGAGCTTGCGAGTTGGCGCACGTTCTACGGTCTGGAGCCTGGCGACTGGCCGCGCCTGCGGGCCGCCGTGCGCGAGGCGCTGAGCGACGGGCCGCTCAGCCAGCACGAACTGGCGCAGGCGGTGGCGAAGGACCCGGCGCACCGGCACCTGCGGCAGGCCTTCGAGGACCGGTCGCACACCTTCCTCAAACCCTTCTGCTGGCAGGGCGACCTGTGTTTCGCGCCCTCGCGTGACGGGGCCGCGACCTTCCGCTCGTTCGATTCGATTCCGACGTGGCGTGGGCTCGGAGACCTCGACGACGCGGGACCGTCGGCGATCCGGGCCTACCTCGCGGCGTACGGGCCCGCGACGCGCGACCACATCGACCACTGGCTGGCGCAGGGGCTCAGCGCGGGGCGCAGGAGGCTGGCGCGCTGGATAGAAGACATGGCGGACGAGCTGACCGAACTGGTCATCGACGGTGACGCGGCGCTGTGCCTGACCGAGCACGCGGCGGACATCGTGAGTGCCACGCCGACCCGCGACGTGGTCCTCCTGCCGGGCTACGACCAGTGGGTCATGGGTGCGGGCACGTCGGACACGCACGTCGTGCCGCCGAAGCACCGGGTCCTTGCTACCCGAGGAGCCAATACGGTGCTGATCGGTGGAAGGTTCAGCGGCACGTGGGAGCGCGCCGGCGACACCGTGCGGGTGCGGTGGCTCGATGGCGAGTCGGCCGGCGCCACGGCGTCACTCCGGAAGGCGGCACAGTCTTTGTCCGCAGTACTCGGCAGCCGGCTGAGGGTGCAGACGCTCTGACCGGCGTGCAGTGCGCCGGCGTACGCCGCGGTGCTGCCCTCGACGAGCTCTTCCTGCAGGTCTGCAGGTCTCGGCGGGTTCGGCCCGGATGGCACACCGCACCCCAGCGGCACTGTTGGATGGGGCGATGGATGTCGCCGAGTGGTTCCTCAGCCCTACTGAGCGCGGCAATCCCGCAACCCGTCTGGACCGTCGCCATGCCGACGGTCTGGCGTGGACGTCGGGGAACGAGGTGGTTCCTCTCGTTCACGGGGCGACGTACTTCGACCGGCTGGTGAGTTGTCTCGTCCAGATGCGCCCGGGTGACCTGGTGATGTTCACCGACTGGCGCGGCGACCCCGATCAGCGTCTCGACGAGCACGGTCTCGAGGTCACGACAGCCCTCTCCGAGGCGGCCGGTCGAGGGGTCGTGGTCAAGGGGCTGGTCTGGCGTTCGCACCTGGACAAGCTCTCGTTCAGCGAACAGCAGAACCGCCACCTCGGTGAGGAGATCGAGGCCGCGGGGGGCGAATGCCTCCTCGATATGAGGGTGCGCCCGGGCGCGTCCCACCACCAGAAGTTCGTCGTACTGCGTCACCTCGACCGTCCCGAGCTCGACGTCGCCTTCGTCGGCGGCATCGACCTGTGCCACAGCAGACGCGACGACGCACGGCACGAGGGTGATCCGCAGAAGCAGCCGATGGCGGCGGTCTACGGCGAGCGTCCACCCTGGCACGACATCCAGCTGATGGTGCACGGTCCGGCGGTGGCTGACGTGGAGGCCACCTTCCGCGAGCGCTGGGAGGACCCGGCCCCGCTCAGCCGCAACCCGGTCAACGTGCTGAGCGAGCGGTTACGTCACGACACCCGCACGGCCGGCCCACTGCCCACCCAGCAGCCCGACCCCGGACCGCGGGGCAGTGCGAACATCCAGGTGACCCGCACCTACGGCAACCGGCACCCCGGCTATCCGTTCGCTCCCGAGGGCGAGCGCAGTGTGGCGCGTGCCTACACCAAGGCCGTTCGGCGGGCCGAGCGGATCATCTACGTCGAGGACCAGTACCTCTGGAACTCCGAGATCGTCGCCCCTTTCGCGGAGGCGCTGCGCAGCAGACCGTCGCTGCACCTCATCGCGGTGATCCCGCACTACCCCGACCAGGACGGACGGCTGTCGATGCCGCCGAACCTGGTGGGACGGCAGGCGGCGCTGAACACGCTGTACGACGCGGCTCCGGACCGCGTGGCCGTCTACGGCGTCGAGAATCCGGCCGGGACGCCGGTGTACGTGCACGCGAAGGTCTGCGTCGTCGACGATGTGTGGGCCAGCGTCGGTTCGGACAACATCAACCGCAGGTCCTGGACGCACGACTCGGAGTTGGCGTGCGCGGTCGTGGACGATGCTCGCGACACCCGCGAGCCGCACATGCTCGACCGCTTCGGTCACGGTGCCCGCGCGTTCGCCCGCTCGTTGCGACTCGAGCTCGGTCGCGAGCACCTGGACCTGGACGACGACACCGACCTGATCGATCCGTCGCGAGCGTTCGAGGCGTTCGCCGCGAGTGCCGCACGCCTGCAGGCGTGGCACGACGCAGGTGCCGTCGGAGACCGGCCACCGGGAAGGCTGCGGCCCTATCGGCGACCGCACCTGACGCGCCGCACCCTGGCCTGGGCGACACCGCTCTACCGGGTCGTCTACGACCCGGACGGACGCCCGTTGCGGATGCGCTATGCCCGGCGCTTCTGACCGGACACGGCCTCGATGGACCCGCGACGACCAAGCGGTCACCGGCGGGCACGCTGGGTGCCGCCGGTGACCGCCTCGCCGAACCGGATCAGTCGCGGTGGTGGCGGATGCCGGGCAGCACTCGCGTGTGCTCGATGTCCACTGCCTGCAGCTGACGGGGGTTGAGGCCGAGGACCGTCAGGATCGTGGGCGCGATCTGGGTGGTCTCGACCTGGGAGCCGACCGAGCGACCGCGGCCCTTCTCGGCCGCGGACGCCACGATCAGCGGGACGTCGCGGTCGTCACCCGAGGCGCCGCCGTGCTCGGCGATCTTCTTGGTGCCGCCGGTGTAGACGACACCCTGGTGGGCGATGCCCAGCACGTCAGGGTGCCGCGGGTCGCTCTGCGGGACACCGAAGTACGCGGCCGAGCCGGCACCGGCGTACGCCGCGGTCAGGCCCGAGGACGGGAGCGTGCGCGACCCGCCCGTGACGGTGTTGCCCGTCGCGGGGTGGGCGAGCAGGTACGCCTTGACGAACGCCGTCGCGGCCGCCGAGCGGTCCGACAGCCACAGCAGCATGCCGTCGTCGTCGAGGCTCTGAGCCACCAATGACGTGTTCTGGGGGTGGTGTGCCGCCCATGCCTTGTCGATACCGTCGATGATCGGGCCGTCGTCGATCCGGGTCAGCTGCGTCGGATCGATCGGCGACTGGCCGTGCTTGGCCGAGAGTATGACGGTCGTGCTCGAGGCCAGGCCGTCCGTCTGCAGGCGCGTGACCAGGGAACCGACCTCGGTGTCGACGAAGTTCAGCGCCTTGCTGAGCAGCGGGCCGGGGGTGCGGGTGCCCGGGAGGTAGCCGCCGGCCAGACCGTCGGACTTCGGCAGCTTCTGCGCGGTGGAGACGGACTGGAAGTTCATCCCGAAGAGCGCGGGCGTGCCGACCCGGTGCTTGCCCGAGTGGTCGAAGCCGTTGATCTCGTTGAGGACCGCTTCGGTCTTGTAGTGGTCGTACTGCTGTGTCGACGCGTTGTCGGTGGTCCAGTCACCGCCGGCCGGGGCGTCGCTGTTGATCTCCGGGGTGAAGAGGTCATCGATCGAGTTGCCGTTCCTGCCCTGCAGGATGCTGTACGCCGGATGCTTGTCCGACCACGCCGTGCGCAGCTTGTCGCGGTGCAGCACGTCGAAGACGGTGTTGACCTCGAGATACTGGTTGGGCTGCACCGGTTTGCAGGTCGCCGGGTCGACCGGCAGCGCGGCCTGGTTGATCAGCGTGCTCGGGTGACCGGTCATGTTCAGGATCGAGCCCGGCAGACCCGCGAGGCCCTGACCCGCGTCCAGGCGGGTGGAGTCCTTGTCGATCGTCTCGTCGAAGTTGACGGCCGCACCGCGCGCGGCACCCTTGCAGTGCGTCGTACCCGCCGGCAACAGCGCGTGGTTGTAGGTGACGTCGTAGTAGACGCCCGTCGTGCGCGGGTCGCCACCGGTCAGCTGACCGACCAGACCCGGGAAGGAGTCCGACGGGAACGGCGTCCTCGCGTGCGTGTACGACGTGCCGGAGTCGACGAGCCGCGCAAGTGCGGATGCCGGATGGTGCGCGACGTACCACTGCAGGTCGCTCTGGTGCAGACCGTCGACGGACAGCAGGAGCACGTGCTTCTGGGCATGCGGCGCGGGCGCGTGACCCGGTGCCGCGTACGCCGCGGCGCCTCCCGCGGCGAGAGCGGCGGCGGTGGCCACAGCGACGGCGGCAGGGCGAGTTCGAAAGTTCATGGATCTCTCTCTGGCAGAACGGTTCCCGAGGACCTATCCAGCCCATCGGTCCAAACTGAGAGCTCCCTTCGAAGACGGCGAACTCCACGTGAACCGCAGACGAAGACCCCTCGCCGTGGAGCCGCTGACGATCCGGCGGCCCCCGTGGGAGGGTTCGACGATGCCGACCTTGCCCCCGCAGGTGCTTCTGGACGACGAGCCTCTCGATCGGCCGTGGATCCGGGGGAGCCGGCGTGGTGCGGATCCCGGACCGGTCCTGCAGGTACGGCGCGTCGACGACGCGACGTTCGTGCTGCGGCAGTCGATGCGCGCCACCTGGGAGGCGCCCTTCCTGTACCTGCTCCTCGGCACGCGCCGGGCTCTGCTGCTCGACACCGGCAACGTCGCCGACGTCGAGCAGATGCCGCTGCAGCCGACGGTCAGCGCGCTGGTCGACGACTGGGTCGCGCGCCACGGCCACACCGATTACGAACTGGTGGTGGCCCACTCCCACGGCCACGGCGACCACGTCCGTGGTGACGGCCAGTTCGCCGGTCGCGAGGGGGTCACGGTCGTCGGGGTCGACCAGGACTCGGTGCGGTCGTACTTCGGGATCGATCCGTGGCCCGGCGGTGTCGCGTCCTTCGACCTCGGCGATCGTGAGCTGCTGGTGTCCGGGATCCCGGGGCACGACGCCCGGTCGATCGTCGTCGCCGACCCGTCGCGCGGGCTCCTCCTGAGCGGCGACACGGCCTACTCAGGTCGCCTCTACGTGCAGGACCTGCGGGCGCTGCAGGACTCCCTCGACCGGATGCTGGCGCTGGCCGAGCGTGCCGGAGCCGAGACGATCCTGGGCGGCCACATCGAGTTCGGGGCCGACGGCGGGCAGCACCCGGTCGGCACGCGACTCCACGAGGACGAGCGACCCCTGCCGTTGACGGTGTCCGATCTGCGGCGACTGCGAGATCTGGCATACGACGCGGCCGGACGTAGCGGAGTGGTGCGCGGCGAGCCGATGCATCTGTGGATCGGTCCGTGTCGTGGGCCGATCCTGCGGATGGGGCTTGTAACGGCCGCGCGTCGCATCCGCGGTACCGGCTGACGGCGAGACGTCCCGACACCGGGCACGACCACCTGGTCCCGTCCGCATCCACCCCGGGCGGCGTGGGTTTTCCACACCCGGCGCAGAAAGCCTCCTGCGCCGGTCGCGTGCTCTCTACCGTCGCAGGATCCGATCTTCGAACAGGGGCCAACATGAGTGAGAACGTCCTGCCGTACCCCACCGCACCGCGACGAGCCGGCCCGCCGGGTCCGACCAGTTCCCTGGTCACCTATCTCACCCTGCTCGACGGGCGGGTCGTGCACGAGTGCCACGAGACGCTCCTGCCCGACCTTCCGGTCACCTGGCCGGAGGCCTACCCGACGTACGACGACCCGTACGACCGGTTCGAGCGAGGGCGCTTGCAACCCACGCCGGCCCGGAACGCCCGGCGCAAGCTGGACCTGCTCGCAGGGTTCGTCGGTGGTGAGGCAGCGCTGGCCGCTCTCGACGACGTTCCCCTTGTCGCCGACGGTGACCCCTGGGTCATGGCCACGCGTCCCTTGAGCGAGGCGGACGAGCGGATCGAGGAGCTGGTCGGCGAGGTCGCCCGGAGCTGCTTCGACGCCGAGACGACCGTCGCCCTGCGACGCGCCGTCCTGCTCGTGCTCGAGGGTCCCTTCCCGCGCGCGGCAGGGTGGTCCGCCGCGGTGCTCGTCGGTGCGGCCTGCTGGGCCATCGGGCACGCCAACGGGCTGTTCGGCGCCAAGAAACTCACGCAACGGGAGGTGCTCGACGCGCTCTCGCTCAGGAACTATCTGAGCGAGCAGGGCAACGCCGTGGCACGGTTCCTGGCGGGCGACCACGCCGCCCGCTCGGAGTGGGGCACCCGCAGCGACTGGAGCTGCAGCTCGTTCCCCGACGGCTTCGAGTTCGACCGCCTCACCCCGGTCGGTCGAGCAGAGTTGCTGCTCGGCGACACCCGTGCGCTCATCCTGCGGCTGCGGGAGCAGGCGGAGTCCGACCTCGCTGACGCACCTGACGACCGTGACACCGTCGGCGATCAAGGCTGAGCAGGCTTGCGGGTCGTGCACACGCACCGAGGCGAAAATCGATGTGCGCCTCGGCCGGCGTCGTGCGAAGGTGACGGGCGGCCTGACCGACGTCAGCCGCGCCCCTGCTCCCTACCGGACGCCATCCTCATGCACCCCCTCACCGAGACCGACCTGCGTGCGTCGTTCGTCAACGCCTCCCGACGCGAGGTCGCCCAGGCGACCCTGCCTGACCTCGAGCCCCTGGACTGGGAGCGCCTGGACTACCTGGGCTGGACCGATGCCAAGCGCCCCCAGATGTCCTACGTCGTGCTCCCCACGGGCGAGGGGCCGGTAGGGATCGTGCTGCGCACTGCGCCCCGCTCCGCCGTGCGCCGCAAGGCGATGTGCGCATGGTGCCAGGACATCGCCGCCACCGAGGACGCCCACATGTACGTCGCCCGGCGCGCCGGCGCCCTCGGCAGGCGCGGCAACACCGTCGGGACCTTGATCTGCGCGGACTTCCGGTGCTCGCGCAACGTGCGGCGCACGCCGAGCATCGAAGAGGTCGGCAGCGACGATCCGGTGGACCGCGCCGCGCTGATCAAGCGGCGGATACAGGGTCTGCAGGAGCGATCCGCCCGGTTCGCGGCGAACGTGTGCAGCGAGAGCGACGAGGACGAGCCCGAGTGAGGCCGTCGTCCTGCCACGTCCCGGCGGCGAGGCACCGGTGCGCCCACCGCGGTCGGCGTACCGACCACGGTGGGCGCCTGCGACGTCGGTGTCAGGACGTGAGCGCGATGTCGCGGTAGTAGTGCCGCAGGATCGAGCTGTAGCTGTCTCCCTTCGCGGCCATGCTCTCTGAGCCGTCCTGAGACATCCAGTCACCGGCGACCCAGGCGCTGCAGACGGACGGCGAGGAGCAGTAGTGCGCCTGCAGGATCTTGCCGCTGCGGGTCATCCTGGTGCCCCAGGTCGCATCGACCGCGCTGTTGGTCGCGGCCGTCGCCGAACCGGGCCGGTACACCTGGCTCCCGGTGTCGTCGCGGACGTCGTAGCAGTGACCGCTCGGGGTCTTGGACTCCGAGTGCAGCGCGAAGTACCAGCCGAAGCTCTTCACCGCGATGGCGCCGGACTTCAACGAGGCCGAGTGCCAGCTGGAGACCCACTCGTTGGGTAGCACGTTCTTGACGTACGTCTTGAACGCCACCCGCTCCACCCGCCCGCTCCCGGTCCGGTAGACCAGGATCGAGCTCGGCAGCTTGGTGTCCGTGCCGTCGGTCTTGCACCCGGTCACCGGCGGTGCGCTGCGCAGGAACTGGTGGGATGCGTCGTTGTTCTTCAGCCCTGGCTTGAGGTTGCCCTTCGTGCCCGTCTTGAAGTCCTGGTACGCGCCCGCGTAGTTGCTGTTGAAGTACACCCGCACCGTGTGCCCGCTGCGATTCCAGACCGATGCCGCGTTGTTCTTGACGCACCTGCCCTTCCCGGTGCCGGCGCCCTTGAACTCGTAGCAGGTGGGTTGGGTGGTGCCGTAGTCGTCCAGCGAGGTGGTGAAGTCCGACACCGATCCCTTCTGGTTGCTGTTGAAGTAGTAACAGAAGTCGCCGCTGTCGCAGCTGCCGTTGCGCGAGGCCGCGTGGGCGGGGGAGGACAGGGCCATCCCGCCGCCCAGGACCATCGTCGTACCGGCGATCGCGGCGAGTGCCGTGCGTGAGGTCTTCTTCATGAGATGTCCTCAGCGGCCTAGAAGTGGAGCATCCACTGGAAGGAGGCCTGGCCGCTGTTGACCCGCACGTGCGAGCGGGTGCCGTAGCGCAGCTTGTTGTTCCAGTTGTATTCCTCCACGTCGAACGACCCGTCGGAGTACACCTTGTTGACGTACGCGACGTGCCCGACCTTGTGCACGTCATTGACCGCGATGGCGCCCACCTTCGGCGTCTTGTCGACCTTCACTCCGGCCGCGCGGGCGGCGTTGTCCCAGTTGCCGGCGTCGCCCCAGTGCACGCCCTTCCAGTAGTTGTTGAACTTCGGCGTGTGCAGCCGGCTGGCGATCCGGTACGCCGCGAACGCCGTGCAGTTGTCCTGGGCGAAGCCGCGCGGGTTGCCGTCGTAGTCGTTGCGCGGGGTCTGCGCGCCGGTCGAGGTGCTCGGCGCGCCGTGGGAGGCGTTGTTGTTCTTCAGCGTGGCGTTCAGATTTCCCTTTGCGCCGGCCGCGAAGGACTGTGACGCGCCCCCGTAGTTGCTGTTGAAGTAGACCCGCATCGTCTTGCCGGTGCGGTTCCAGACCGACGCGGCGTTGTTCTTGACGCACTTGCCCTTGCCGTTGCCGGCTCCCTTAAAGACGTAGCAGCTGGGCTGCGTCGCGCCGTAATCGGCGATCGGGCCGGTGAAGTCGGAGACCGACCCACTCTCGTTGCTGTTGAAGTAGAGGCAGAACTCGCCGGTGTTGCACTTGCCGTCCCGCGACGCCGCCTGGGCCGGGCTCGCGCACGCCAGGGTCGGGGTGGCGATCGCGACCGCGACGCCGGCCAGGGTCAGGGTCTTGTGCAGGTTCCTCATCAGATGTCCCTCCGTGGTGGTGTGGGGCGCGCCCCGGAGCGGAGCCGTCGCCTGCAATCACCGTGCGGGAGAGGTGCGGGTGTCCGGTAGGCATCGGGTGTCCCCTGACAGCGAGGCCACCGGGCAGGCCTCTGACCTGCGCAGACACCGGTCAGATCTGACAACGCCAGGTTTCCCTGACAGTCGATGAGAGCTTGGATTCGGACATGCACGGCGGGGCGGATGTGCCCCGATGTGCAGGGCGCACGGCGGGGCGGATGTGCCCCGATGTGCAGGGCGAAAGTCAGTCGGTGACGCGCTCGCCGTCGATCCAGACTCCCGCCACGTCGGCGTCGGTCCCCAGGGCGAACGCCTTCGCCAGTGCGTTGTCGGGGTCGAGCGCGTTGCGCAGGTTCACCTGCAATGCGCCGTCGTCCGCGCCGCGTAGCCACACCGCGTCGAAGCGTTTGCCGACGGACAGGTCGCCGACGTCGTCCAGGCCGAGCATGGCGGCGCCGGCCGAGGTCGCCAGGTGCAGCAGATGTGCCGCCGTGAGCGGCACGCCGTCCGCGCCGAGCAGCTGCTGCATGAAGTACGCCTGCAGCGCCTCCTTGAACATCGAGAAACCGGTGCCCCCACCCACGTCGGTGCCGAGGGCCACGGGTACGCCGTGCTCCAGATGCCGCCGGAGCGGGAAGCTCCCGCTGCCGAGGGAGGAGTTGCTGGTCGGGCAGTGCGCGACCCCCGCGCCGTGATCGGCGAGCAACCGCAGCTCCTCATCGGTGGCGTGCACGTTGTGCGCGAGGACGCTCCTGCGGCCGACGAGTCCGTGTTTGTCGTAACTGCCGACGTAGCTGGTGCCGAAGAATTCCTCCACCTGTGCAACTTCGACGGTGTTCTCGTTGACGTGGGTGGTCATCCAGCTGCCTGGAATCTCATCGAGCAGCTCACCGCACACCGAGAGGAGATCGTCGCCGCAGGAGAGGGAGAACCGCGGGGTCACGGCGTACCTCGCCCGACCCCTGCCGTGCCACCTCTCCGCCAGGGCGCGGCTCTGCTCCAGAGCGACGTCGGCCGAGGTCAGGAGGTCATCGCGCAGGATCCGGTCGCTCAGCACCAGCCCGCTGGTGATGCGCAGTCCGGTCGCGGCCGCCCGGCTGAAGAGTGCGTCGACGGCGGGAGCGAAGTGCGCGCCGAAGACCAGCGCGCTCGTGGTGCCGGAGCGCACCAGTGATCGCACGAAGTCGTCGGCGGTCGCCACGGCGTACGACGGGTCGGCCAGTCGGGCCTCCTCCGGCAGCGCGCAGCGCTGCAACCAGTCCAGCAGCGGCATGCCGAGGCCGCCGATGGCACGCACCTGCGGGTAGTGCACGTGGGTGTCGACGAAGCCGGGGAGCAGTAGTCCCCCGTCGAGGGTCTCGATGGGCTCGCCCGGGTGGTCCCGCCGCAGCTGCGCGAAACCGCCGCGGGCGAGGATCGTGCCGTCGCGGACGAGCAGTCCACCGTCCTGCTCGGCGCGCAGCCGGCCACCGGCGAACGGATCTTGGGGGGTGTCGAGCACGGTGGCCCGGTAGAGCGTCACGTGCGCGTCCTCGAGGTGGGGTGGGCGGCAGCAGCCTCGGCCGCCACGGTCTGTAGCAGCGCGGCGGCGACCGACACCGCGATCGTCGCCGGCTCCTTGCCGACCAGGTCGGGGATCCCGACCGGGCAGGTGATTCGCGTCAGCGACTCGGGCGAGTGGCCCTCCTCGAGTAGCCGCTTCTCGAAGCGGCGCCATTTGGCCGACGATCCGATCAGTCCGATCGAGCCCAGGTGGGTGCAGCGCAGCGCGGTGTCGCACAGGGCCGCGTCCTCGGCGTGGTCGTGCGTCATCACCAGCACGTGGGTGCCGGCCGGTACCTGACCGAGCACCAGTTCGGGCACCGGTGAGTGGTGCCAGTGGAGCGTGGCCGGCGAATCGTCGTACACAGCAGGAAGTCTGGGCACGGCGTAGGCCGCGCGCGAGTCGACCAGGTGCAGCTCCAGGTCCTGCCGGGAGAGGATGCGCGACAGCTCCACACCGACATGGCCCATCCCGAAGATCGCGACGGACGCAACCACCGGCAGCGGCTCGAACAGCATCTGCACCTCGCCACCGCAGCACTGTGTGCCGTGCTGCACCGGCGCGCGCTCATTGAGCGCCAGCTCCAACGACTGCGGCGATCGGGCACCGTCGGCGAGCATGGCATGGGCGCGGGCCACCGCAGTGGCCTCGAGGTTGCCACCTCCGATGGTGCCGAACTCCTCTGCGGCGCACACCACCATCTTGGCGCCGGCCTCGCGAGGGGCGTGACCGCGCACGGAGGTGAGCGTCACGAGGACGCCGGGCTCTCTCCCGGCGCGTAAGCGTGCGATGGCGTCGATCCAATGCATCGCGATCAGGCCTTGGCCGGTTCGCTCGCGAGCTCTTCGGAGCGCGGGTGCATCGGGTGCGCATCGGGACCCGGTTGGTCCGGCACGTGCTGTTGGGCGCGCGAGCCGCGTTCCACGCCGCCGTCGGTGCGACCGGATCGGGCGTCCTCGATCGCCCAGAAGACCGCCTCGGGTGTCGCGGGCAATCCGAGCTCGACGCTCCCGCCGGGCGCACCGAATGCGGCGGCGGCCTGGCGCAGTGCCTCGCGCACGCTGAAAGCGAGCATGAGCGGGGGTTCGCCCACGGCCTTGGAGCCGTAGACCGCACCTTCCTCGTGGGCCTGCTGCAGCAGCGCCACGTTGAAGACCTCGGGCATCTCCGAGAAGCTCGGCAGCTTGTAGGTGCTGGCAGCCTGCGTCGCCAACTTGCCGCGGGTCGGCCGGTCGCTCTCGTCCCAGACCAACTCCTCGAGCGTCATCCAACCGGCGCCCTGGACGAAGCCGCCTTCGATCTGCCCGATGTCGACCAGCGGAGAGAGGCTCTCTCCCACGTCGTGCACGATGTCGACGCGCCGCGTGCGGTACGCGCCGGTGAAACCGTCGACCTCGACCTCGGTCGCGGCCACGCCGTTGGCGAAGTACTTGAACGGCTCGCCCTGCATGATCGAGGAGTCCCAGTGCAGCCCCTCGGTGCGGTAGTAACCGGCCGCCGACAGCTGCACGCGCTGGAAGTACGCGCGCTGGGTCAGATCGGCCCACAGCATCGGCTCGGCTCTGCTCCCGATCGCCGACACCACCCCGTCCTCGAACCGGATGTCGGCCGGGCTCACACCGAAGTGCTGGGAGGCGACCTGGGTGAGCCGCTCCTTGATCTGCTCGCACGCGTTCTTGATGGCGCCACCGTTGAGGTCGGCACCCGAACTGGCAGCGGTGGCAGAGGTGTTGGGCACCTTGTCGGTCCGTGTGGGAGCGAGTCGGATGGTGGTCAGGGGTACGCCGAGCGCGGTCGCGGCGACCTGCAGCATCTTGGTGTGCAGGCCCTGGCCCATCTCCGTGCCACCGTGGTTGATGAGCACCGATCCGTCCTTGTAAACCAGCACGAGCGCGCCGCCCTGGTTGAAGGCCGTGAGGTTGAAGGAGATGCCGAACTTCACCGGCGTCAGCGCGAGTCCCCGCTTGAAGTCGGCGTGCGTCGCGTTGAAACGGGCGACCTCCTGCTGCCGTCGTGTGATGTCGCCGTCGGTGACCACCTGCTCCCAGGCGCGTTCCAGCCGGTCCCACTGTCGGACCGGCTGACCGTACGGTGTGGTCTGGTCCGGGCCGTAGAGGTTCTGTCGGCGCAGGTCGGCCGGGTCCTTGCCGAGCAGCGGGGCGCACCGGCCGAGGATGTCCTCGATCACCAGCATCCCCTGAGGCCCCCCGAACCCGCGGAACGCCGTCTGCGAGGTCTTGTTGGTCCGGGCGATGCGACCGTTGACCCGCACGTTGGGGATCCAGTACGCGTTGTCGATATGGCAGACCGCCCGCGCGAGCACCGGTTCGGACAGGTCCAGGCTCCAGCCACCGTCGGCGGTGAGCGTCGCGTCCAGCGCGACGAGCGAACCGTCGGCGTCGAAGCCGACCCGCCACTGGGTATGGAAACCGTGCCGCTTACCGGTCATGGACATGTCGAGGGTGCGGTTCAGGCGCAAGCGCACCGGGCGCCCGGTGAGGACGGAACCCAGAGCGGCGATCGCCGCGAGACCGTGCGGCTGCATCTCCTTGCCGCCGAAGCCGCCGCCCATCCGCAGGCACTGGACGGTCACCTCGTGAGAGTGCAGACCGAGGACGTGGGCGACGATCTCCTGCGTCTCGCTCGGGTGCTGGGTGCTGCTCTGTACGAAGATCTGACCGTTCTCGTCGACCATGGCCAGGGCGCAGTGGGTCTCCAGGTAGAAGTGCTCCTGACCCTTGAACTCGAACTCGCCGTGGAAGACGTGCGCGGCGTCCTGCAGCCCCCGATCGATGTCGCCCCGCTCCATGTGGGGCTGGGCGCCCTGGAAGGCCTCGGCGGCGATCGCCTCCCGAGCCGTCATCAGCGAGGGGAGCGGTTCGTAGTCGATCTCGATGGCCGCGGCACCCAGCCGGGCGGCCTCGAGGGTCTCGCCCAGCACCCACACGATGGCGTGGCCGTAGAACATGGCCTCCGTCGGGAAGAGCGGCTCGTCGTGCTTCACCCCCGCGTCGTTGACGCCCGGCACGTCGTCGGCCGTGAGCACCCGGACGACGCCGTCGACGTCGAGCGCCGGAGAGGTGTCGATCCGGGTGACCGCGGCATGCGCGTGCGGGGCCTGCACCGGCCAGGCGTGCAGGCAGTCCTTCGTGCGGCCGACGAGATCGTCGGTGTAGAGCGCCCTCCCCGTCACGTGTAGGTCGGCAGCCTCGTGCGGAATCGGGTGCCCGACAACAGGAGTGGCGGGACGTTCGGAGAGTGAGCTCATGCGTCGACCTCCTGCGTCGCGGTCTGCGAGTGGAATTTGAGCAGCGCCGTACGCAGCATCGCCGCGCGGTACCGGCTGCTGGCCCGGTGGTCGTCCATGGGTGTGCCGGTCGCGCCGAGCACCCGGGCTGCAGCCTGCGCGGTCTGCAGGGTCCACGGCCGGCCCTCCAGGGCGGCCTCGGTCTCGTAGGCGCGCAGCGGCGTCGCGGCGACGCCGCCGAGCCCGATCCGTGCGCGGCGTACGACGCCGTCCTCGATGTCGACAGCGAACGCCACGGCCACGCTGGAGATGTCGTCGAACCGGCGTTTGGCGATCTTGTGGAACGCCGCGGACGCGGCCAGCGGCAACGGGATCCGGACGGCCTTGATCAGCTCGTCGCTGTCCCGGATCGTCCGCCGGTACCCCGTGAAGTAGTCGGCCAGCGGCACGACCCGCTCACCCCGGGTGCTGGCGAGCACCAGTTGTGATTCCAGGGCCAGCAGGACCGGAGGGCTGTCGCCGATGGGCGAACCGGTGCCGAGGTTGCCCCCCAGGGTGGCTCCGTTGCGGATCAGACGGGAGGCGAACTGCGGGAAGAGCTCGGCCAGCAACGGCACGCGGCCGTCGAGGCGTCGTTCGATCTCGGAGAGGGTGAGCGCGGCGCCGATCTCTACGTGGTCGGGGCCCTCGTGCAGCTCACGCAGCTCATGGAGCCGGTCGATGGCCACCAGCACGGGTGAGCGCGCCATCAGCAGGTTGGCGGCGACCCCCCAGTCGGTGGATCCCGCGACCAGCCGGGTCTCCCGGTCGTCGCCCAGCAGGGTCATGGCCTCGTGCAGCGTGGACGGGCGGACGAACTCGTGCACCCCGTCGGTGACGCGGGTCGGGACGGCCTCGGGCGCCGGTTCACTGCGGCGGTGCGCGAGGGGGTCCTGTGCCGACGGCCGGCCCAGGGCGTACGCGGCGTCGCGGATCGGGCGGTACCCGGTGCACCGGCACAGGTTCCCCGAGAGCGCGTGCAGGTCGAAGCCGTTCGGGCCGTGCTCGTGATCGGTGGAGGTCTCGGCGCCGGTGTCCATCGCGACGGTCGTCGAAGAGGTCGCCGAGTCGGCGTCGTGCGCCGCCGGCGCGCGATCCGCGCGGTAGTACTCGGCGGCCATGCTGCACACGAATCCCGGTGTGCAGTAACCGCACTGGGAGCCCCCGCGGTGGGCCATCTCCTCTTGCACGGGGTGCAGTCCGTCGCTCCCGCCGAGACCTTCGGCCGTCACGATCTCCTGGCCGTCGTACCCGACGGCCGGCGGCAGGCACGCGTTCACCGCGACCCAGGACGAACCCGCACCGTCCGGCCGGGACACGAGCACCGAGCAGGCGCCGCACTCGCCCTCGGCGCACCCCTCCTTCGCGCCGGTCAGACCCTGCCCGCGCAGATAGTCCAGCAGGCTGAGATAGGAGGGGGTCCGGGCCAGGGACCGGCGGGTCCCGTTGACGGTGATCTGTGGGCTCTGCGAAGGGGAGTTCGTCATCACCGGCTCCTGACTGCGTGGTCGCGAAGGCTCTTGCCATGATCTGGCAAAGCATGGTTCGACGGCAGTACACGGGCCCGGTTATCCATGCAGAACAGGCCCTTCGCTGGTGTGAGTGTAGACACATCGCCAGGACGCCGACCGGTGTCCCGGGGGGCATCACCGACGTGATCTGCGCCCGGCACGACGTACGTCATCCCTGCCCCGACCACGGTCAGTACGCGCGGACGCGCGCCGAGTTGATCGGGTTCGCGTCCGCCACGAGGCGGTCGAAGCGGTAGCCGGCGATCTTGGCGATCTCGACCAGCGCGATGTTGTGCTCCTGCACCGAGGAGTTGCGCATCCGGACCCAGCCGTGGCGGATGAGGTCGTCGAAACTTCCCTCGTCGCGCACGCAGATGACCAGCGGGAAGCCGAACTGTTCCTCGTACGCCGCGGTGAGCTCGTCGAGGTCGGACTGGTCCTGCTCGCCCAGGTGGGTCAGGCCGCGGGTGCCCTGGTCCTCCAGCGACTCCACGGGGGCGTCACCTCCCAGAGCCTGCCCGAGGCGCGGGTAGGCGTTGACCAGTTCGACCTGCTCGGCCGACGTCGCGGCGAAGAGTGCCTCCTGGAACGCCTGGCGCAGGTCCCGACTGTCGCTGAACGGTCGCTGCCCGAAGGCGCGCTCGACCATCCACGACGGACCCTGGAAAAGGCTGCCGAAGGTCTGCACGAACTCCTCCTGCGTCATCTCGTTCACCTGCTCGAGGCGCACCAGGTGCCCCGGGGCGCCTGCCACGGCCGGGCCGAGACCCGATCCGAGGTGGAAGAAGACGATGTAGAGGACGAACGCGGCGATGCTGCCGATCGTGATGCCGCTGCCCAGGAAGACCTGCAGCGAATCGGGCAGCGACTTGGCGACGTCCGGTTGCGCGGTGACGAAGGTCGCCAGCCCCAGGCTGCTCGCGACGATGATGACGTTGCGGTGGTCGTTGAAGTCCACCTTCGTCAGGGTCTGGATGCCGACGACCGCGACCGTGGCGAACATCGCCAGACCCGCGCCGCCCAGCACCGGTGACGGGATGCCGGCCACGATGGCGCCGGCCTTGGGCAGCAGGCCCAGGATGATCATGAACCCGCCGGCGGCGGCGACGACGTACCGGCTCTTGATCCGGGTCAGGCGCACCAGACCGACGTTCTCGGCGAAGCAGGTGTAGGGGAAGGAGTTGAGGACACCGCCGATCACGGTGGCGAGACCGTCGGCACGGAGCGCGCGGGTGACGTCCTCGCCGCCCACCCGCTTCTCGACGATCTCGCCGGTCGCGAAGACGTCGCCGGTGGTCTCCACCGCGGTGATGAGCATGACGATGATCATCGAGATGATGGCGGCCACCGCGAACTTCGGCGTGCCGAAGTGGAACGGCGTGGTGACTCCGACGATGTGGGAGCTGCCGACGTCGCTGAACTTGGCGTCGCCCAGGCTCCAGGCGATCACCGTGCCGACGATCAACCCGATGAGGACGGCGACCGTGGCGATGAAACCGCGGAAGATGCGCTGAATCGCGACGATCAGCAGCACGGTGCCGATCGCGTAGAGGATCCACCGACCGTTGCTGGGCTCGGATCTGCCGGTGAGCGGGTTCATCACCGCGTCGCCGGCAGCGACCGGCAGCAGCGACAGACCGATGATGGTGATGACCGAGCCGGTCACGACCGGCGGGAAGAATCGGATCAACTTGCCGAAGAACGGAGCGATCGCCAGCGTGAAGAGGCCGGCGATGAGCACCGAGCCGTAGATGTAGAGCAGGCCGTTGACGCCACCGCCGTGACTGACGCCGATCGAGATCATCGGCGCCACCGCGGTGAAGGTCACCCCCTGCAGCAGGGGCAGTCTGACGCCGACCTTCCAGAAGCCGATCGACTGGATGATGCTGGCGATGCCGCAGGTGAACAGGTCGGCGTTGATCAGATGGATGAGGTCCGGCGTGCTCAGCTTGATGGCGCTCGCGAGCAGGATCGGGACGATCACCGCTCCGGCGTAGAAGGCCAGAACGTGCTGGATGCCGTAGATCGCCAGCTGCGGTGCGGGCAGGACCTCGTCGACCGGGTGAACGGGTGGGCGGGTGGAGGCGGGTGCGGCTGTTGCGGTCATCGGTGCTCCTTGGACTGCTTATATTCCGCTAGACGTAACTTATATTCCGTGATGCGAAATGCTAGACAGTGACTCAGGTCACGTCAAGGATTTGTCGGCACCAGCGGACGCGGGGTGGACGCGTCGGGCTGTCACTTGGAATCGCCGCTGGCACAGGGGTTTTCGTGCCAGATCGGGGTGTCCCGGCTGTACGGCGCGATCGGCGCCCCGGGACTGGGCAGACCTGTTACCAGGCCTGCCCGGGGTCATAGGCAGCTGACATGTCGACATCGGCCGAGCGCTTCACGGTGGCCTCGATCAGGCCGTACGGCCGGTCGTCGGCGTGGAAGACCTCGTTGTCGTTCGAGAGATCGAACGGTGACAGGTCGATGACGAAGTGGTGCTTGTTGGGGCAGCTGAGCCGGATCTCGGCGACGCCGGGCGCGGCGTCGAGGGCCTTCTGGCCCATCTCCCAGATCGTCTGCTGCAGCGCGTAGCTGTAGGAGTCGGCGAAGGCGGTCGTGAGCGCGTCGACGACGGTGTCGAAGGCGCCGTTCCAGTCGGCGTTCTCGTTCGACTCGTGCGCCCACCGCGCCGTCACGGCGGTCGCCATCACGCGGTCGTTGGTGGGCTGCAGGGTGGTGTAGCGATCCTGGTAGAAGCCGTGGAACTCCGAATCGGTGGTCTTCAGGACGACGTACCCCGTGAGGCCACTGACGACGCTGGCCGGCCGGTCGCCGTCGTTGCCCCGACGGACCGTCACCGTGCGCACGTAGTCGTCGACACGGCGGAACGCATGCGGTTGATCGCCGATCCGTTGCCAGGGGAAGGTCTCGACGGTGATCGTGGCCGATGCGACCTGGGGCACGTCGTCGACGAAGTGGTCGGCGAGCGCGACCGCGAAGGACTCCGGCGCGCGGACCGCGTCACCGGCCTCCTTCGCGAACGCGTTGACGGTGTTCTTGCACGCGTCGGTGGTGAGGACGTTGGCCTGGTCTCCGGTGATGTGCGCGTCGGCGAAATCACCGCTCAGCGCCACGCTGACGTTGTAGTCGACGATGTCGTGGCGGCTCTCGCGGCTCTCGCGGAAGACACGCACGACGTGCACCTCGGCCTTGCCGTACTGGTTGTGACCCAAGACGTAGGACATGGGTGGTTCAGCTCCCTCGGTAGGTCGAATAGGCGAACGGACTGAGTAGGACGGGCACGTGGTAGTGCCGTTCGTCGGTGACGACGAAGGTGATGCAGACCTCGGGGTAGAACGCCTCGACGTCGTGCGCGGCGAAATAGTCGCCGGTCACGAAGACGAGGCGGTGGGTGCCCGGGTCGAGCGGGGTGTCGGCAAGGCTCGTGACGCGGCCGTCGTCGTCGGTGATCCCCGATCCGATGCGGTGCCAGTCGCTCTCGGTGCCGCGTGCGAAGGCCTCGACGGGGATGCCGGCTGCCGGCACACCGCGTACGGCGTCCAGCACGTGGGTGGACAGGGTGCTCATCGGACCATCGCCTCCAGGCGCAGACGGGTGATCATCCGCAGTTGCTCGATGACCTCGGCGAGCTCGGTCTGCTCGTCGTTGTCCATCCTGCGGTGCAGCTCGGCGAGGATCTCGGCCGGCGTGCGACCGGCGGCGCGGATGAGGAAGACCCGGTCGAAGCGCTGCTCGTAGGCGCGGTTTCCCTGCAGGAGGTCGTGTCGGACCTGGTCGTCGGCATCGGTGACCGAAGCCTGCTCGGCCCGGGAGAAGTGCCCGGACGCGGAGGAGCCGGCCGGGCGCTCGCCGATCCGAGGGTGGTCGGCGAGGGCGTCCGCCACATCCTGCTCGGTCAGGGCTGTGAAGGCGGTGTCGGAGGCACTGAGCAGGCGGTCACGATCGCCGTACGGGCGGCCCTGCACCATTCGGTGCACCCAACTCGGCGCTGCACAACACGTCCGCAGCAGATCGGACGCGCGGTCGGCCGCGAGGTCGTCGAAGACCCCTGCCGGGAGCGAGTGAATGTCGGTCACGTGGTCTCTTTCGTCATGCGAAATATGGATTCCGCGATAAGGAATATGACACTCGTCACGTCGCCCGTCAAGAGCTGGTGCGAACGGCGGTGGGCATCGTGCCCGGTCAGCGCCGCCCGCTCTCGCCGCTCGCTGCCGCTACGCGGTGGCGCTGTCGAGGTCGCTCGCGAGGCGCGCGGCGACGTCCTGCAGGAACGGGATCGCGCGTTTGCGCACCGCGCCGGTGATCCGGCTGGACGGCGCGGACATCGAGACCGACATCAGGGCGGTGGCGCTGGGCACGGCGACGGCGATGCAGGTCACCCCGAGCTCCATCTCGCCGTCTTCGGTGGCGTACCCGTTCTTGCGGATGCGGGCCAGCTCGGTGAGCATCACGTCGGGATCGGTGATGGTCTTGTCGGTCATCGCGGGCATGCCGGCGCGCCCCAGGATCGCGAGGACCTCCTCATCGGGCAGCTGCGCCAACAGCGCCTTGCCTGCGGCGCGGCAGTGGGGCGGGACGTGCCGGCCCAGGTCGGTGAACATCCGCAGCGCACGCGGCGACGGCACCTGCCCCACGTAGACGAGCTGGTCGCTGTCGAGCGTCGCGAGGTTGGCGGTCTCGCCGAACTCCTGCACGATGCGGCTCAACTCGGGCGCGCTGCGGGAGCCGAACGCGATCAGCGCGGTCGCGCCCAGCGGGATCAGCCGCGAGCCGAGCGCGTACCGGCGGTCGGGCAGCTGTCGCAGGTACCCGCGATCCGCCAGGGTGCGCACGATCCGGTGAATGGTCGGCATCGGCAGGCCGGAGACGTTGCTCATCTCGACCAGGGCCATCTCACCGCCTGCGGCGTCGATGGCCTCCAGGATGTCCAGGGCACGTCCCACCGACTGCACGCCACCGCTTCTGCCGCCGTCAGCCATGAACTCTCCTCGGGTGTGGTGCGAGATCGGTGCGACGCTGTCACGCTCGACGTCGGACGCACACGGTGGATCGGCGCGGGATCGTGCGACCGCCGATTCGGGTCCCAAGCGTAGTTGGTGCTCGTCCCCGCCGGGCGGTATCAGCTGCTACGTTCCGGCATACGAAATTTATCTTCCAAAATGATCTGGAGGAGAGACCGATGGCCGATGACGCCACCGAAGACCTGATCGCCGAGCTGGATCATCTGCTCGCGGGCGCCGACCGGGACCTGACGGCGGGCTACCCCGGGGACCGGGTGGATCGCGTACCCGTGCACACCGTCTACGTGCCCGCCGATCGGTACGACGCCGGCACGCCGCAGGCCTGGGGTCGGGAGGCCCTGCGGCTGCTCGACGACTACGCGCCGACCGCCGACGCACTCGCGGGCGCCACCGGGCTGGCACCCGAGCGGCTCGCCGACGTCTACGACCGGGTGCGAGCCAAGCTCGCCCGCGAGCCCATCGAGGATCTGCGGGTCGACTTCGAGGACGGTTACGGCCGACGTGCCGAGGGCGTCGAGGACGACGATCTCGCACGCACGCTCGCGGCGTACGAGAGCCAGCGTGCTGACGGCACACGCCCCGCGTGGTGGGGGATCCGCTTCAAGGCGTTCGAAGCGCCGACCCGCGAACGCGGGGTACGCACCCTGGCGCGGTTCCTCGAGCAGACCTGCACGGAGGGTCGGGTGCCGGACGGGCTCACCCTCACGCTGCCCAAGGTCACGTCCGTCGACCAGGTGCGGGCGATGGCGCTGGCGCTGGAACGGATCGAGGTCACGCTCGGCCTTCCCGCCCGCTCGATCGGATTCGAGATCCAGATCGAGACCGCGCAGGCGATCCTGGCGGCGGACGGCACTGCGACGGTGGCGACGATGGTGCATGCGTCCGGTCGGCGCGCGACGAGCCTCGTCTACGGCACGTTCGACTACAGCGCGGGCCTCGGCGTCGCCGCGCCGTACCAGGCACCCGACCACCCGGTCGCCGACCACGCCAAGGCCGTCATGCAGGTCGCCGCCGCCCAGACCGGGGTGACCGTGTCGGACGGTGCCACGAACGTCGTGGACTTCTCCTCGGCCGAGGCGGCCGGCGCGACCTGGGCGCTGCACACGAGTCTGGTGCTGCGATCGCTGCGGTGGGGCATCTACCAGGGCTGGGACATGTGCCCAGGTCACTTGGTCTCCCGCTACGTCGCCACCTACCTGTTCTTCCGCGAGGCCCTGCGCCCGGCGGCGGCCAGGCTCGCGGCGTACGTCGGGCGGGTCGAGGGCGGCGTGCTGGACGAGCCGGCCACCGCGCGGATGCTCGCCTCGGCGTTGTTGCGTGGCGTCCGCTGCGGTGCGGTGGACGCGAGCGAGGTGCAGGAGCTGGCCGGTCTCTCGGTCGAGCAGCTGGTCGACCTCACCCGCTGATTTCGCGGCGGTTCGCGGCAGAGAGGGGCCTTCAGGCCGAAGGGGTTTACGGATGCACGTTCCTCCGGCTATTCTGAATCGCGGAATACAACTTCCATGATGCGGAACAAGGAGAACGACGGTGACTTCGACCCGGTACGCGGTGAACATCTCGATCCTGTTCACCGAGATCCCCTTCCTGCAGCGTCCCGCCGCGGCGCGGGCCGCCGGCTTCGACGCCATCGAGTGCTGGTGGCCGTGGGAGACGGCGACGCCGACCCAGAAGGAGCAGGACGACTTCATCCGTGCCGTGCAAGACGCCGGCGTGCGGCTCATCGGCCTGAACTTCTTCGCCGGCGACATGCCGGGCGGCGAGCGCGGCCTGGTCAGCTGGGTTGAACGCCAACAGGAGTTCCTGGCCAACATCCCGGTCGTCGTCGAGCTCGGCCGCCGGAGCGGATGCCGCGCGTTCAACGCCCTCTACGGCAACCGCGTGCCCGGTGCCGACGTCGCCGCGAGCGACGCGGCCGGCGTCCGGGCACTCGCGACGGCGGCCACGGCGGTTGCCGAGATCGGCGGCGTCGTACTCCTGGAGCCGGTGAGCGGGTGTCCGGATTACCCCCTCAAGACCGCGGCCGACGTGTTCGCCGTCATCGACCGGGTCCACCGGGAGACCGGCGTTCAGAACGTGCAGTTCCTCTGCGACCTCTACCACCTCGCGGCGAACGGCGACGACCTCGACGCGGTAGTCCGGGAGTACGGCGACCGCGTCGGCCACGTGCAGATCGCCGACGATCCCGGGCGTGGTGAACCGGGCACCGGTCGGCTGGACCTGGCGGGGTACGTACGCCGGCTGCAGGACGCGGGATACCGCGGCTACGTGGCGCTGGAGTACAAGACCGCCTCCACCACCGAAGCCGGCCTGGACGGCTGGCTGCCGAGGGGCGAACGAGGCGCGACCGGCGCCGACAACGTCCGCGAGACCAACGACAGGAGCACCGTATGAGCACGCGCATCGCCTTCATCGGCCTGGGCATCATGGGCAGCCCGATGGCGGTTCATCTTCAGGAGGCCGGCCACCAGGTGACCGGCTTCGACCCCTCGCCGGACAAGGCGGCGGCCCTCGTGGCCGCGGGTGGCCGCGCCGCCGGATCGGCCGCCGAGGCGGTCCGCGACGCGGAGGTCGTCGCGGTGATGGTGCCGGACAGTCCGCAGGTCGCATCGGTGCTGCAGGACGAGGGCGGGGTCTTCGACTCCGCTGCGTCCGGTGCGCTGATCATCGACTTCTCCTCGATCCGCCCGGACGTCACGGCCGAGCTCGCCTCGGCCGCCACGGCTCGGGGTTTCCGGATCATCGACGCACCCGTCTCCGGCGGCGAGGCGGGCGCCAAGAGCGCCGCGCTGTCGATCATGGTCGGCGGCTCCGCTCAGGACTTCGAGTCCGCGCAGCCGCTGCTCGACGTCGTCGGGAAGACCGTCGTCCACGTCGGCCCCTCCGGCGCCGGTCAGACCGTCAAGGCCGCCAATCAGCTCATCGTGGCGATCAACATCGAGGCTGTCGCCGAGGCCCTGGTCTTCCTCGAGGCGTACGGCGTCGACACGAAGGCCGCGCTCGACGTGCTCGGCGGCGGCCTGGCGGGCAGCGCCGTACTCGAGCAGAAGCGCGACAACATGACGACCCGCAGCTTCGCGCCGGGATTCCGGATCGACCTGCACCACAAGGACCTGGGCATCGTCACCTCCGCCGCGCGGGAGGCCGGGGTCGTGCTGCCGCTCGGCGCGCTCGCGGCTCAGCTGGTCGCCTCGGTGCGCGCGTGCGGCGGTGGCGGCCTGGACCACTCGGCGCTGCTGCAGGGTGTCGAACGACTCTCCGGAGGTTCCAAGTGACGATCATGCGGGCGGTCGACGCCGCCGTACTCATCCTGGAGAAGGAGGGCGCGACACAGCTGTTCGGGCTGCCCGGCGCCGCCATCAACCCGTTCTACAGCGCGGTCCGCGACCACGGCGGGATCAGGCACGTGCTGGCCCGACACGTCGAGGCCGCCTCGCACATGGCCGAGGGCTACACCCGCGCGGCCGCCGGCAACATCGGCGTCTGCGTGGGGACGTCGGGGCCGGCCGGCACCGACATGATCACCGGGCTGTACTCCGCCTCCGCCGACTCCGTCCCGATGCTCGCGATCACCGGTCAGGCACCGGTGGCCAAGCTGCACAAGGAGGACTTCCAGGCGGTCGACATCGCCGCGATCGCCGCACCGGTGGCCAAGTGGGCCGTCACGGTGATGGAGGCGGGCCAGGTGCCCGGAACCTTCAGCAAGGCCTTCCACCTGATGCGATCGGGGCGTCCCGGGCCCGTGCTGATCGACCTGCCGATCGACGTGCAGATGGCGCAGATCGACTTCGACATCGACACCTACGAGCCGCTGACGGTGGCCCGGCCCGAGGCCACAGCCGCCCAGGCGCAGCGGATCCTCGACATGCTGGCCGCCGCCGAGCGTCCGGTGATCGTCGCGGGCGGTGGCATCGTCACGGCCGACGCGGCCGAGGACCTGGTGACGTTCGCCGAGCTCACCGGCATCCCCGTCATCCCCACCCTCATGGGGTGGGGCGCCATCCCCGACGACCACCCCCTGATGGCCGGGATGGTCGGTCTGCAGACGTCGCACCGCTACGGCAACGAGACCCTGCTCGCCGCGGACTTCGTGCTCGGCATCGGCAACCGGTGGGCCAACAGGCACACCGGCGGCATCGACACCTACACCGCCGGGCGCACCTTCGTTCACGTCGACATCGAGCCCACCCAGATCGGCCGCGTCTTCGCTCCCGACTACGGCGTGGTCTCGGACGCGGGCGCCGCACTGCGTCGCCTGGTCGAGGTCGGGCAGGGGAGCCGGCTGCCCGACCGATCGGCCTGGGCGCAGGAGTGCCGCGAACGTCGCGGCCGGTTGCACCGCAAGACCAATTTCGACGTGGTGCCGATCAAGCCGCAGCGGGTCTACCAGGAGATGAACGCCGCGTTCGGGACCGACGCGACGTACGTCTCGACGATCGGGCTCTCGCAGATCCAGGCAGCGCAGCTGCTGCACGTCTACCACCCCCGGCACTGGATCAACGCCGGGCAGGCCGGTCCGCTCGGCTGGACGCTCCCGGCGGCACTCGGGGTGGCCACGGCGAGCCCGGACGCCAACGTCGTCGCGCTCTCGGGCGACTACGACTTCCAATTCCTGCTGGAGGAGCTGGCCGTGGGCGCGCAGTTCAACATCCCCTACATCCACGTCGTGGTGAACAACGCCTACCTCGGCCTGATCCGGCAGAGTCAGCGCGGCTTCGACATGGACTACTGCGTCCAGCTCGCCTTCGACAACATCAACGCCGAGGAGGGTGCGGACGCGACTGTGAAGGGCTACGGCGTCGATCACGTCCGAGTCGCGGAAGGACTGGGCTGCAAGGCCATCCGCGTGACCGAACCGGACGCCATCCGGGACGCGCTGGAGGACGCAAAGAAACTTCGCGACGAATTCCGCGTGCCGGTCGTCGTGGAGGTCATCCTGGAGCGCGTGACCAACGTGTCGATGGGTACCGAACTGGACAACATCGTGGAGTTCGAAGAGCTGGCCGCCCGGGGCGAGGACGCCCCCGGTGCGGTCGTGGCGTTGCTGGACTGATGATGCGCATCGTCGTCGCCGTCGACAAGTTCAAGGGCTCGCTGACCGCTCGGGACGCCGCGGCCCGCATCGCCGCGGGCCTGCGGTCGGTGGATCCCTCGATCGAGGTCGTCACCGCACCGGTGGCCGACGGCGGCGACGGCACGGTCGATGCCGCGATCGACGCGGGTTTCGAGTCCCGCACGGTCACCGTGGACGGACCCACCGGTGCACCGGTCGAGGCGAGGTACGCGATGCTCGCGGATCGAAGCGGCGTCACCTGCGTGGTGGAACTGGCCAACTCCTGCGGCCTGCAACTGCTCCCGAGCGGTGCGGCGGCGCCCATGACGTCGTCGACCCGGGGCCTCGGACAGGTGATGGGCGCGGCTCTGGACGCCGGGTGCGGTCGCCTGGTGGTCGGCGTCGGTGGCAGTGCCAGCACCGATGGTGGTGCCGGGATGCTGTCGGCGCTCGGCGCAAGCATCCTGGACGCCGCCGGACGTCCTGTCGGCCCCGGCGGCGGCGCGTTGATCGACGTACGCCGGGTCGACCTGACCGCGGCGCGCGCGCGCCTGGCCGGGGTCCGTCTCGAACTCGCCTGCGACGTGGACAATCCGCTGACGGGTGAGCACGGTGCCGCTGCCGTGTACGGCCCGCAGAAGGGCGCCGACCCCGACCAGGTGCGCGTCCTGAACGACGCGCTCGCACACTTCGCGTCGCTGGGTGACCGCACGCTCGCACGTCGTCCGGGCGCGGGGGCCGCCGGCGGAACGGGATACGCCGCCCTGCTGCTCGGCGCCCGGCTGAGGTCCGGCATCGAGACGCTCCTGGAGATCACCTCGTTCACCGAGTCGCTGCGCGGAGCCGATCTGGTGATCACGGGGGAGGGATCCCTCGACGCGCAGAGTCTGCGCGGGAAGACGCCGATGGGGGTGGCGAACGCGGGACGGACGGCCGGCATCCCCGTGCATGCCGTCGCCGGGCGGGTGACGGTCTCACCGGAGGAGCTGCATCTCGCCGGTATCGACGCGGCCTACGCGCTCACGGACATCGAGCCCGACGTCGCGACCTGTATCAAGGACGCCGGACCGCTGCTGGAACGCAGCGCCGTGGCGCTGCTCACCGACGTGCTGGAAAGGACCCGCTGACCATGCCCGAGGCATTCGATCAGATCTTCGTGGCATCCCGGGCCGTCGTCGCCGGGGTCGAGCGGCCGGCCGTCGTCGGTGTCCGCGCCGGGACCATCGCCGCGGTCGGGACCCTCGACGCCCACGCCGACTGGAGCGGCGAACGCATCCGGTTGGCCGACGACGAGGTGCTGGTGCCGGGGATCGTCGACACGCATGTGCATGTCAACGAGCCCGGCCGCACCGACTGGGAGGGCTTCGCGTCCGCGACGAGTGCCGCCCTCAGCGGCGGGACCACCACGTTGCTGGACATGCCGCTCAACAGCCTGCCGCCCACGACCACGCTGCAGGCATTGCGGGTCAAGCAGGACGCGGCGCGTGGTCAGTGCTTCATGGACGTCGGGTTCTGGGGCGGCGCGGTCCCGGGCAATCTCGACCAGCTCGGGCCGCTGCACGACGCCGGGGTGTTCGGCTTCAAGTGCTTCCTGATCGATTCCGGGGTGCCGGAGTTTGCGCCACTGTCGAGCAGCGAACTGGTGCAGTACATGCAGCGCGTCGCCGAGCTCGGTGCGCTGATGATCGTGCATGCCGAGGATCCGGACGTGATCGCGGCGGCTCCGCAGGCCCGCGGTCGGCAGTACTCCGACTTCGTCGCCTCCCGCCCGGACTCCAGCGAGGTGTCCGCGATCCGCACCGTCATCGAGGCCGTTCGCCGCACGGGCGCCCGTGCGCACATCCTGCACCTGTCGAGCGCCGCCGCCCTCGATGAGCTGCGAGCCGCCAAGGCGGAGGGTCTGCCGTTGACCGTCGAGACGTGCCCGCACTATCTGACCTTCGCCGCGGAGACCATCCGCGACGGCTCCACCGCGCACAAGTGCTGCCCCCCGATCCGTGGCGAGAGCAATCGCGACGAGCTCTGGGAGGGACTGAGTGACGGCACGATCGACATGGTCGTGAGCGACCATTCCCCCTGCACGGTGGACCTCAAACAGCTCGACTCCGGAGACCTCGGCACCGCGTGGGGCGGCGTCGCATCCGTCGAGGTCGCCCTGCGGGCCGTCTGGACGGGCGCCCGTGAGCGGGGGATCGAGCTGGCGCGCGTCGTCGACTGGATGAGTACGAGGCCGGCCGCCGTCGTGGGCCTCACCGAGCAGGGCGGCATCGACGTCGGCCGACGTGCCGATCTGGTCGCCTTCGCACCGGAGGAGAGCCTGACCGTCGACGCCCGGCGGTTGCACCACAAGAACAAGCTCACGGCGTACGACGGGATCACCCTGCGCGGGGCCGCCCGGCGTACCTGGCTAGGAGGGCGCGAGGCGAGCACAGCACACGCGGCCGGCCGCTTCCTCGTCCGCAGCGACACCCCTGCCCCGACCCACATCGCAACGAGCCGTGAGCACGACCCCAAGGAGACGCCATGAACGACGCCCCGGACTTCACCCGACTGCCCGACCTGGCCTCGCGCCGTCTGGGAGCAGGGGTGGTGGCGGCCAGCGACGAGCTGTTCGCCGAGAAGGAGAACCTCATCAAGGCGGACGCCCCGGCGTACGCCAGTTTCACCTTCGGCAACAAGGGTCAGGTGTACGACGGGTGGGAGACCCGGCGTCGCCGCCAGCCCGGGATCGACTGGGCCGTGATCCGGCTCGGCTCGCCGGGCATCGTGCACGGCGTCCTGGTCGACACCTCGTTCTTCACGGGCAACTACCCGCCGCAGGTGTCGCTGCAGGGCGCGTACATCGACGGCTACCCCGCGCCCGACGAGCTCTCCGACGCCGACTGGTTCGAGCTGGTCGGGGTGCAGCCGGTCGAAGGGGACAGCGTCAATCCGTTCACGGTGTCGCAGCGTCGCCTGGTGTCGCACGTGCGGCTGCGGATGCACCCGGACGGCGGCATCGCGCGCCTGCGGGTGCACGGTGAGATCGTGCCCGACCCTCGTCTGGTGGCGCAGGGTCAGGTCGACCTGGTGGCCGTCGAACTCGGCGGCAAGGTCACCGACTGCTCGAACATGTTCTACTCGGCGCCGGCCAACCTCATCATGCCCGGCGAGGCACGCTCGATGGGCGAGGGGTGGGAGACCTCCCGCCGGCGCGACGACGGCCACGACTGGGTGCAGTTCGCGCTCGCCGGACCGGGCGCCGTCCGCATCGTCGAACTCGACACGCGGCACTTCGTCGGCAACGCGCCGGGGTGGGCGCGTCTCACCGGCACCTCGGTCGACGGCCAGCAGGTCGAGATCCTGCCCCGCACGCGCCTGCAGCCGGACACCCGTCACCGGTTCCGGGTTTCGGCCATGGATGGCATGGATGGCATGGATGGCATGGATGGCCTGGAGGGACAGAACAGCCCGGATATCGCCGCGGCCCGGCTCGAGGTCTTCCCGGACGGTGGGATGGCGCGGGTGCGGTTGTGGGGACCGCTGACCGATCGTGGCCGGTCCGACATCGGCGCGCGGTGGCGCAATGCCGGCGGTGTGATGGCACAGTAAGTGTGTGACGTCGAGCACCCCCGGGAGTCCCCGCGATTCACGCGTCGAGGGGAGGTCCGTGCCCACCCTGGGAGGTCCACACCATAAAATTGCTGCCATGGCACCGAACGTCGATGCACAACGAGGATGCATGTGCGGGCATACGTTCGATTCGCACGAGCACCTGCGGCGTGGCACCGACTGCGCGTTCCGTCGGGAGTGCGGGTGCCTGCGCTTCCGCCCCGCGGAGCCGAAGGGGCCGGTGGAGATCGTTCAGCGCTGGTGGTGGACCGGCCGCCGATGACGTCGGGTCAGGCGGCGGGTACGGCGGTGTCGGCCGGAGCAGGTCGCGTCGTGGTGGGGGTGTAGTTCGCCGCCTTGCCACGCACGTAACCGGCCACCGTCGTCGCTGTGCCGGCGAGGATCGCTCCCGCGCCGAGCAGATGGCGCGGACTGACGTTGAACAGTTCGCGCAGCACCGCACGCGGGAGCACAGCGGCGACGTAGCGGCGTTCGGACGCCAGAGCCGCGTCCTGCCCGACCATCCGGGACACTGCGGCCTTGGACACGCCCTCGGCGTAGCACCGGGAGAACAGGTAGGACCAAGTCAGCCGATCCGGGCTCACCCGGTGGGCGGCTCGCGCGCGGGGCTCGAAGACGAAGGAGGAATTGGGCACCGACTGCGCGATACGGATGCACATCTCGGTCTCCTCGCACCCCAGCGGGGTCCGACCGATCCTGCCGAGATCCTCACTGAACATCCCGACCTGCCCGAAGACCTCGGCGCGCATCGACATGTTGCACCCCATCAGGTTGCGCACCGTGGCCGCGTCGGCCGGGAGACCTTCGTAGGTGCACCCGATGACCCAGTCCAACTCGCCACGTTCACCGCCGCGTGGCGCAGGCAGTGTGGCGGGCCGGCGGACACCCACCGGCCACAACGGCTGGGCCGATCCGCCGACGCCCATCACATGGTCGTCGGCGTAGTGCGCGACCATCGATTCCAGCCACCGCGGGTCGGCGGTGGCGTCGTCGTCGAGGAAGGCCAGGACCTCACCGTGGGCGGCTTCGATTCCGGTGTTGCGAGCACCGGACAGGCCGGGCAGGTGGGCGTTGGCGACGATCGAGATCGCCATGTGATCGGGCTTCAGGGCCCCGAACCGCTGACGCGCTTTATGCAGCAGCACGTCGTTGTGATCCACGACCACCAGCAGCTGGATCGGGGGCAGGGTCTGCTCGAGCACCGACTGGACGCTCTCGCACAGGTCCTGCCATCGCCGTTCGGTGTATGCGCAGACGATGACCGAGAACGTCGGCTCCGCGATGGTCCTCACGCGCTGATGCTGGGCCGGCGGACCTGCTCGGCAGGAGCGGTCGTCGTCGTCAGGACGGTCGCGCCACGACGCCGCAGCGCGGTGGCCCTCTGTCGCTCGGACACGATCGTGCGCAACACCCGGAACCCGTCCTTGAAGGTGCGCAGGTTGCTCTCGCCGTGGATGCGGGGACGCTCGATGCTCGGCACCTCGCGGATCTGGACCCCGGCGCCGACCATCCTCAGGTTGATCACGGTCTCGATCTCGAAGCCGTCGCCCCAGATCATCTCGCCGGGCGGGACGGGCGCGTCGATGTCGGGCAGGCCGAGCGCCGGCACCAGCTCGGTCCAGAACGCGTTGTAGCCGTAGCACAGGTCGCTGAAGCGCTGGCCGAACGTCAGATTGACCAGGACGTGCAGCCCGGTGGCGCCCACATGCCGCAGGAGGGTGATGTCGTCACTGCCGCCGCCCCTGATGAAACGGCTGCCCTTGGCGAAGTCGGCGCCGTTGATGAGCGCGTCGACGTACGCCGGGATCTCCCGGGCGTCGGCCGATCCGTCGGCGTCGAACATGACGATGATGTCGCCGGTGGCAGCCTTGAAACCGCACGCGAGGGCGTTCCCCTTGCCCTTGCGCGTCTGCTTGACGACCTTGATGTCGGGCATGACCTGGCGTGCGACCTCGACGGTGCCGTCCGTCGAATCGCCGTCCACGAGGATGACCTCATGTACGGGAGGCAACGTCGGCAGCACGGCTCGCAGGTTGTCGGCCTCGTTCTTCGCGGGCACGACCACGGTGATCGTCGGTTGCCGGCTGGCACGGCCTCGTTCGGTTTCCAAGGTGCGCTGCTCGAAGATGGAACCCTCGGCGAGCGAACGTGGCGAGTTGCGATACATGAGTGCTTTCCCCGGTGACGTAATGATGCTGAGCAAGTGTGAATGCGGTGCTTCTTCGGTGCGGGCGGACTCTGTGAGGACGATACCCCCCATTGCTTGAATCTTGGACTTGTATAGCGGATCGAACCGTTGAGTTCCCAGTGATGAAGCGTCAATATTGGGTCGTGCAACTACTTGACAGCACGTAACTTGCCACCACGAGGGCCATGCCATTACGGAGTCTTTACCAACGCTTTACACCTGCTGGACAGCGTTGAGTAGCACTTAGCAGTTAGTCGTTTCCCCCGTATGAAGCCGTCCTCGGGCCTAGAGTCGGCACCAGCGCTCGCGCAGTCGCCCCGGCCTGCTCAGCCGGGTGTCTGGCGCGCCCGCGCGCGACGCCCGCTACCGACGAGGGGGACACGGATCGCCATGCAGGAGCAGCTCACCGACTCGGCGCCCTCAGCCTGCCGTCTGTGCGGCAGCACCAGGTTGCGCAGCGTGCTCGACCTTGGGGCGACGCCGCCGTGCGAGTCGTTCCTGACCACCGACGAACTGGATCGTCCGGAGCCGACGTACCCGCTGCACCTGCGTTTGTGCGAGCAGTGCCTGCTGCTGCAGATCCCAGCGCTCATCACCCCGGATGAGACCTTCACCGACTACGCCTACTTCTCGTCCTACTCCGACTCATGGGTCGAGCACGCGCGCTCCTACGTGCAGCAGGCCAAAGATCGGCTGGGGCTCACAGGCGACTCCTTCGTGGTCGAGGTCGCCTCCAACGACGGGTACCTGCTGCAGCACTTCCTGGGATCCGTGCCCTGTCTGGGCATCGAACCGTCGGTCAACGTCGGTGCGGCGGCGCGCGACCGGGGCGTGCCGACCCGCACGGACTTCCTGGACGAGCAGGTCGCGGCGCAGGTGCGTCGCGAGCACGGCCCGGCCGACCTCGTGGTCGCCAACAACGTCTATGCGCACATCCCCGACCTGCTCGGCTTCACCCGCGCCCTGCGCGGGCTGGTGGCCGACGACGGAACGGTGTCGATCGAGGTGCACCACGCGCTCAATCTGGTGCAGTACGCGCAGTTCGACACGATCTACCACGAGCACTTCCAGTACTACACGCTGCTCTCGGCGACGCGGGCACTCGCGACCGCAGGCCTGGCCGTCGTCGACGCGGAATTGATCCCGACGCACGGCGGGTCGCTGCGCATCTGGGCACGGCCGGCCTCGGTGAGCGGCGAGCCGTCCGATGCCGTGGCGCGGATCCTGGCGGTGGAGCAGGAAGCAGGACTTCACGATCCGGCCGGGTACGACGCACTCGCGACGCGCACGGCCGCGATCCGACAGGATCTGTTGCGCTTCCTGCTCGACGCCGCGCGCGATGGGTTGCGGGTGGCCGGTTACGGCGCACCGGGCAAGGGCAACACCCTGCTGAACTACTGCGGCATCCGTCCGGACCTGCTCGCCTACACCGTGGACCGCAACCCGTACAAGCACAGCCGGTTCACTCCCGGCACCCGCATCCCGATCCATCCGCCGGAGTACCTGGACGCCGACCGACCCGACCTGGTGCTCGTGATGCCCTGGAACCTGCGCACCGAGCTGACCTCCTCGCTCGCGCACGTCGCGCAGTGGGGCGGGCGGCTCGTGTTCGCGCTGCCGGAACTGACCGTGCTCGACCCGTCAGGCTCGTCCGATCCGTCTGGGCAGGTCGACATGGCGCGCACGACGGGGGTGCAGGCATGAAGGTCGTCCTCTTCTGCGGCGGGTACGGGATGCGGATGCGTGGCAGCACCGACGACGTCCTCACCAAGCCCATGCACCTGGTCGGCCCGCGGCCGATCATCTGGCACGTGATGCGCTACTACGCGCACTTCGGCCACACCGAGTTCATCCTCTGCCTGGGCTACGGGGCCGACCAGATCAAGGACTACTTCCTGCACTACGAGGAGACCGCCTCCAACGACTTCGTCCTGCGGGACGGGAAGGTGCAGCTGCTCGACACCGACATCGCCGACTGGACGATCACCTTCGTCAACACCGGGCTCAACTCACCGATCGGCGAGCGCCTGCGCCGGGTGCGTCCCCACCTGGAGGGCGACGAGGTCTTCCTCGCCAACTACGCCGACGTCCTCACCAACCTGCCGCTCGACGCGATGATCGATGAGTTCAAGGGAACCGAGTGTGCCGCAGCGCTGCTCGCGGTCCCGCCCCAGTCCTCGTTCCATGTGGTGCAGTTCGACGAGCAGCACCGGGTGCGCGACCTGGAGCAGGTCGGCGTGATGTCGATCTGGGAGAACGGCGGCTACTTCGTGCTCACGCAGGCGGTGTTCGACCACCTGCCGGTCAACGGCGACCTGGTCGGCGACGTCTTCGAGGCCCTGCTCGGGCAGGGCCGGCTGCTCGCCTACCCCTACTCGGGGTACTGGAAGCCGGCCGACACCTTCAAGGAGCGTGCCGAACTCGATCACGCCTGGGACACCCACGATGCTCCGTGGGCCCTGTGGAACGGCTCCGATCCGGGCAAGCCCGCGTCGCACCCCAGGACCAGTTGATGCTCGAGCTCACGACCGGCCCGATCGATCGGGTCGTGCTCCTCGCCGCGCATTGTGACGACCTCGCGATCGGGGCGGGCGGCACGATCCTCCTGCTCGCGGCCGCCCGGCCCGACCTGCGGGTCGATGCCGTGGTCCTCACCGGCGGGGGTGGCCCGCGCGAGGCCGAGGAACGCGCTGCGTTCCACCGGATGTGCCCCCAGGCCGATCTGCGTCTCACCGTGCTCGACCTGCCCGACGGCCGGGTGCCCTCCTACTTCGACGTGGCCAAGGACGCGATCGTCGCGGCCCGCGAGTCCGGCGCGGGCGGACTCGTCCTCGCGCCCCAGATCGCCGACGCCCATCAGGATCACCGTGCGGTCGGCGAGATCGCGCCGACCGTCTTCCGGGACCACCTGGTCCTGCACTACGAGATCCTGAAGTGGGAGAGCGACCTTCCTGCCGTCACCGCGTACCAGCCGTTGGATCGCGCCACGATGCGCGCGAAGCTCGCAGTGATCCAGGAGAGCTACCCCAGCCAGGCGCATCACGACTGGTTCGACGATGAGGCGTTCCTCGGCCTGGCCCGTGTCCGCGGGGTGCAGTGCCACGCGCCGTACGCCGAGGCGTTCGTCGCACCCAAGACCACCCTGGGGATCGGACGCAGCCGGTGAACGGCCGCGCACCGCTTCCCGCGACGACGAAGGACGGTTGACGTTGAGACTGCTAGTGACCGGTAACCAGGGGTACCTCGGCTCGGTGATGGTCCCCCTCCTGCAGGCGGCGGGCCACGACGTCGTCGGGTACGACACCGGGCTGTACGCCGACAGGGTGCTCGGCCCGGCGCCGACGGATCCGCCGACGATCGCGAAGGACATCCGCGACGTGGCGCCGGGCGACCTGGAGGGATTCGAGGCCGTCATCCATCTGGCCGCGCTGTCCAACGACCCGCTGGGGGCCCTCGAGCCGCAGATCACCCACGACATCAACCATCACGCGTCGGTGCGTCTGGCGAAGGCCGCGAAGGAGGCCGGCGTGCGCCGCTTCCTCTACGCCTCCACGTGCTCGGTCTACGGCGCGGCCGGTGCCGACGCCGTGACGGAGGACTCGCCGATGCGTCCGGTGACGCCGTACGCCGAGTCCAAGGTGCGGGTCGAGAGCGACGTGCATGACCTGGCCGACGGCGAGTTCGAACCGGTCTTCCTGCGCAACGCGACTGCGTTCGGCGCCTCGCCGCGACTGCGTGCGGACATCGTGCTGAACAACCTCGTCGGCCACGCGATGCTGAGCGGACGGGTGCTGGTGATGTCCGACGGCACGCCCTGGCGTCCTTTGGTGCACGCCCGGGACATCGCCGAGGCGTTCTCCCGCTGCCTCACCGCCCCGCGGGAGGCGGTGCACGCCATGGCGTTCAACGTCGGCGCCGAGATGAACAACGCCACCGTCGCGCAGATCGCGCAGGAGGCGCAGCGTGCGGTGCCCGGCTCGGAGTTGGACATCACCGGGGAGACGGGATCGGATCCGCGGTCCTACCGGGTCGACTTCAGCGCGATCCGGGCGGCGTTGCCCGGTTACGAGGCGACGTGGTCGATCGCCGACGGGGCGCGCGAGCTCGCGGCGGCATACCGATCGGCTCCGCTCACCCGGGAGGGGTTCGACGGCGACTTCGTGCGGCTCGCGGTGCTGCAGCGCAAACAGGAGGCCGGCCTGCTCGACGCGGACTTCCGGCCGAGGTGAATGCGACGTGCCCTCAGTCTCATTCGCGTGTCTTGAGCAGGATCTGCAGCTCCGCGAAGGTCCCTGCGGACAGGTCGCGCTCGCTCATCGTGCCGACCGGCACCGGCCAGTCGATCGCCAGGTCCGGGTCGTCGTAGCGGACGGCCAGGTCCTCGCTCGGGTCGTGTGCGCGGTCGATGCGGTAGCAGACATCGGCCACCTCGCCGAGGACCTGGAAGCCGTGCAGGAAACCTGGCGGGACGTAGAGGTGGGCGAAGGTCTCGTCGTCCAGGCGGACGCTGACCTGCTCTCCGAAGGCGGCCGAACCGGTGCGGATGTCGACCAGTACGTCGAGGATCGCGCCGTGCGCGCAGCGCACCAGCTTGCCCTCCCCGGCGCCGGAACGGCCGTGCATGCCACGGATGACGCCGCGCGACGAGCGCGACTGGGAGTCCTGGATGAACGCTGCCGGGTCCAGTCCGTGCTCGGCCGCGATCTGGGTGTCGAAGGTGCGGGTGAAGAAGCCGCGCGCGTCGAAGTGCGGCTCGGGCGTGAAGAGCACCGGGCCGGGCAGATCGAAGGACGTCACGCGCACGGAGTCATTCAAGCGCGTCGGTGTCGAGCGCGAAGGAGATCTGATGACGGGACACAGGTGCCGGGCGTGCGGCGGCCGGCGCGGCACGACGATTCTCGACCTCGGCGAGCAGCCCGCGGCTGATCACTTCCCGCCCGCGGACGACCCGGGCCCCGACCCCCGGTTCGCGTTGTCGATGTGGTGCTGCGCCGACTGCCACCTCGCCCAGCTCGCCGATGACGACACGAGCACCGAGGAGCCGCGGGGTCTCGAACCGCAGGCCCTGGTGCTGCAGGCCAGGGAAGCCCTGGCGCAGGTCGCCGCCGCAGGTCTGCTCGATGGCCGTAGGAGCGTGGGTGAGTTCCCGTCGCCGCACGGCGGAAGCTGGCTGCAGGACGCCGCGGCGTACGGCCCGACGGTGGTCGCCGACGGAGTGGCGGGCGTGATCGTCGACAGCTTCGGGATCATGCACGAACGTGACCAGGCGGTCGGCATACGGCGGCGCGTCGAGCGGCTCGCACCGGGTGGAGTGCTGCTGCTGCAGTACCAGTCGTTGGACAGCATCGTGAGCCAGGGCGCGTGGAACGCGTTGCGGCACGGTCACTTCGGCTACTACAGCCTCTTGTCGCTGCAGCCCTTGCTCGCCCAGCAGGGCCTGGAGGCGGTGCGAGCGTGGGACTTCGACCTCTACGGCGGCACCGTGCTGCTGGCCGTGATGCGCACGACGGACGGGTACCCGGTGCACCGGTCGGTCTCGCTGCTCGCCGAGCGGGACCGGGCATCGGGGATGTCTGATCCTGCGGTGCTCGCCAGGCTGCAGGGCCAGGTCGATCGACACATCGCGTGGCTGCGGGGGGATCTGGCGGACCGGCGCGCCGCCGGGCGGACAGTCCTCGGCTACGGAGCAGCATCCCGCGCTGCGGGTCTGCTCGCGGCGGCTCGGGTGGACGCGACGCTGCTCCCGGCGGTCGCGGACGCGGGCGAGCGCAAGCAGGGGCGCCGGATGCCGGGCACGGATATCCCGATTGTCTCTCCCGACGAACTGCTGCACGCCGATCCGGACGACGTACTGCTCTTCCTGCCGGACCTGCTTCCGGAGGTGCAGCGCTCCTTCCCGGGGCTTGCTGGACGATGGCGACCCGGCGAGCCGCCATCGTCGTGACACCGATCGGGCACCGCACGTCTTCAGGACCGCCAATTCAGGCCAATCTGCGGGCATCGCGCGGTTCGCGGGAGCACACTGGTGGTACAGCGTGCGCGTACTGCGGAATCACCGAGAACACGGGGGCGCCGACGTCCGATGAGGACGGCCGGTGATCGCAGTCAGGCCACGCTCCAACACCCGGTGAGGGGAGTGTCGTGACAGGCGTGTTGCCCGAGGAGTCCGAGGTCGGCCCGGACACCTTCTCGCCCGATCCTGCGCCGAGCGCGGTGCCGCGCGTGGCGTTCCAAGGCGTCGGCATCGGGGTGCGCTCGCACCGGACGGCCAGGGGACTGTCGCTGCGCGAGCTCGCCCGGCAGTTGGGCGTGTCGGCGTCGTTCATCTCCCAGCTGGAGAACGGCAAGTCCCAGCCCTCGGTCGCCACGCTCGTGGCCATCTGCGACGCCCTCGCCGTGACGTTCGACGAGCTGTTCGCGGCGTGCATCGCACTCGATGCGCCGGCCCGGACGGAGCCTCCCGAGGCGCCCCATCTGGCCGGATCGCAGGATGTCGACCGAGAGCGCGCCGCACGCACCTCGCCTCCGGCGGATGACGACGACGTACGCCGGCGGAACGACGCGGACGGCCTCGTCGTGCACGCCGGGGCACGTCGTCGGTTGGCGCTGGAGACCGGCGTGGTCTGGGAGCAGCTCTCGTCGGCCCCGTCCACCCCCGCCGAGTTCCTGCTCGTCACCTACGAGGTCGGCGGCACCTCGACCACCGGCACGAAGATGAGTCGACACGACGGCATGGACTACGGCTACGTCCTGAGCGGTGAGTTGACCCTCACGCTGGGGTTCGAGACGCACGTCCTCGGCCCGACCGACTCGATCTCCTTCGACTCCAGCATTCCGCACCGTTTCCACAATTCCGGCAACGAGCCGGCGCGTGCCATCTGGTTCGTGCAGAGGGAGTGACACCCTGACGGGCATGGGATGGAACCCTCGCCAGATCGGCGACCTGTCAGGACGTACCGCGGTCGTCACCGGCGCGAACTCTGGTATCGGTCGGCACGAAGCCGCCCAGCTCGCCGAACACGGCGCGCGGGTGGTGCTCGCCGTACGCGACGTCGACTCCGGACGCGCGGCCGCCGAGGGGATGAAGGGCGACGTCCGGGTCGCACACCTGGACCTGGCGTCCTTGGCGTCGGTACGTGCGTTCGCGGAAGGCATCGAGGAGCCGCTGGATCTGCTGGTCAACAACGCCGGATTGATGGAGCCGCCGCGCTACCGCGAGACGGTCGACGGTCACGAACTGCAGTTCGGCACCAACCATCTGGGGCACTTCGCCTTGACCGCGCTGCTGCTGCCGCGACTGCTGCAGGCGGCCGCGCCGCGAGTGACGACGGTGTCCTCCATCGCCCACTTCCGCGGGACCGACGCCGTGCTGGAGGGCAACCCGCCGCAGACCTACGTGCCCGGCACGGCGTACGGGCAGTCCAAGCTCGCCAACCTGCTCTTCGCGCTGGAGCTGCAGCGACGCGCCGACCGGGCCGGTCTGGCTCTCACCTCGACCGCGGCGCACCCCGGTGTCGCCTCTACGGGCCTGGTCGCCGATCCGGACGGCTTGGGCCACAACCCCGTCGTGCGCCATGTGCTCCCGATCCTCATGCGGGTGGTGCTTCCCGGTGGGGCGGGTGGGGCGCGGCCGGTGCTCTACGCCGCCACCGATGCCGCACCGGGGACCTACACCGGGCCGAAGGGGCCAGGTGAGGTGCGCGGCCCCGTGGGCGAGGCGAAGCAGAGTCGATTCGCGCGCGACGAGAGTCTGGCCGCACGGTTGTGGTCGGTGAGCGAGGAGCTGACCGGCATCCCCTTCCCCGTCGAGGGGTAGGGACGTCGTCGAGAGGTGGACGTATGAGCCCACCCCTCGAGGAGATCCGCACCCCTCGACGGGAGCGGGTTAGCGTGGCGGGATGCGCGTAGCGATCTTCATCGGTTCCTCACCCGGCAACGATCCGGCGTACGCCGATGCCGCGGCCGCGCTCGCGACCCACCTGGCGCAGCGGCGGGTGGGCATCGTCTACGGCGGCGGTCACGTCGGCCTGATGGGCGTCGTCGCGGACGCCGCGCTGCAGGCGGGCGGCGACGTCATCGGCGTCATCCCACGGTCCCTGGCGGACGCCGAGGTCGCGCACGGCGCGCTCAGCCACCTCGAGGTCGTCGAGACCATGCACGAGCGCAAGGCCCGGATGGCGCAGCTGGCCGACGCGTTCGTCGCACTCCCCGGTGGGATCGGCACCATGGAGGAGTTCTTCGAGGTGTGGACCTGGCTGCAGCTCGGCATCCACGCCAAGCCCGTCGCCTTGTACGACGTCGAGGACTTCTGGGCGCCGATGCGCACCCTCGTCACCTCGATGGTCGACGCCGGATTCCTGCGGGCCGAGATCGCGGAGAAGTTGATCCAGGTCGATGACCCTGACGCCCTGCTGGCCGGGATCGCCCGCTGGAAGCCCGTCGCGCAGCGCTGGTCGCCCCCTGCGCCCTGATCGTCAGCGGTTCTGTGGCGACCTAGTCAGAGAACCGCTGACGATCGCGTGGATCAGAGGGTCTCGAGGGTCTTGGTCAGGTCGCGCACGGTGTCCTTGGCCAGCTTCAGGAAGATCAGATTCATCACCGGCTCGCTGATCTTCGCGAGCCCGTTGAAGGTGACCGTCGCCTCGTAGGTGACCTTGGCGCCGGTCGTCGACGGCTCGACCCTGATGTCGTCGCGCGAGGTGGCGGTCTTGTTCGTGCCCACGAAGACCACCCGCTGCGGCTCGATCTGCACGAGCTCGTACTCCAGCTCGGTCTTGATGGCGATCAGCTTGGACACGTTGTGCCAGCGGGAGCCGACCTGCACCGGATCGGTGTCGACCCCGATGCGGGTGCACGAGACGGTGCCGGGGTCCCACTGCTCGGCGTGCGCGAAGTCCTTGAGGTACTCGATCGCGACGGACGGATTGACCTGCACCTCGAAGGTGCGGATGACGTGGACCATGGCTGTCCTTGCTGTGAGAGCGGTGGCGGCCGGGGCCGTGGTCTCCTCACTCTACGAACGTCGACCCAGGCCATGTGCGACGCCTCCGCCGGGGGCTGCGCGCGCACCGGGTCGGGTGCGAGGGTGAGTGCATGACGACCCACTTCGGATACACCCTCATGACCGAGCAGAGCGGACCCAAGGAGCTGGTGCGCTACGCGCAGGCGGCCGAGGACGCCGGTTTCGATTTCGAGGTCAGCAGCGATCACTACTCGCCCTGGCTGGCGGCGCAGGGGCACGCGCCGTACGCCTGGACGGTGCTCGGCGCGGTCGCGCACGCTACGAGCCGCGTCGAGTTGATGACGTACGTGACCTGCCCGATCCAGCGTTACCACCCGGCCGTGGTTGCGCAGAAGGCCGCGACACTGCAGATCCTGGCCGACGGGCGGTTCACCCTCGGGCTCGGTTCGGGGGAGAACCTGAACGAGCACGTCACCGGCGAGGGCTGGCCCCCGATCGACCAGCGCCAGGACATGCTGTCCGAGGCCGTCGAGATCATCCGCGAGCTGCACGGGGGCGACCTGGTGACCTACGACGGCGAGTACTTCCGGGTCGATTCCGCACGGATCTGGGACGCTCCCGACGGCGGCGTCCCGATCGCCGTCGCCGCGGGCGGCCCCAAGGCAATCGCGCGGTTCGCCCCGCTCGCGGACCACCTCATCGCGACGGAGCCCGATGCCGAGCTGGTGAAGGCCTGGAACGGGCTGGACGATGTGGCGGCGATCGGCAGCGGTGCCAGGGCCATCGGCCAAATTCCGATCTCATGGCACCCCTCGAGCAAGGAGGAGGCGATGAAGGCTGCGCACGAGCAGTTCCGTTGGTTCGCGGGGGGATGGGCGGTCAACTCCGATCTGCCCACGACGTCCGGTTTCGCGGGGGCGTCGAAGTTCGTGCGTCCCGAGGACGTCGCCGACACCATCCCCTGCGGCCCGGATCTCGACGAGCTGGTCGAGAAGGTCGCGCCGTTCTGGGAGGCCGGTTTCACCGACGTGGCGGTCGTACAGGTCGGCGACGAACTGCAGCAGCGGTTCCTCGACGAGGCGGCCGGTCCGCTGCTGGAGAAGCTGCGCGCAGCCGCCGGCTGAGATCGTGACCGTGACTCAGGTGAGTCCGAGAGCCACAGGTCGTCCTGTGTCTCCCGGACCTACCTGAGCCACCGTCGTTCTTCGACGGGCCGTTCCGGCATGGGCTCCGTGGGGCTGTCCTGCCGGTCGGTGTGGGCGTCGGCACCGGAGTCGGCCGCAGCGCCCGGCTCCGACGGTGGCGGCTGGTCGAAGGTGACGTCGATCTTCTCGAATCCCTTGTGCCGCTGTGCCTTCGCCAACGCGACGTAGGTGCGCCGGTCGCCGCCGGTCAGTTGCACGTTGTCGGTGAACGGCGTGAGCAGGGCCCGGGGGTAGAGCTTCTTGTCGATCACGACATTGATCTCGGTGCAGAAGACCGTGATGACGCTGGCCAGGTAGATGAACGCCAGCAGCCCGAGCACCGTCGCGAAGATGACGTTGGTCTCGCTGTTCTTCGCGTGATCCACCACCCGGCTGACGTAGCGGACGCCGTAGGTCTGCAACAGAGTGAGCGCGACGGCTGCGATGAGTGCTCCTGGCAGCACCTGCCGGATCTTCAACTTCCGCGACGCTCCGTGGCGATAGATGGGGATGAAGAGGAGCGTGTCCAGCGCCAGGGGCAGTGCCCAATGCATGATCAGCACCCACCACTGACCGTTGATGAGGCCCACGATCGCGGAGGCGGCCGTGGCTGCGAGCAGCACGAGCGCGGTGACGCCGATGAGCAGGAGGCTGCGCAATCGACCCGAGAAGGGATCGGGTCGCTCGTTGCGCGGCACCGCCCATGCGGTGTTCATCGCGTACTGGACGGCCTGCCCGATGCCCAGCCCGCCGTAGATGGCGATCGCCAGTCCGGCCAGCACTCCGCCCAGGCTGCCGCTGAGCCGCTTGGGGTCCTGCAACTGCTTGCCCACGATCGGGAACTGCCCGGCGGCGGAGTTGACGATCTCCTGTTGCAGCTGCGGGTAGTGCCGCAGCACGAAGCTGAGGACCGTGCTGAGCAATAGCAGCAGCGGGAAGAGCGAGACGAAACCGTAGTAGGTCATCAGCGCCGCGAGATAGCTGCCCGAGTCGTCGAAGAACTTGTAGACGACAGCGATGGGGAAACCCGCGATCCGGTGTCGGCGTTGGAAATCGTCGAGCCAGAGCGTGCGCCGACTCGGCTCCTTCGTCGGCGTCGAGCCAGCATCCGTCACACCCCTATGGTGACGGAGGATCATGAGCGTGCGGACGGCGTACCGGCGAACCGGGTCGTTTCCTCGGCCCTAGAGGGCGCGCAGGAGGAACACGGCGTAGTCGGCCTCCTCGCTGCTCGGCAGCAGGTCGTACGACGCGAAGCGGGCTTCGACGCGCAGCCCGGCTGCCTGAACATCGGCGATGAAGTCCTGCGCCGGGTAGGTGCGTGAACTGCGCGGCTTCGCCTGCAGGTGGAAGCCGACGAGCATGCGGCCTTCCGGCGCCAACAGAGCGCGCAGACGTCCCAGCACCTGCGGCTCGGTGTCGGGTGCGAGCAGGATCATCACGTTCCCGACGCACACGATCACGTCGTACGTGGTCGGATGACCCTCTGCCTCAAGGATTTCGGGGGTCAACTCGTCGAGCCGGGCTTCGACGACGGGTAGATGGGGGTAACTCTCGCGGGACTGCTCCAGCAGGGCAGGGTCGAGATCGACGCCGACGACGTCGTGACCACGATCCTGCAGAGCAGCCCCTATCCGGCCCATCCCGCTGCCGGCGTCGAGGATCCTCGCGTGCCGAGGTGCGATGACGTCAGCCAGCCGCGCTTCGCCGGTGATGTCCGCGCCGCTGGAGCGCAGGTCGGCGAACGTGCGCCCGTAGTCGCGATGGTCCGACGATTCCCAGCGCGTGGTGCGGTGTGCATGCATATCGCGCAGCCTGCCAGGCGCCTGCGACGACGCCGTGACCTCTCCTCAGATGGGGCAGGCGGTGGTGTCGGTGGGGGTAGGCATGAGGCGGGAGCGGATGAGGAATCGATGCCCGGTCGGCGCCTCCAGGGAGAAGCCCGCACCCCGGCCCTTCACGAGGTCGATGGTGATGTGGGTGTGCTTCCACGCCCCGTACTGCTCGCGCGTCATCCACACCGCCACCGGGTCGCCCTCGCCGACGTCGAGATCACCGAGGTGCACGTCGTTCTCGCCCAGGATCAAGTCGCCGTCGGGATAGCACATCGGTGCCGATCCGTCGCAGCAGCCGCCGGACTGGTGGAACATCAGTGGCCCGTTGCGTTCGCGCAGGTCACGGATCATCTCGGCGGCAGCCGGTGTGACCGCGACCTGTTCACGTACCTCGGAAGCACTTTCTTCGATCGACACGGTGCACCTTTCGCCGACTTCGCGGGGACCCTTTGCGGGGTCCCCGCGAAGTGTTGCAGGAGACGGCGTTGCGCCGACTCCGTCGTACGGGGCGGTTTAGAAGAAGCCCTGCGCGTTCTGGGAGTAGGACACCAGCAGGTTCTTGGTCTGCTGGTAGTGGTCGAGCATCATCAGGTGGTTCTCCCGGCCGATGCCCGAGGACTTGTAACCGCCGAACGCGGCGTGCGCCGGGTAGGCGTGGTAGCAGTTCGTCCACACCCGGCCGGCCTGGATGTCGCGACCGGCGCGGTACGCCGTGTTGGTGTCGCGCGACCAGACGCCCGCCCCGAGCCCGTAGAGGGTGTCGTTGGCGATGCTGATGGCGTCGTCGTAGTCGTTGAACTTCGTGACCGAGACGACGGGTCCGAAGATCTCCTCCTGGAAGATGCGCATCTTGTTGGTGCCCTCGAAGATCGTCGGAGCGACGTAGTAGCCGCCCGACAGGTCTCCGCCCAGGTCGACGCGCTCGCCACCGGTGATGATCCGGGCGCCCTCCTGGGTGCCGATGTCGATGTAGGACAGGATCTTCTCCAGCTGGTCATTGCTCGCCTGCGCACCGATCATCGTGTCGGTGTCGAGGGGGTTGCCCTGCTGGATCTTCTTGGTGCGCTCGGTCGCGGCCGACAGGAACGGGTCGTAGATGCTGTTCTGGATCAGCGCGCGGCTCGGACAGGTGCAGACCTCGCCCTGGTTGAGCGCGAACATCGCGAACCCTTCGAGCGCCTTGTCCTGGAACGCGTCGTCGGCGCTCATCACGTCGTCGAAGAAGACGTTGGGGCTCTTGCCACCGAGCTCGAGGGTGGCCGGGATCAGGTTCTGGCTCGCGTACTGGGCGATCAGCCGGCCGGTCGTCGTCTCACCCGTGAAGGCGATCTTGCGGATCCGGCTGGAGCTGGCGAGCGGCTTGCCCGCCTCGACGCCGAAGCCGTTGACGACGTTGAGGACGCCCGGCGGGAGCAGGTCGGCGATCAGCTCCATGAGCAGCATGATCGAGGCCGGCGTCTGCTCGGCGGGCTTGAGGACGACGGCGTTGCCGGCGGCCAGCGCGGGCGCCAGCTTCCAGGTCGCCATCAGCAGCGGGAAGTTCCACGGGATGATCTGCCCGACGACGCCGAGCGGCTCGTGGAAGTGGTAGGCCACGGTGTCCTCGTCGATCTGGGACAGGTGGCCCTCCTGCGCGCGGATGGCACCGGCGAAGTAGCGGAAGTGATCGACCGCCAGCGGCAGGTCGGCGGCCATCGTCTCGCGCACCGGCTTGCCGTTGTCCCAGGTCTCCCCGACCGCGAGCATCTCCAGGTTCTGCTCGATGCGGTCGGCGATCCGGTTGAGGACCGCCGCACGTTCGGCCACCGAGGTCTTGCCCCATGCGGGGGCGGCCTTGTGGGCGGCGTCCAGTGCCAGGTCGATGTCCTCCGCCGTGGACTGGGCGACCTCACAGAACGTCTTGCCGGTGACGGGAGAGGGGTTCTCGAAGTACTGGCCCTTGACCGGGGCGACCCACTCGCCGCCGATCCAGTTGTCGTAGCGGCTCTTGTAGGTGGTGGGGCTACCGTCCTGCCCCGGCTGCGCGTACGTGCTCATCGACATCTCCATCCGAAGGTGCTGTGCGTCTGGCTCTGGCCAGACTTGCCTGTGACGCTAATCACAGACACGTTGCGCGAACGTTGCACCGGCTGTGCCCGCGATGTGGGGGTCGTCGAGCGTTCTGCGACCGGCCTCAGCCGAGCTCTCGGTCCAACCGCGCGAGGTGTGCGCGGACGCCGTCGTGGCGGGGAGAGCCGGGGTGCAGGCAATCGCGCACCGCACGCCAGACCTGCTCGTCGTCGTACCCGTGAGCGGTGTCGGCGAACCGCAGGAGCAGGTCGGGGTCGCCGGCGCGGATCAGCGCGTCGCGTACCTGCCGGTGCAGCTGGTCGCGCAGCCGGCAGATGCCGGGTGCATCGGACGTGGGCAGCAGCGGGCCGCGGTAGAGATCGAGTGCGGCGGCGATCCGGTGCCCGCGCAGCAGGTCCTGGACCTGTTCGACGTCGGTCACCAGGTGGGGGTCGAGCCGGTAGGGACGTGAGGTCAACGTGAGCGGCGCGAGCGCGGTGCGCAGCCTCGACAACTCCGCGCGCACGGTGACCGCGGCGTGGTCGTCGCTGCTCAACTCGACCGCCAGGCGATCGCCGGAGATGCCGTCGCGCGTCTGGCCCAGCAGGACCAGCAGTTCGGTGTGCCGTCCGGACATCCGGGTGATGCCGTGGCCGCCCTCGAGCGCTCCGCCGCTCTCGCGACCGAGCGACCGGAGCAGCATCCCGGCGCCTTGACGATCCGAGGCGCGAGTGAGTCGGTGCAGGCGCAACTCGCTCTCGACGGCCGCGACGGTCGCCTTCACGATGGTCAGGGTGTGCGGCGCCGCTACGTCGTCCCCACCGGTCAGATCGAGCGCGCCGAGCACCGCGCCGGTGTCCGGGTCGTGGATCGGAGCCGCCGAGCAGCTCCACGCGGTGACCGGCCTGGCCAGGTGCTCGGCCGCGAAGATCTGCAACGGCTGGTCCAGGGCGAGGGCCGTGCCGGGCGCGTTGGTGCCGGCCGCCGCCTCGGACCAGAGGGCGCCTTCGACGAAGTGGATGCCCTCGGCCCGGCGGCGCAGCGCGGTCGGTCCCTCGACCCACATCAGGCGCCCCGCCGCGTCGCTCACCGCGACGAGCATCCCCGCTTCGCGGGCGTCGTCGACGAGCAGGCGGCGGATGATCGGCATCGCGTCCGCGAGCGGGTGGCCCGCCCGCCAGGCCTCAAGGTCGTCGTCGAGCAGGTCGACGGGTGGACTGGAGTGGTCGGGATCCAGCCCTTCACGAATGCTGCGTTGCCAGGAGCTGCGTACGACGGGCCGCAGACCCTCGGGAGTCTCACCGGTGCTGACGAAACGGTCGCGCGCCTCCGCCACGCCGCGGAGCCGGTCGCGCCGGTCACGGTCGGACATGGTCACTCATGGCAGCTGGGCCGTGGAGCGCCGCGGGTCGGCCGATACGACCTCGGAGCGCGTGCCATCGACGAAGGGCGTGGGCGCGGCAGTGCGGACCATCGGGCAGCTTCCAGGACGGCGGAAATTCCACGATACGCGTCGCCGCGCCCCCTGGCACGGACAACGGCGGATGCCATCGGTGCCTTCCGGCGCGCGTACCCGCGCGCTGACGGGAGGTGCAGGATGGGGTGATGCGCATCGGACAGCAAGTGCCGTACTTCTCCTGGCCGGGTGCCCCCGAATCCATCGCTCCGACGCTCGGTCGGATCGCGCGGGACTCCGAGGACGCCGGCCTCTCCAGTCTGTGGGTGATGGACCACTTCTTCCAGATCGAGATGATCGGGCCGCCCGAGCTGGACATGCTCGAGGGCTACGCGACCCTGGCGTTCCTCGCGGGGCAGACCTCGCGGATCTCGCTGGGCACTCTCGTGACCGGCGTGACCTACCGCCACCCGGGCCTGCTGGTGAAGACCGTCACGACCCTCGACGTGCTGTCCGGCGGCCGCGCGCTGCTCGGCATCGGCGCCGCGTGGAACGAGCAGGAGCACCGCGGCCTCGGTGTGCCGTTCCCACCGATGAAGGAGCGCTTCGAGCGGCTGGAGGAGACCCTGCAGATCGCGCTGCAGATGTGGGCCGGAGACGAGACGGCGTACGCCGGACGGCACTACCAGCTGGAGCGCCCGCTCAACGTGCCGCAGTCGATCAGCCGACCCCACCCGCCGATCATGCTGGGCGGCAGCGGAGAGAGGAAGACGCTGCGGATGGTGGCGCAGTACGCCGACGCGTGCAACATCTTCGACCTCGGTCCCGAGGGGGTGCGCGCGAAGTACGACGTGCTCGCCGCGCACTGCGAGCGTCTCGGTCGTCCCTATGAGGACATCACCAAGACCGTCATCACCCAGCTCTCGCTGTCGGAGCGCGGTGGTGAGGAGCGCGAGCGTGGCGGCCCGGCGATGACCGTCGCGCAGGCCGTCGACAAGCTCGGCGCACTCGCCGAGATCGGCACCGATGTGGCGATCGTCGGAATGGCCGACAACAACGACCCGGCCGTTTACCCGCTGCTGGCCGAGGTCGTCCGTCAGGTCGAGCCTCTCTGACCTGCGCCCGACGACACGACCGGCCGGACCCTCACCTTCACGGGGTGCGGGTGCCGGCCGGTCGCCGTACGCGGGAGGTCAGTGCGCCCGGATGACCTTGTGCGTGAGGCGCATCGTCGGCCGCTGCGACAGGACGCGCTTGGCGAGTTGCCGAGCGGACAGGCTCTTCGCACCCACGACGCCGTCGTCGGTGAAGTCGAACCGGCCGTACGTCCAGGCCTGCACGTCGATGCTGCCCTTGCCGTTGTAGAAGCCCACCTGCGGGAGATCGCTGTTCATCGCAGAGTCGAGTTCGGCGGTGAGGGTGCCCGAACGGGTAGCACCGGCAAGGGTGTTGATGATGCTGGTGCTGCGTGTGTTCAGCAGGTCGGTGGTCTGGGCCACCCAGGTGCCGGCGGTCGGGGCGACCGCGGCCGTGGTCATGTTGACCGCGACGGTGCCGTCGTCGATCGCCGAGGACGGCAGCGTCGCCAGCCGCGCGCTGTCCGCGCCGAGGCGACCCTTCGTGATCCCGAGGCCGGTGACCGTGTTGACCGCGAGTTGAGGTGCCGTGGGTCGGTAGGCCGCGCCGAAGGCGTCCCGGCCCTGGTCGTAGAACCCGCCGATGGACAGCGCCACGTCGGTCGAGCCTCCGAACGCGCCGACGACGAACTTGTACGTCGCGACGGTGCCGCCGCCCTCGGACTGGCTGCTGACCAACGTGACCGGCACGATCACCGAGCTGCTGACCGAGTCGTGGTTGCCGAACTCGAGCGACGGCACGTAGGGCCGGCGACCGGTGCCGCTCCACGCGGTGAGGCCGCCGGTGCCGCTCGGGCTGAGGGCGCTGATGTTGAGGTCGAGCGCGACCACCGTGGGTGCCTGGAAGTTCGGGTCGTCCGAACCGAACCCGATCTCCAGGTCCTCCTCGAGCTGGTCGCCCGGTTGCAGACGGGCGCCGGACATCCTCGTGTCGTCGGTGAGCTCGAGGTCGCTCGGCAGGTAGAGCCCGCCGGCGGCCGCCGTCGACGATGAGGATGCGTACCAGCCGACGACGTCGATGCGCAGGTGAGCCTGGTACGCGCCCGCGCCCGCCACGGAGATCCGGCCGGTCGAGCTCACGGGCACGGTCACCCTGCCGACCTGGGTGCTGCGACCGCCGTACGCGAAGCTGACAGCGGCCGGGCGCGACGTGCCCGCGGCGTAGGCGACGAACGCGCCGTTGCCGTGCTGGTCGAACGCCGTCAGCTGGACCACGACGGCGGACACCCCGGTCGACGGGATGCCGTTCCTCCCGGTGACGGTGTAGGTGACCGAGTTCTTGCTGGAGACGTAGCCGGTCCTGCCGCCCCAGCCGGACTGGGTGTCGGCGACGCGCGCCGTGGTGCTGGGGTGGTAGGTGCCCATCGCTCCGGGCGTCGCGGCGTGCGCTGACGTCGGTGCTGCGGCCCAGGCGGAGCCTGCGAGCGCGATGGCGAGGAGCGGTGCTGCGATTCTGCGTGACACGTGTGGGTCCTTCCCCCGAGTGCGGACCGCCGCCGTGGCGATCCGTGCCGAAACCTAGCGTCTGCAGGTGCTTCGGCAGCCCGAATCGGGGTAGGGACTTGCGGTGCTCGTCCGGTCAGCTGCCCGACGGACGCCGCGGGGTCACCAGCGGGGCATCATCTCCGCGGGGTAGCGGCTCCCGTATGCGCCCCTCGGCAGGATCTGCGCCACCCGCTCCAGGTCGGCGGTGCTGAGCGTGAGGTCGGCCGCGGCGACGTTCTCCGCCAGCCGCTCGGGGCTGCGGGTGCCGGGGATCGGGACGATGTCCTCGCCCTGGGCGAGCAGCCAGGCGAGGGCCAGCTGTGTCACGGTGGCGCCCTTCTCGCGGGCTAGGTCGGTCAGCTGGTGGATCGCCTCGACGTTCTTCTCGTAGTTGCCCGGCTGCCAGCGGTCGTCCCAGCTGCGCATGTCGTCCTTGGGGTACTCCGCGGCCGGTTTCACCGTGGAGGTGAGGAAGCCGCGACCGAGCGGTGAGTACGCGACGAAGCCGATCCCCAGCTCGCGCACGGCCGGAAGCACCTCGGCCTCGACCGCGCGCTCGAAGATGGAGTACTCCGTCTGCAGCACCGAGACGGGTTGCACGGCGTGCGCGGCGCGGATCTGCTCCGGGCCCGCCTCGCTCAGGCCGAAGTAGCGGACCTTGCCCGCGTCGATGAGTTCCTTGACGGCCCCGGCGACGTCCTCCATGGGGACGTCCGGGTCGGGGCGGTGCTGGTAGAGCACGTCGATGTGGTCGGTCTGCAGGTAGCGCAGGCTGTTGTCCGCGACCTCCCGGATGTGCTCCGGGCGGCTGTCGAACTCGCGCCCGCCGTCGTTGGTGCGGGGCAGGACGAACCCGAACTTCGTGGCCAGCACCATCTCGTCGCGGAAGTCGCGCACCGCCGCGCCGACGATCTTCTCGTTGCTGCCGGTGCCGCCGCCGTACAACTCGGCGGTGTCCAGCAGGGTGACCCCCAACTGGTGCGCCCGGTGGATGGTGGCCGTGCCGCCCGGCTCGTCGCCGGCGCCGTACGCCATCGTCATACCCATCGTGCCGAGGCCGATGGCGCCGACCCGCAGACCCTGCGTTCCCAGTTCGCGATGTTCCATGCATCGACGCTAGCCCCGGTGGCGCCGTTGCGCGACCGGGCTGCAGGCCCCCGGCGGACCGGGGCCGGGGCTGTGGTCGGTCACGGAGTTCGTGTGTCACCTGCGTGACGTGTGCGCCGCGTACACGATCCGGCTGCACCGCGCGCGTACCGAGGACGAGCCGGTGCTGGAGCCGATGCTGGAGCCGATGCTGAACGATCTGCGGGCCCGCAGGTTTCGCTGCAACGACCTCGACGCGGTGATCGCGGAGCTGCAGGCGACCGCCACAGGGTTCCGCGAGGAAGTGGCGCGGACCGGACCGAGCACTGGGATCGGCGCGTCACGCGGCTGCCCGGTGAGAGCCGCACCGCTCCGTGGCTGGTCCGCAAGGCCGCACACGAGGGGCAGCACCATCTCGAGGACATCCGTCAGGTCGTGGCTCACGTGAGTGGAGCGTGAGACTCCGCCTCCGCCCCCGTCGTTCTGCGGGGCGGGCCGCGGCCGGCGCGGGCCGCGATGCGACCGGCCAACGCGCACGTCTCGTTCAGCGATGCCGGTGTGAAGGTGGTCGGCAGGTCGGCCGCGGCGCATATGTCGAGGCCGTGCACCACCAGCTCGAACGTGCGGGTCGGAAGGTAGGTGTCGACGGTCATCCCGCCGGCAATGGTCGTGATCACCGCGGCCGGGTCGGCCGAGGCGAGCTCGGCGCCCACCTGGTCCACGAGTGCGCCGAACCCCGCTGCGGGATCGTCGCCGAGGGCCCGACCCGCCCGACCAGGTCGACCACCGAGGCTGCGGCCTGCAGATAGCTCTCCGCGTTCTGCGTCCTCACGCCGAATCATCTGCCGAAGCGTGATCCGCGCCGACCGCGTACATGAAGCACTGCGAGTCGAGGTTGCGCACGTGCACCGTCGCGACATCCGCGTGCGACAACAGTCGCCGGATGATCGGCTCGAGCGCGACCTGGTCCGGCACGACCGTGTTGTGCTCGTAGTTCATGGTGTCGTCCGCGCGGTAGGTGCGCAGCAGTCGAGGACCGGTCGACAGCTGCGCGGGAAGCCGCCCGGACGTCGGATAGCCGCCGCAGGACGCGGCGTGGATGTAGACGGGCCCGACCTCGGTCCATACCGACGGATGGTCGAACGGCGCGTACGAGACGAGGGCGATGTGCTCTCCTGGCTCGGCGTAGCGCAGGCAGCAGCGCAGGGGCTCGCCCTGTCCGGTGGCGGCGAACGGGGCCACCTGGTTGCCGTGCCCGTCCGCATCGTTGCGGCGCACCTCGTCCAGGCGGGTGCGGTCGATGGCCTGCACGAGCAGGTCGGTAGCGGCGTCCATGTGTCCCACTGTCGCAGCCGGACGGGAGCTGCGCTGGCGGGAAATCGACATTGCGTTCAGGGTCCGGAAGTCGCCGGTTCGGGGCTGTCCAGGCAGGTGGCCGTGCTACTTTCCGAAACGGTTCGGGGCACATCGGTTCTACGGAGAGTAGGCATTCATGCGCGTTCCAGTCCTTCGGCATTCTCGGCGGAACATCCTCGCTCTGACCGCGACGGCGGCGCTGAGCGTGGGGGTCGCCGTGCCGTCCCTCGCGGCGACGGCACACCCGGCTCAACCGGCCCACTGGGGCTCCTCGCACCAGCGGCCCGTCGTGCCGGGCTCGGATTATCTGGCCCTGGGTGACTCGGTTGCCTTCGGCTACCGCGAGCCCACGACCTTCCCGCCGCCGAACTACCTGGACCCCACGAGCTTCGTCGGTTACCCCGAGGAGGTCGGCACCGCGCTCGGGGTGCGGGTCACGAATGCCACGTGCCCGGGTGAGACCTCCGGCAGTCTCATCAACACGGCCACCCCGAGCTACGCGTGCGAAACGCCCGCCGGATACCGCACCAACTTCCCGCTGCACGTGACCTACCGCAGCAAGACCGAGAGCCAGCTGACCTTCGCGGTGGACTTCCTGAAGAAGCACCACAACACCCGCCTGGTGACGCTCGGCATCGGCGCGAACGACGCGTTCCTGTGCCAGGCGCAGCACAGCGGCACCTGCACCGGTACGGCGTTGGCGGCCACGCTCGCCGGGATCAGCAAGAACGTGAGCACGATCCTGTCCACCCTGCGGCAGCAGGCGCGCTACTCCGGCCAGATCGTGATCGTGAACTACTACTCGACGAACTATTCCTCGGCCACCGCGAGCGCGGGCAGCGTGGCGCTCAACCAGGTCATGGACACGGCTGCCAAGCCGTACGGCGTCCGGATCGCCGACGGGTACGCCGCGTTCCAGAACGCCGCACTGCACTCCGGTGGAGACAGCTGCGCGGCAGGTCTGCTGACGCAGCTGTTCCCGCACCAGACTGCGACGTCGAGCGGCGCCCAGAGCGGCTGCGGGGTGCACCCCAGCGTCGCCGGCCAGGACGTGCTGGCCCACACCGTCGAGGCGAGCGTCAAGAAGTCCTACCGCTGAGCGACCCGTTGCGGGGCCGGACCGTACGCCGCCAGTCGCGGCTCACGGCCCGGCCCTGTGGCGAACGCACGCCGCCTCAGGGCAGCAGCGCCAATTTGCCGCCCGGGTGCCCGGACTTGAGCAGTTCGAGCGCTCGGAGCGCGTCGCGCAGCGGGTAGGTGTCTGCCATGGGCACGACCAGATCGCCCTCGCCCGCGAGTCGAATGAGGTGCGCGCGCACCCCGTCCCGGTATGCCGCGCTCGCCGGCATGGCTCCGCCGATGACACGGATGCCGTCCTGCTCGGCGCGGCCGAAGGCGGCGATGGTGACGATGCGATCCCGGTCCTCGACGAGGACCAACGAGACATCGACGGCCTCATCGGTGCCGACACAGTCGAGCGCTGCGGCGATGCCCTCGGGGGCCAGGTCGCGCACGCGCTCCTGCAGCCCTTCGCCGTAGGCGACCGGGATGCCGTCGAACCGCCGCACGGTGTCGAAGCTCTTCTCGCCCGCGGTGCCGATCACGCGCGCGCCGATCAGTCGCGCCTGCTGCAGCAGGCTGACCCCGACGGCTCCGGACGCACCGTGCACCACGACGGTGTCGCCTTTCGCGACTCCCGTGACATGCAACATCTCCGATGCCGTCGTCCCGGCGAGCAGCAGGTTGGCAGCCTCGGGAAACGAGAGTCCGGTTGGTTTTGCGAAGACGTCGCGGGCAGGGACCGTGATACTCGACGCGTAGCCGCCCGCGACCCGGAAGGCGAGCACCTCATCCCCGACGGCCCCGGCGCCGGAAGCGATCCGAGTGTTCGGTCCTAACGCCGAGATGACGCCGGCGACCTCGTAGCCGATGGCCACCGGCAACGCATCCCGGTCGCCGCTGCGGGCGATGTGTTTGTAGTCGGCCGGGTTCATCCCGGCGGCCCGTACGTCGATGGTGACCTCGCCCTCGGCGGGTGGGGGCACGTCGGTCTCCTCCAACCGCAGCACGTCGAGATCGCCGTAGTCCGTGGCGACCCAGTGCTGGGCGGTGTGCTGCGCGTTGTCTGTCATGTCTTCATTCAAGCCCTGGTCGGCGCGGCCGCCTCGGCCGGGCGTGTCCTGGAGCGTCCTCTCGAGAACACCTGGCGATGGTCCTCGCTCGAGGCTTGGCTGGGGCCGTGACCTCTTCGCCGCAGATCGAGACGTTCACGACCCGGGACTGGGAGCAGGTGTGGCCCATCGTTCACGAGGTCGCCCTGGAGCGGGAGATGTTCGCCTACGACCCCGCGATGTCCGAACGCGAGGCGCGTTCGATGTGGATCGTGGGACCTCCCGGGCGGACGACGGTGGCGCGTTCGGGCGGTCGCGTCCTCGGCACCGCGAACATGTACGCGAATCGGCCGGGGCCGGGTCACCACATCGCCAGCGGCAGTTTCATGGTCGCGCGTTCAGCTCGGGGCCGAGGCGTGGGCCGGGCCCTGGTGCAGGACACTCTGCGGTGGGCGACCGTGACCGGGTTCGCGGGGGATGCAGTTCAACGCGGTCGTCGAGGGGAACGAGGCCGCAGAGCGGCTGTACGCCGACCTGGGATTCGTGACCATCGGCACCGTCCCCGGCGCGTTCGAGTCCCCGACCCGCGGCCGCGTCTGACTACGTGTGCTCTACCGGCCGCTGCCCTGATCCTGTGCTGAGCCGTCCGAGCCGCCTGGAGCGAAGTCCCCGATGATCTCCTCGACCACCCGCCGCACGATGCCGTCGCCGTACGGCGCACCGAGCCCGAGGACGATGTGCGTGAACCCTGCATCGAGCGCCTCGGTGACCCCGGCGCGGGTGGACTGCGGTCGATCGAGGGAGACAGGCAGGAAGATCGAGCGGGTGATCGCGGCGGGATCCCGGCCGATCTCGGCACAGAACCGGTCGAGCATCGCGCTGCGGTCGCGCGCATCGGCGATGTCTCCGCCCGGGATGTTCCAGATGTCGGCGTGCTCCGCCACGACGCAAAGGGTCGCGATCGCTCGACCGCCGATGACGATGGGCGGTCCCGGCCGTTGCACGGGCTTGGGGTTGCCGAACGCGCCCTCCAGGTGGTGGTAGGCGCCGTCGAAATCGAACGGGGCGTCCTGCGTCCACAGCTGCCGGATGATCGTGCACGCCTCGGCCAGACTGCCGACCGCGTGGGCCGAGTCGTGGTACGGCAGCCCGTGAGCCACGTACTCGCGCCGGGCGATCGGGACGCTCGGCCGCGATCCGGCGCCGATGCCGAAGTCGAGTCGGCCGCCGGAGACGATGTCGACGGTGGTCGCGATCTTCGCCAGCACCGCCGGCGGCCGGAACCGGTTGCTCGTGACCATCAGGCCGAGTCGCAGGCGGCTGGTCTGCGCGGCGAGCGCTGACAGCAGCGTCCACCCCTCGAAGATCGGGCCGTCCAGGTCACCCCCGATGGGCATGAGGTGGTCGAACAGCCACGCGTGTTCGACCGCGGGGATGTCGTCGGCCTCGCGCCACACCCGGAGGAGGTCGTCGTAGCCGACGTTCATCGGCGGGGTCATGATCCCGAAGCTCGGTCGTGCTGCGGTGGCCATCAGCGGCGCCGCAGCGAGGCATCGGCGATGGACGGGCGGGTGTCGATCCCCACCTCGAGCGCGGCGTCGAGGATCGCGGACGCATTCTCCTGCGTCGTACGACCGTTCGCGCCGAAGTTCATCGCACCGAGCGACAGGGCGCTGACCTGGACACCGGTCCGGCCGAGTGGGCGGTACCGCATGAGCATCTCCTCTGGTGGCATGATGGAAACGGAACGTTGCTCCGACACTATACGGAGCTATGTTCCGTTTGTGAGGGGGAGGCGGAGATCGAGGTAAGCGACGAGGTGACGTCGTCGACCGTGCGCAAGCGTGCGGACGCGCGCCGGAACGAGCAGACGCTGCTCGACGCGGCCGCCGCGGTCTTCGTGGCGCGCGGCGTCGATGCCCCCGTCCGGGCGATCGCCGCGGAGGCCGGCGTCGGGATGGGCACGATCTACCGGCATTTCCCGACCCGCGCAGACCTGGTCATCGGTGTCTACCGTCACCAGATCGAGGCGCTCGTGGACGCCGCGCCGCGGCTGCTCGCCGATCTCGATTCGCCCGCAGACGCCCTCGCGGCATGGATGGACGGGTTCGTGGACTTCCTCGTCACCAAGCACGGACTGGCCGGTGCGCTGCGGTCGGAGGAGGCGAGTTTCGACTCGCTTCATGCTTACTTCCTCGACCGGCTCGTCCCGGCCTGCGCCTCGCTGCTCGATGCGGCGACTCAGGCAGGCGAGACACGCAGCGACGTCGACGCCCTCACGCTCATGCACGCCACCGGCAACCTCTGCATCGGCGTCGAGCGGGGCGCCGACACGACGTACGACGCCCACCGGATGGTCGGCCTGCTCATCACCGGGCTACGACGCTCGTCGCGTACCTGACCCGCACGCGTGCGGCCCTAGGCCATCCTGGGCGGATGAGGACACCGGGCACGTCCATCAGCTGGGATGAGGAACGGTGACAGCGGCTGAAGGCGGGGCGGCGCGGATCCTTCGGTTCGAGGACCTGCAGGTCTCCCGGTGGGCGAACGGTCTGGGGGAGACCCGTGAGCTCGCCGCGTACCGCACGACGGACGGCGCGCTCGTCTGGCGCCTCAGCATCGCGACCATCGCGGCGGCGTCCGACTTCTCAGCGCTGTCGGGTGTGGACAGGCGGCTCATGAATCTCGGCGACGGTCCTCTATCGCTGGTGGTCGGCGACGACCCGGTCACGGTGCCCCGCCGCGAGGTGGTCTCGTTCCGCGGTGAGGACGCCGTGCGCGCGCTGCACGCGAACGGCTACGACCTCAATGTCATGACGGGTCGCGGGCGGGCGACCAGCAGCCTGGAAACCGTGTCCGTCGACGGATCCGTCACGTTCGCCGCAGGTGCCTCGACCATGCTCACGATCGTGGTTTTGGACGGCAAAACCGCGGTACGGACAGGCGATCACGCGTTCCACCTCCCACCGCTTGACAGCCTGGTCGCTGCGCTGGGCGATGACGTCACGGTCGATGGCGACGCCACGGTGGCGGTGGTGCGCATCGCGATGACCTAAGGGCCCACGCGGTGTCGTCGTGGACGCTCGGGTGGGCCGCCCGCGCCCGCGAGGGACCGGGCGGTGCCGTTGTGCGCAGCGCACCTCGGCACGGCCGCACTGTCACCTGCGACCCGCCCGCTCAGGCGGGCAGGCGGCGTACGTCCAGGGCATCCTCACGCACCGTGTCGCCGTCGCGGTGCACGACGTACGCGCCCGCACCGCTCTCGGCGACCGCCTCGACGAGTTCCGTTCCGCGGTAGAGAAGTCCGACCCCGTCGTCGGTGCAGTGGGTCGGGCCCAGCGTGCCGTCGGCGACCAGGCGGTGGATCAGGGGACGGCGCCGCTCCTCGCTGTCGTAGTGCACACCGTTGCCGTAGGGCAGGAAGGCCAGCCCGTCGGTCACCGGCGCGAGCTGCGGTCCGAACGAATCCGTCGTACCGCCCTGATACCAGCAGATCGACCCGGCGCTCACCCCTGTGAGGACGACGCCTGCCTGCCATGCGCGGTGCAGGATCGCGTCGAGTCCGTGCGCCCGCCAGACGGCCAGCAGGTTGACGACCGAGCCGCCCATCACCCAGATGACGTCCTGGGAGAGGAGATGGGCTTCGACGTCCGCGACGTTGGGCATCCCGAAGAGCTGCAGATTGGTGTGGTCGTATCCGGCGATACGCCCCGCCTCGGCGAGCCCGTGCATGACGTGCGCCGCGTCCCCGCCCGCCGTGGTGACGGTGCAGACCCGCGGAGCGCGCCCTGCCACACCGGCGAGGTCGACGGCGTACTGGGTGAGCGGGGTGAACTCGAAGTACGTGCGCTCACCGGGCCGCAGGCCGCCGGAGGTCGCGAGGATCGTCGGCTCGTCGGTGGTCACCCGCCGAGTATGCCGACTGCTCAGGCCCTGGTGCCGTAGCGCAGACCGTCGTAGATGAGGTCGACCAGGTTCATCGACACCTGGTCGGCGTCTGGCTGGGTGCTCGCCAGGCAGATCCCGCCGAGTGCGCGGGTGAGCTCGGTCGCGCTGGTGTCCGCGCGGATCACGCCCGCCGCGATGGCAGGGGCGAGGACCACGTCGGCGGAGTGCAGCAGCTTCGCGCGGATTGCCTCGAACGGCTCGTAGTTGGTGTTCATCATCGAGCGCAGCAGGTGGATGATGCCGCGCTTGACGGCGTAGAAGTCGACGAACTCGCGCATCCACTCATGCAGGGCCTCACCCGAATCCGGGCGCCTTGCAAGCTCATCCGAGCGCTGCGCCAGGTCGTCGACGCGAGCGGCATAGACGGCGAGGACGAGGTCCTCGCGGGTGGGGAAGTGGCGGTAGAGGGTGCCGATGCCGACCCCGGCGGTCCGCGCAATGTCATCGAGGGGGACATCGACGCCGTTCGCCGCGAATGCGTCAGCGGCGGTGTCGATCAGCAGCCGACGGTTGCGTGCGGCATCGGCGCGCAGCGGCTTCTTCGCCGTAACGGACACGTGATTCACCTTCTCTTGCCGACCCACTTGCACAACCGGAGGAACCCTCCGTATAGTCGTGCAAGCGGAGTTCTTCTCCGTTTCCAGTACGAGGGTACTACTCCTCTGACTCTTAGGACCACTCCATGGCACTCACCACCTCGCCGTCATCCTCGACGCAGTCCGCCCCGGGCGGCACGTCGACCACCGCGCCCGTCGGCGCTCGCAGCCGCGGCCGGTGGGGCCGCCGCTCCGCCGACCGTTCTGCGCGCCCTGCCAACCCTGGACTCATCATGGTCGTGGTCCTCGTGACCCAGCTGATGATCGTCCTCGACGCCGCGATCGTGAACATCGCGCTGCCGGACATCCAGACCCAGCTCAAGATGAACCCCGCCAACCTGTCCTGGGTGGTGAACGCCTACACGCTCGCCTTCGGTGGCCTGCTGCTGCTGGGCGCCCGCGCCGGCGATCTCTTCGGCCGGCGTCGCGCGTTTCTCGCGGGACTCGCGATCTTCACCCTGGCGTCCTTCCTCGGCGGCATCGCCCAGGACTCCGCCCTGCTGCTCGCCGCTCGCGGCCTGCAGGGCGTCGGTGCGGCCCTGCTCGCGCCCTCCGCGCTCGCGATCCTGATGTCGAGCGTCAAGCCGGGCCGTGAGCAGACCCGCGCGATCGGCCTCTACACCGTCGTCTCCGCGAGCGGCGCGGCCATCGGCCTGATCGCCGGCGGCGTGCTCACCTCGGTCGCCTCCTGGCGCTGGGTCTTCTTCGTCAACGTGCCCATCGGCATCGTCGTGCTTGCGCTCGGAATCCGGGCCCTGCCGATCTCCAAGATGACCAAGGGCTCCGTGGACGTCGCCGGTGCCGTGCTGGTCACGGCCGGTATGTCGACCCTCGTCTACGGCTTCATCCGCGCCGCCTCCGACGGGTGGAGCGACACTCGCACGCTCGCGTCGTTCGCCGTCGGCCTGGTGATGATGGCCGCCTTCATCCTGGTCGAGCGCAGCGCCAAGGCGCCGATCACCCCGCTGCACCTCTTCGCGCACCGGGACCGCTCGGTCGCGTACGTCGCCCGCACCCTGCTCGTCGCGGGCTCGATGGGCACGTTCTTCTTCATGAGCCAGTTCATGCAGATCGTGCTCGGCTGGACCCCGTGGGAGTCCGGGCTGGCGTTCCTGCCCATCCCGGTATCGGTCTTCCTGGCCTCACAGCTCGTCTCGCGGGTCTTCGCTCAGCGCTTCTCCACCAAGGCGATCGCCTCGACGGGTCTGCTGCTCTCGGGCATCGGCCTGACCTGGATGTCGATCCTGGACGTCGGCAGCACCTACGCCACGATGGTGCCCGCTCTGGTGGTCTTCGGACTGGGCAACGGCATCGCGTTCGTGCCGCTCACCACCGCCGGTATCGCCGGCGTCGAGCCCAAGGACACCTCGGTGGCGTCCGGCCTGGTGAGCGTGACCCAGCAGCTCGGCGGCGCCCTCGGGCTCGCGGTGCTGGTGAGCGTCTTCGCCACCGCGGGCAAGGGCCCGGCGGAGACCTCCTCCGCGGGGCGCGCCGCACTCGAGGTCTTCGTGCGCGGTGCGGACCGTGGGTTCGTGGTCGCGGGCGGCCTGCTGATCGTCGCGTTCCTGCTGGTGCTGACCGTGATGCGTCGGCCCCAGCTGCCCGAAGCGGACGAGCTGGTGCTCGCCGAGGCCGAGGTCGCCGAACGCGACCGGGCTGCTGCGGTCACCGACTGACGCAGCCGACATACGGGGGAGTCGAGCCGCCGCGCACCCACTCCAGGGTGCGCGGCGGTTCTGCGTGCTCCTGCCGGTAGCGTTCGCTGTCACCGTGCCCCTGCTCGAGCGAGGACGACCACAACGATGAACACCCGCACGCTCGACCTGGGGTGCACCTTCCGTTACTCCTCACTGGCGCCGACGGCGGCGGTCTTCCAGGTGAAGCCGACCGACAATGCGAAGGTCACCCTCTCGGGGGAGTCGTGGACCAACTCCGCGGCGGTGGACAGTCATGACTTCCGTGACGCGTTCGGCAACACCTGCACCCGGCTCGTCCTGCCGCAGGGCATCACCACGTTCGAGTACGCGGTGCGTGCCGAGGTGCCCGACGCACCGGAGGACGTCGACACCGACGCGCCCGAGATCTCTCCGGAGCACCTGCCGGATGAGGTGCTGCAGTACACGATCTCCAGCCGCTTCTGCCAGCCAGACGTGCTCGGCACCCACGCGTGGCGGCAGTTCGGCAACCACCCTCGCGGATACGGCCGGGTGTCGGCGCTGTGCACCTACGTGCACGAATACCTCACGTACACCATCGGATCCACCAACTCGCTGTCGACGTCGGTGGACGCGTGGACGACCGGGCAAGGCGTGTGCCGCGACTTCGCGCACCTGCTGATCACCTTCTGCCGCGCGCTGAACATCCCCGCGCGCTACGTCTTCGGGTACATGCCGGACATGGACGCGCCGATCAATCCTGCGCCGATGGACTTCCACGCCTGGACCCAGGTCTGGCTGGGGGACCGGTGGTGGGACTTCGACGCGCGGCACGACCGCACCCGCAAGGGCCGCGTGGTGATCGGCCGCGGCCGGGACGCCGCCGACGTGGCTCTCGTGACGACGTACGGCGCTCCGTGGCTGCAGATGATGAGCGTCACTGCACAAGAGAGCAGAGATACACAAGCCTGAAACACCGAGTGGCATACCTATGTCTCCAGTGGCGCACTCCCAGGGGGTGCACCGGAAACATATGTATGCCACTCGGCACGAGGAACGGTCAGCGCTTGCTGAGGACGCTCCAGCCGCCGGGTCCTACGGCGAGGCCGACCACGATGAGCACGATGCCCAGGATGATGCTGCCCTTGAGAAGGACCACGATGCCGGCGATCACCAGGATGACGGCCAGGATCCACAACAGAAAGCCCACGACACTTGCTCCTTTGCTTGTCGCGACACGGTTGCCCGCGCGCGTCTGAGACGCGAATTGTCAGGCTATACCCAGGAATTCATCTCCCGGTGGATGCCGTGCCGGTGCGCTGAGCACCGCCTGCGCCCGCCTGTGGCGACGGTCAGGCGAACGGCCACCCCTGCGTCATCCCGGCGGGCCGGCCCGGTTCGACGTAGTACTCGTGCCCGAACGATCCCGCGAACACCTCCGGCGACATCGCCATGAACATCCCGATGTCGCTCACCTGGCTCGCATGAGCCTGCATCGACGCCCGTTTCACCTCCAGATAGTCGGACACGTCGACGTCCCAGTGGATCTCGCTCTCCGGTAGACCCATCGGGTTGCCGTCGTCCATCGGCCCGTCGACGTCGAAACCCTGACCCTCCGGAGCGTGCGCCATCAGCGCGCGCATCGCGTCCCTGTTCATGGTGACCTCGAACGCTCGCGGGGTACGGCGTGCGAGGGCCGCGGCCCGGTGCGCGACGTGGTGCACCCGTACGTGGTCGGGGTGGCCGTACGCCCCGTGCCAGTCGTAGCCGATCAGGATGTCGGCGTCCTCGTCGTCGAGGATCCGCGCGACCTTGGCGGCGGCCTCCTCGACGTCCGCTCGCGCGAACGCGCCCTCGGCGTCGTTCTGCGCCCACCCGGTCATCCCGGAGTCGGCGTAGCCGAGCCATTCGATCCGATCGACGCCGAGCACCCGCCCGGACTCGGCTGCCTCGCGGTGCCGCCGCATCGGCACCGTCTCGCCCTCGGCGAGATCCTCCGCGGCCTCGCCGTGGTCACCGTTGGTGGCGAAGACGACCACGACGCGATGCCCGTCGTGCACCGCGCGGGCGATGCTGCCGGAGGTGGAGCTGGCCTCGTCGTCGGGGTGGGCGTGCAGGAAAACCAGTGTGCTCACCCCGTGAGTATGCCGATCGCCCAGGATTTACGTCGGCGAAACCATGGCCACCACCCCGAGGCGCCAGACTGGCCCCGTGAGCGCATCCAGCACTGTCGCCAACCCCATCGCCGAGGAGCACTACGGGAGCAAGACCGTCGCCCTCGAACCAGGGGGTGTGGAGTACATCCCGGACAGCGAACGGCACGGCCGTCCCCTGCAGATGCTGTGGACGTGGACCTCTCCCAACCTCGAGTTCGCGACGATCGCCGTGGGCATCATCGGTCCCCTCTTCTTCGGTCTGTCGTTCTGGCAGGCGGCGGCGGCGATCGTGGTGGGTACCGCCCTAGGGTCGGCCACACACGGCGTGCTGTCCAGCTGGGGGCCGCTGAGCGGGCTGGCCCAGATGGTGCTCAGCCGCTCGGGATTCGGCTGGATCGGCAACATCCTCCCGGCGGGCCTGAACGCGCTGGTCGCCGGTGTCGGCTGGTTCGCCGTCAACAGCGTCAGCGGCGCGCTGGCGCTGCACGCCCTCGCAGGCGGCATCCCCCGATGGCTGTGCCTGCTGATCATCGTCGCCGCGCAGCTGACGGTCGCGGCGTTCGGGCACAACCTCGTGCACAGCTTCGAGAAGTTCGTGCTTCCGGCTCTCGCCGTCGTCTTCGTGATCGGCGCGGTCATCGCCTTCCACAAAGCGGACCTCAGCACGTCCCACCTGAGTGAGCTGCGCACCGGCAAGACCCTCTTCCCGCCGTTGTCTGTCACCGGCGCGTTCCTGATCGAGGCGGCTGCGGCATTCGGGTACGCGTGCGGCTGGAACCCGTACGCGTCGGACTACACCCGCTACCTGCCGCGCTCCGTCAACCGCGCGCGGACCGGCGGGTACGCCGGACTCGGCGTCTTCCTGTCCTGCGTCGTCCTGGAGTGCGCGGGCGCCGCCATGGTGTTCGTCGTCGCGAAGCCCGCCGTCGACCCCGGCGTTTACACCAGCATGTTCCCCACCTGGCTCGGCAAGCTGACTCTGCTCGGCATCGCCGTCGGCGCCGTGGCGGCCAACGCGCTCAACATCTATTCCGGCGCGATGTCGGCGCTGGCGCTCGGGGTACGGCTGCCGGTGCACCGTGCCCGGATGGTCGTGGCCATGGTCTTCGGCGTCGCGGGTTTCGTGCTCGCCTACTTCGGTCTGGACGACGCCGGGAGCAAGTACGAGAACTTCCTGCTGATCATCTCCTACTGGATCGCCCCGTGGCTGGGCGTCGTGCTGCTGGACCGGCTGCTGCGTCGGGGCCAGGACATCAACGCCCTGGTCCTGGACCGCGGGCACGGCAACTGGGCGGGTCCCATCGCGATGTTCGTCGGCGGAGCCGTGTCGATCTTCCTGTTCTCCAACCAGACCAAGTACCTCGGACCGATCCCCAAGCACCACCCGGTGGTCGGCGACATCACCCCGGTGGTCGGCTTCCTGATCGCGGCCGTCATCTACGGCGTGCTCTACAAGGCCATGGCCGGACAGCCGCGTGCCGACGTGCGGCCGGTCGACACCGAGCCCGCGCCGGCAGCCTGAGGTGAGCGCAGGCGGGGTCGACCCGCGGGCCACCCGCGGGGATGATCGGGAACTGCTGCGGATCGCCGTCGCCGAGGCGCGGCTCGGGCTGGCGGAGGGCGGCATACCCATCGGCGCGGCACTCGTCGCGGCGGACGGCTCGGTGCTCGGGCGCGGTCATAACCGGCGCGTCCAGGACGGCGACCCGTCGATGCACGGGGAGACGGCGGCGTTCAAGGCCGCCGGACGGCAGTCCACCTACCGCGGCACGACGATGGTGACGACGCTGTCGCCGTGCTGGTTCTGCAGCGGCCTGGTGCGGCAGTTCGGCATCTCCCGGGTCGTGATCGGGGAGGCTCGCACCTTCCACGGCGGCCACGACTGGCTGGCCGAGCACGGTGTCGAGGTGGTGCTGCTCGACGATCCGGAGTGCGTCGGGCTCATGACCGACTTCATCGCCGCTCACCCGGCGCTGTGGCACGAGGACATCGGCGCCGACTGAGCTCAGTCGGCGCGTATGACGACGTCGGCGGCCCGGCGCGACGCGGCGACGAGCCGGGCATTGACCTCGTCCGTGCCGAGTGCCCGGTGCGCTGCCTCCTGCGGGGAGCGCCCGAAGTCCTGGTGGCGGCGGGTCAGGCGCTCGCGGCGTACGCCGTCCGGCAGCTCCAGGTACCAGCACTCGTCGAGGCACGCTCGCACCGCGCGCCACGGGTCCTGCTCCAGCAGAAGGTAGTTGCCCTCCGTGATGATCAGTCTGTCGTCGGGTGCGACGGCGATGGCTCCGGCGATCGGGTCCTCGAGGGAGCGGTCGAACCGGGGCGCCCACACCGTCGAGTCGCTCGCCGCCTGGGTCCGCACCCGGCGGAGGAGATCGGCATAGCCCGCCGCGTCGAAGGTGTGCGGAGCGCCCTTGACGTCGGCCCAGCTGCGGGCGTCGAGCACGGCCTGCGCCAAGTGGTAGCCGTCCATCGGCACGACGACCGCCGGGATCCCGGCCGCGATCGACCAGCCGTGCACTTGTTCGGCGACCGTCGACTTGCCGGCAGCGGGAGGGCCGGTGATGCCGAGGACGATGCGGCCCGCGTCCAGTCGCGGTCGCAGCCTGTCCCAGGCGTGCTCGAGGCGCACCGATGTGCTCACCCGGACAGGCTAGGGGTGTCCGATGGCCGGATCGGTCGCTCGTACGCTGATCGCCTCATGTTGACGTCGGCGCTCACCGGTTTCGCGACCGGCCTGTCGCTGATCGTCGCGATCGGAGCACAGAACGCGTACGTGCTACGCCAGGGGCTCGCGCGCGACCACGTCGCGGTCGTCGTCACCATCTGCGCCCTGAGCGACGCCGTGCTCATCGCGGCAGGGGTCGGTGGGGTGGGCGCTCTCGTCGCCTCGCACCCGACGGTGCTGACGCTGCTGAAGTTCGCGGGCGCGGCGTACCTGCTGTGGTTCGGCGTGCGCTCGCTGCTCGCGGCGCGGCACCCCTCCGGGCTCGGACCGGTGGTCCTGTCCGGAGCGCGATCGGTGGTCGCGACCACCCTCGCCCTCACCTTCCTCAACCCGCACGTCTATCTCGACACCGTCCTGATGCTCGGCAACATCGCCAATCAGCAGGGATTGCAGGGGCGTTGGTGGTTCGCGGGCGGTGCGGTCCTCGCGAGCGTCGTGTGGTTCTGCTCCATCGGGTACGGCGCTGCCGCCAGCGCACGCTGGCTCGTGCGGCCGCGCACCTGGCAGGTGCTCGACGTGCTGATCGGGATCACCATGATCGTGATCGCCGTCGTCCTGGTGACGAGCTGAGGCGTCGGACGAGCCGGCTCAGTTCCCGGCGGCGCGGAACTGCTCGACGACGGCATCGGGGATGCGGCCCTTGGAGGGAAGAGGAAGATCTCGCGACGTGGCCCAGGCGCGCACGGCGCGAGGGTCGACCGGGGTCTCCACCTGGCGCGGGACCGCGGGGTGCGTCGTCCCCGCGCGACGGGCACGCTCACGCCACGTCCCCAGGGTCGACCGCAGCTGCTCAGCGTGAGCCTTCGACACATCGATCTCGTATGTCACACCGTCCAGACCGAACCGGACCGTCTCCACCGCCGGACCGCCGTCGAGGTCGTCCTCCAACACGGTCACCACACGCTGCGTCATGCCGGGATCATCGCAGTCGCCCGGTCGCGAACCTGGGACCTCGGCCCGCTCCGCGCGGGACCGTCGACATCTCGGGCATTCGACCTGGCAGGCTTGGTGAATGACGGTCAACGGCGCGGTCTCTCACTGGTGGTCCACTCTCGGCGGCCCGCCGGTGCGGCGCCCTGCACTCGACGGCGATCGTGACGCGGACGTCTGCATCGTCGGCGCCGGATACACGGGTCTGTGGGCGGCGTTCTACCTCAAGCAGATCCGCCCCTCCCTCGACGTGGTCGTGGTCGAGCGGGAATTCGCCGGATTCGGCGCCTCAGGCCGCAACGGCGGATGGCTCACCGCCGCGCTCCCGGGGTCGCGCGCCGTCCTCGCGAAGGGCCCCACGGGACGGACGGGCGTGATCGACTTCGAGGCCGAGCTGCGCCGTCAGGTCGACGAGGTGATCGCGGTGTGCGCCGAGTCGGACATCGACGCGGACGTCGTCAAGGGCGGGGAGCTGACCGTGGCGACCACGCCGGCTCAGACCGGCCGGTTGCGGGCGGCCTACGACGAGGACCGCGGCTGGCAGGTCCCCGACGACGAATGGCTGGACGCGACACAGGCGTTCGCCCGTATCGCGATCGACGGGGTGCGGGCGGCGATCTGGACCCCGCACTGCGCCCGGATCCATCCCGCGAAGCTCATCGAAGGGCTGGCGCGGACGGTGGAGCAGCTGGGGGTCTCGATCGTGGAGGACACCGCCGTGACCTCCATCGCGCCGCACGCCGTGCACACCGACCACGGCACGGTCCGCGCTCAGCACGTGCTGCGGTGCACCGAGGGCTTCACCGCGGGACTGCCGGGGGAGCGGCGCACCTGGCTGCCGATGAACTCCTCGATGATCGCGACCGACCCGATCCCGGCCGAGGTGTGGGCGCAAATCGGGTGGGAGGGCCGCGAGGTGCTGGGCGACGAGGCGCACGTCTACATCTACGCCCAACGCACCGCCGACGACCGGATCGCGATCGGTGGCAGGGGCGTCCCCTACCGCTACGGGTCGCGGACCGACAACGACGGCACCACCCACGAGACCACCGTCACCCAGCTGGCCGCGGCGTTGCACCGGCTGCTGCCGGCCACCCGGGACGTGCCCGTCGCGCACGCGTGGTCCGGGGTGCTGGGCGTGCCGCGGGACTGGTCGGCGACCGTGTCGTACGACGCCTCGACGGGTTCGGGGTACAGCGGTGGATACGTCGGGCACGGAGTCACCGCGGCGTCGCTCGGCGGGCGCACGCTCGCTGAGCTGGTGACCGGCGAGGACACCGAGCGCACCCGGCTGCCCTGGGTCAACCGCACGGTGCAGCGCTGGGAGCCGGAACCGTTGCGGTGGCTGGGTGTTCGCGGCCTGTACGCGGCGTACCGGCGGGCCGACCAGCGAGAGCTCGCGACAGGGAGGTCCTCGGCGATCGCTCGGGTGGCCGACGTGGTCTCCCGCAAGCCCTGACCCACGGATCCCGGTCGTATTCTCGCTGGGTGCTGGTGACCACGACGACGCTGCAGATGACCATCCGGCCTCCGGCGCGCGCCGTCGAGCTGCCGCCGGGCGCCCGGATCGACCGGGTCGCCACCACGACACCGGAATTCGCGCGCTGGCTCTACGCCGTCGTGGGCGGCCCGTGGCGCTGGACCGACCGGTTGGAGTGGACGCGCGAGCAGTGGGCCGAGGAGTTGTCTCGGCCCGGCGCCGAGCTGCACGTGCTGTACGCCGACGGCGCGCCGGCCGGGTACGTGCAGCTGGCACCGGTGGTCGAGGCCGGCGCCACCTCGGTGGAGATCCTGCACTTCGGGCTGCTCACGCACGCCGTCGGACACGGCCTCGGCCGCGCGCTGCTCACGTACGCGATCGAGGCCGGGTGGACCTTGCCCGAGCGGCACGCCCTGCCGGCGACCGGCCGCGTCTGGCTGCACACCTGCGACCTCGACGGCCCGCACGCCCTGGCCAACTACCGCGCCCGGGGTTTCGAGGTGGTGGCTCGCACGACGGCCGAGGAGGAGCGGCCGTCTGAGCCCTTGGGCGCGTGGGTCTCGGCGGGCGGCCCGACCGGTCAGCACACACGCCACGAGTCGTCGTAGGAGGAGGCAGTGCGACGACCGTGACCGCGGCTGACGTCAGCGGCAGCGGGCGCGGAGCACCCCGCACGCCTGTCTCAGCCTCCCCATCGGTTCGCTAGAAGTCGCCGCCGCCGACGTCTCCCCCGTCGAAACCGGCGTCGAAACCGCCGCCGACATCTCCCCCGTCATAGCCGGCGGAGCCGTCGTCGGCGACGGCGGCCTGATCCGCGCCGGAGTTGTCGGAGCCGGTGTCCTGGGCGGAGTTGTCCTGCTGCTGGTCGTCGGAGTTCTGTGCGTCGCCGTTGCCGCCGTCGCCGTTGTCGTCGAACATCTCCTGGGCGATGGCGGACCCGATGAACGAGCCGGCCACCGACGTCAGCAGCATGCCGCCGATGCCCATCCCCATACCGCCGCCCATTCCCATACCGCGGCCGCCGAAGATCTGCGTCAGGCTTCCCGGGCGCTGCATCTCGACCCGGGTCGCGCTGCGGGCCAGGTCGGCCGCCGAGTCGCTCTGCGGTCGGTCAGCGGGTGAGGCCTCGCTGAGGGTCTGCAGGACCTGTTGGCGTTGCTGCGGGGTCAGCTGGGCGAATGCCTCTTGGTGTGCCTGCTCGATCTTGTCCGGCGGTGCCGTCCGAAGCAGGTACTGGTAGCGCTCGATCGCACGCTGATCGCCATCGCCATCGCCATCGCCGTGCGCCGCAGTCGGTTGCGGCGTCGTCGGATCCGTCATCGCAGGGCCGGTCGCCGGATCGGCGCGCGGTGCCGGGGAACGGCCGAAGATCCGATCGAAGATGGACATGCGACTCACTCTGCCATGTCGTCCGAACGCCATCGGCGCGTCAGCCGCTGCATCAGGCCCCGGTCTGATGGATTCAGGCGTCGAGGCTGGCCAGGAGATCCAGCACGTGGCGGACACTGCGGTCGCGCGCGTCGCGGTCGCCGTCGGTGACCCCGAGATCGGTGAAGAGGTGCCCGCTGCCGGGGACCACCACGTCCTCGAAGGATGCTCCCGAGGCGCGTACGGCGGCGCCGAGGGCGACCACGTCGCTCTCCTTTATGATCGGGTCGGACGCGTACCGGTGCACCTGCACCGGCATCCCCGGCCAGTCGCCGCGCACCGGCCCGACCGCGTGCAGCAGGATCGTCGCGCGCGCCGCCGGACGGGCGGCACTCAGATGCTGCGCGAATGCCGCGCCGAGCGAGAACCCGGCCAGCACGGCATCGTCCGGCAGGTCGCCCAGCTGGTCCGTCACCCGCGCGAGCAACGTTCTGCCGCCCACCTCTTCGCGATAGGCGATGCCTTCGGCCTGGACGTTGAAGACGTGTCCGTCGTAGAAGTCCGGGGTCCGTACGACGTGTCCGCCGGCGCGCAACAGGTCGGCGTACTCCCCGACGGCGGGGCGCAGCCCGAGAGCGGAGTGGAGCAGCAGGATCTCGGCCATCGGGCCACCCTCTCATCGGTGGGTCGAGAGATCGGGTGACCGGGCCGGATGAGACGCGTCCGGACGCACAGGACGGAGGCCCCGGCATACCGGAGCCCCCGTCTGATGCGATCGACCGATCGCAGGTCGTGCTACTTCAGCAGTGCTGCCAGGAACGCCTTGGTCGACGTCGGCACACCGAACCCGGTCAGGTTGTCGTATCCCGTGTCCGAGGTCAGCGTCTGGTCCTCGAGGTTCTGGGAGTTGACGCTCACCGTGGTCAGTGCCTGGTAGATCGCACCCGTCGTCTTGTTGACGAAGTTGGCCTTCAGCTCGAAGCCGTGCGTGAGCTGGTTGCCCGCGATGTCGGTGAGGCCGGCGTGGCCCGCACCGTAGATCTTCGGGTTCAGGAAGCCCAGTCGCTTCCCGGCCAGCGCGAGGGTGCCGGCGGTCCACGGCGAGGACCAGCTGGTCCCGCCGATCTTGCTGAGGGTGAAGTCACCCGAAGCCGTCGATCCGTCGTGGTACCCGATCAGGTATCCGGTGTAGGGGTCGGCCGCGCCGGCCAGGTCGGGGTAGACCCGGTGCGGGTCGACTCCGGCGAAGCGGGTCGGGACCACGCCCTGCTGGTAGTAGGGCTGCGCGTGGTAGTTGCTCGTGCCACCGCCACCGCCGTACCGGTAGGTCCACGAACCCCAGGTGTCGTTGGACAGGATGCTGCGCTCGGTGTTCCAGCCCTGCTCCCAGCCGACCTTCGAACCGGAGACGTTGGACGTGCCGAGCGACGTTCCGCCGACGGCCGTGACCCACGGGTTGGCGGCCGGGTAGTCCGGACTCGGCGGGGTCACCTTCTGGTTGCCATTCGTGTTGTCGCCCTCGTCGCCGGAGGAGAAGAGCACCGGGATGCCCTGCGCCGCGGCCTGCATGAAGACCGAGCTGTACGCGTCGTTCGTCGCCGCGTCGTTGGTCTCGCTGCCACCCCAGGAGTCGGTGATGACGTCGACCTTGTTGCCGTCCACCAGGGCGTGCAGCGCGGTGAGGAGCGAGTCGTCCAGTGGCGCGGCCGCCGCCGAGTAGACGATGTTGGCGTCCGGGGCGGCGCCGTGGATCGACTGCACATCCAGAGCCTGCTCGACGTTGACGCCGCCGGAGTCGGTGTTGTCGCAGTAGTCGGAGTTGTAGCCGCCCGCCGGTGCCAGCACCTGGTACTGGCTGGACTTCAGCTTCTGGTAGCCGAGGTCACCCGCCCAGGTGTTGGTGTCGTTGAAGATCCGCGGGTCGTTGCACCACAGCGTGATGCCGACCTTCATGCCCTTGCCGGTGGACTTCACCTTGTTGATGCCACGTGCGGCCTGCATCTGCTGCGGGGTGTAGCCGCACATCGAGCCGGGGAGCTTCTTGTTCAGTGGAGCCTTGCCCGCCGGGATGTAGGGCAGCGTGTACTGCCCGTAGTACGCGGAGCAGGCGTCACTGGTGCCGGACTTCGCGGAGGTCGTGGCACCCAACGACTTGAGGTTGGGGGTCGCCTTCTTGGACGTGGTATCCGGGCGCACGTTGGTGGTGTGCAGCAGTCGCGACTGGTCCAGGCCGACGACGCCCGCGATCGACCCGGCGAGGTTCGCGGGGACGGTGACGGAGGTCGCCGGCGCGGTGAAGGTGCGCGCGCCGGTCTTGTACGAGTGGATCTTGGTCGCGAAGGCCTTCTGCACCGCGGAGGTGGAACCGCTCACCGTGATGAACGTGCGGGTCGGGGACACCTTGCCGGGCTTGAGGCCCTGGCTGCGCAGCCACGCCGTCACCTGGGCGACCTCCGCGGAGGTCGCGGAGTACCGCGCGGCGTACTGGCCGGGGGTGATGAACTTGCGGTACGACGCGCTCGAGGGGTCGGAGACCGCGCGTACGAACGACTGCAGTCCAGCCGCGTTGCGCGGTTGCAGTGTGACGATGAATGTCGAAGCGGCGCTCGCGCTGGGCGAGCCGATCACCTTGCCCGGTGAGGCGACGGAACGGGCGACGACCTTGCGTGCTGCGGACGGCTGGGCGGCCGCGGAGGTCGGGATCACGCTGGTGGCGGCGCCGGCGGCGAGTGCCACCGCCCCCGCTACGGTGAGTGCCTTTTTCATGTGGATCCTTCCGGAAACATGCTCGCGGACCCTGTTTGAGCCGACGCGAGAGGATGGTTCACCTTGGACACACGTGCACAGGAACCGCAACGGGTAGACAGAAGATTGACTGGATATTTACCCTTGATCCGCAATTTCTGCTGTGAATCAGTCGGATTCGCGACGCGGGGGCGTATCAGCCGAATAGGATCGCCGCTTCGTCCCACCGCTCGCGCGGGACGGTCTTCAACACCGTGGTCGCCGCGTGCAGGTCGACATGCACGATCGATTCTCCGGACAGCGACACCATCGACCCCCACCGCTCGGCGATGACGGCGTCGATCGCAGCCGCCCCGAACCGCGTTGCGAGCACCCGGTCGTACGCAGTCGGCACCCCACCGCGCTGCAGGTGGCCGAGGCGTGCCGTGCGTGTCTCGATGCCGGTCTGCTCCTCGATCATCGGGGCGATCGTCTCCCCGATGCCGCCGAGGCGCGGCCGGCCGAAGGCGTCCAGTCCCCGCGGCGCGGTCGCACGCTCCTCGCCGGCCGGGATGAATCCTTCCGCGACCACGACGACCGGTGCGCGACCTCGGGATTGGGCGCTGCGCACCCACTCGCACACCTGGTCCAGCGACACCGGGATCTCCGGGATCAGTACCGCGTGGGCCCCGGACGCGAGCCCGGCGTGCAGTGCGATCCATCCCACGTGCCGGCCCATCACCTCGACCACCATGCAGCGGTGGTGCGACTCCGCGGTCGTGCGCAGCCGGTCGATCGACTCGGTCGCGATCGCCACGGCGGTGTCGAAGCCGAAGGTGTAGTCGGTGGCGGACAGGTCGTTGTCGATGGTCTTGGGGACGCCGACGACCGGGAGCCCGTCGTCGGACAGGCGACGCGCGGCGGTCAGGGTGCCCTCGCCGCCGATCGCGATCAACGCGTTCATGGAGTGTCGCTGCATGACCTCGCGCACCCGCTCGGACCCGCCGTGCTCGAACGGGTTGGTGCGCGAGGTGCCGAGGATGGTGCCGCCCTGGCGGGACAGGCCGCGTACGTCGTGGCGCGGCAGGTCGGCGACATCGTCCTCGACGATGCCCCGCCATCCGTCCCGGACGCCGACGAACCTCTCCTGGTAGATGCGATCGCCCTTGATGACCGCACCGCGGATCACTGCGTTGAGGCCGGGGCAGTCGCCGCCGCTGGTCAGGATGCCGATGGTCACGGACTCACTGCTCGTTTCTGGTGAGGGCACGTACGGGCGTGACGACGGGCCGCGGCTCGTCGTCGTTCTCAGAGGGTCATCGGATCGTGCCAAACCGTTTCGCCGCAAGTTACTCCAAGGTAAGGTCGCGCTGACGGCCCCCAGGCGAGGAGTGACGATGACCAGCACCATCTCGTATTCGCGCACCGGATCCGGTGAACCCATCGTGCTGATCCACGGCATCGGGCACCGCCGGGAGGCGTGGAATCGGGTGCCCGAACTGCTGGCGTCCGACTTCGACGTGATCAACATCGACCTTCCCGGGCACGGCAGGTCGCCCGCTCCGGGCAAGCCGGCGGGCTACACGATCACGAGCTACGCCGATCAGGTCGAGGAACTGCTGCGGGAACTGGCGGTGACTCAGCCGCACGTGGCCGGCAACTCCCTGGGCGGGATCCTGGCACTGGAGCTGGCGGCACGCGGCAGCGTGCAGAGCTGCGCGGCGTTCTCGCCCGCCGGGTTCTGGTCCAAGGCGGAGCTCGGACTCCTCGCGGTGAATCTGCTCGCGCTGAAGGTGTCGTCCTACGCGCCCGGTCCGGTCATCGAGGCCGTCTGCGGCAACGAGCGGCTGCGGGCGATCTCGATGCGCTCGCTCTACGTGCACCCGGAGCACCTCAGCACCGAGGAGGCGATCGGCGACACGTACAACCTGCGCCGGGCGAAGGGGTTCTGGCCCTGCTTCATCCGAGGGATCGGTTTGTCCTACAAGCAGATTCCGCTCGTGCCGAGCACTATCGCGTGGGGTGAGAAGGACCGGCTGCTGCTTCCACGGCAGGCCGGCCGCGCCGCGCGAAAGCTGCCCAGCGTCACCCACGTGCCGTTGCCGGACTGTGGCCACGTGCCGATGGTCGACCACCCCGAGCTGATCGCGAGCGTCATCCGCGAGACCACCGCACGGGTAGGCGTACGGCAATTGTCGTCCGTCCCGGGCTGAGCCCGGCCGCGGCTCGTACGACGGGCATGTGCGAGGTCGCACGTGCTCGGCCGGGCGGCGTGGAATGCTGACGGCATGGCCACCACGGACGATCCCGTAACCCTGCTCATCCTCGGCGCCAGCGGCGACCTGACCCAGCGACTGCTGCTGCCCGGACTCGGGAGTCTGCTGCACATCGAGCCGGACCGGAAGGTCGAACTCTTCGGAGTCGGCCGCACCGGGCTGGACGACGCCGAGTGGCACCGTCGGATCCGGACGGCGTTCCAGGAGACCGGTGTCACCAAGCGGCGTACCGACCAGGTCGTGAAGTCGGCTCGCTGGCTGACCGCTGACGCGACGCAGGGCGATCACCTCAAGTGGTTGCTTGAACAATGCTCCGATGGGCCGGTCGTCATCTACTTCGCGCTGCCGCCGGCCGTGTCGATCAAGATCTGCGCGCTGTTGGAGAAGCTGGACGTGCCGGCGGACCTGCGGCTCGCGCTGGAGAAGCCGTTCGGCGAGGACGAGAAGAGCGCGCGGGCGCTCAACGCGCAGCTGCACCGGGTGGTGGCGGAGGACCAGATCTTCCGCATCGACCACTTCATGGGCACCGCGACCGTGCTGAACCTCGTGGGTCTGCGGTTCGCCAACCGGGTGATGGGCCCGATCTGGAGCTCCGAGCACATCGAGCGTGTGGAGATCCTCTACGACGAGGCACTGGCACTGGAGGGCCGCGCGGGCTACTACGACACCGCGGGCGCGTTGCGCGACATGTTGCAGAGCCACCTGTTGCAGGTGATGTCCATCTTCGCGATGGAGCCCATCGCCCAACTGCACCCGCAGGAGCTGGCCGACCTCAAGGCGCAGGTGCTGCGTGCCACTCACCTGTGGCAGGACTCGCCCAAGCGCGCCACGCGACGCGCCCGCTACACCGCCGGCACCCTGGACGGCAAGAAGATCCCGTCGTACGTCGACGAGGACGGAGTGGATCCCAAGAACGGCACCGAGACCCTCGCCCAGGTCAAGCTCGAGGTGCGCAACAGCCGGTGGGCCGGTGTGCCCATCACGCTGCGCAGCGGCAAGGCGCTCGGCGCTGCCCGCAAGCAGATCGTCTGCTACTTCCGTCCTGTGGATCACGTCCCCGAGGGGTTCAACGGGGACGCGCAGGCGGACAGGCTGGTGATCAACCTCAAGCCCGGTGCGGTCTCCCTGGAACTGACGATGAACGCCGAGGGCGATCCGCTCGGTTTGGAGCAGAAGGTGCTGAACGCCGACCTGACGGCCGCCCGCATGCAGGCGTACGGAGAGGTGTTGCGCGACATCCTCGACGGCAACCCGTTGCTCTCCGTCCGCGCCGACGCAGCCGAGTTGGGTTGGCACATCATGGATCCCGTCCTCAAGGCGTGGGCGAAGGACCGGGTGCCGCTGGAGGACTACGCCGCCGGCTCCGCCGGTCCGGAGAACTGGCTGCCCTCGGACTCGGTCATCGGCTGAGGCGCATCAGCTGCGGGCCGACGTTCGGCCGAAGAATCACGTTCCCGGCCGGGGCGAGTCCTCGACGCCACCGGTTCGCGGGTCAGCGCAGGTACGAGGCGCCGTTGAAGTCGACGATCGCGCCCGAGGCCCATTCAGCGCCCGGCTCGGCCAGCGTCATGACCGCAGCCGCGACCTCTTGTGGGGTGGCCACCCGGCCGAAGGGACTCTGGGCGCGTACGGCATCGCCCTGCGGTCCATCGAGCACGGCTGCTCCCATGTCGGTGGCGATGAATCCGGGTGCGATGCCGACGCACCCGATCCCGTGGGGTGCCAACGCGACGGCGAGCGACTGGGTCATCGCATGCACCCCGGCCTTGCTCGCGCCGTAGGCCGGCACCTGCGGCTCACCCCGGTAGGCACCCCGCGACCCGACCGTGACGATGCGCCCCCTGGGCAGGTCGTGAGCGGGATCGACCTCCATCATGTGTCGCGCCACGAGATAGGTGACGTTGGCCGTGCCCAGCAGGTTGACGTCGGTCGTGCGGCGCCATCCCTGCACCCAGTCCTCGTATGACGAGTGTTCGACGCTCAGGTCCAGTCGCCTGCCCTGCGTGGACGGGTCCTCGGCGAACAGCGCGGCATTGTTCACCAGCACATCGATCCGCCCGAGAGCTGCGGCGGCCTCCCCGACCAGTCGCTCGACCTGCTGCGGGTCGGCCAGGTCGCCCTGCACCACGGTGTGCCCGTCGCCTTCGAGTCCGGCGGCCACGGCCTCGGCCTCGGCGCGTGAGGAGCGGTAGTGCACGGCGACTCGGTCGCCACACACGGACGCGAAGACGCGCGCCACCTCGGCGCCGACCCCGCGCGATGCTCCGGTGACCAGGACGCCGCGGCGGGGCGGTGTGGACGGTTCAGAATTCGTCATACCGGCCATCCTGCCGCCCGTGCACGCGGCCCCCGCGACACGCCCGGTCGCCGCCGCATCTCATGGTTCACGTGGAACGGACCAGATCTTGTCGGCCGATCCCTGCTCGAGGCGCTCGCGATATGCCTGGATCTTGCCGTTGATCATCTCCAGGTCCATCGACAACTGGGCTTGCTGAGCCAGCACGCGCTCGCGCTGTGCCTCGAGCAGGTGCAGACGGTCGGCCTCGTTGCCCGGCCCGGCACGCACGAGGTCGACGTAGCGGCGGATGAGGTCCGTCGACATGCCGAGGCTCCGCAGCTTCCTGCACGTGTGGATCCACTCGAGTTCAGCGCCTCCGTACCGCCGCGTCCCGCCGCTGGTGCGCATCGGCGTCGTCGGCATCATTCCGGAGCGCTCGTAGTAGCGCAGGGTGTGCACGCTGACGCCGCTGAGGCGGGCGGCCTCAGCGATGGACACCCCGTCGTCCGGCCTCGCGGTGGGGGAATCGAGGTCTTGCCGAGGCTGACTGCCCATGTTCATCCCGTCCGCGTGCCGACTCGTGCTCGAGGCACCGTCGACCGCTCGTGCGAGGTCAGCTCTTGACTTAGAGCGCGCTCTAGATTTTAGCGTGATGGATACGCGATGAGACCCGGTTCCGGTGCTCTGACATCGCAGGCCACCGACAGCGTGGTCAGGCCCTCACGGAAGAGGAACAGTCGTGAGTTCAATGCGCGCGATCGTCGTCGACCCCGATCTCAGGCAGCGGCTCGGCGTTGCCGAGGTCGACCGGCCCGAACCGGGCCCGCACCAAGCTCTGGTTCAGGTCGAAGCGACCTCGCTGAACCGCGGTGACCTGCTCGCCGCGCAGGTCGCCGAGGCCGGCTGGCGGCCCGGGCACGACCTCGCGGGAACGGTGATCGCCGCGGCCGCGGACGGCACCGGGCCCACGGCGGGCAGCCGCGTCGTCGGTCTGCTCGACTCCGGAGCATGGGCCGAGCAGGTAGCCATCGCCACCGATCGACTGGCCGAGTTGCCCGACGCAGTGTCCTTCGCACAGGCATCGACGTTGCCGACCGCCGGACTCACCGCCCACCGGGCGGTGGAGAGGGGTGGATCGCTCCTGGGCAAGCGGGTGCTGATCACCGGTTCGACCGGCGGTGTCGGCCTGTTCGCCCATCAACTCGCCACGAGCAGCGGCGCGTTCGTCGTCGGAACCTCCCGGCAGCCGCGCCACGAGACCGTCGTCCGGGATCTCGGTGCTGACGAGGTCGTCGTGGGTGACGACCTCTCCGCTGCACGTGCGTTCGGCCCCTACGACCTCATCGTGGAGTCGCTGGGTGGGGCTGCGCTCGCGGACGCCATGGGGATGCTGGTGCCCGGCGGCACGTGCGTCTCCTTCGGCTGGTCGGTGTCTGCGCACGTCGAACTGGACCTGCAGGAGTTCCTGGCTGTCGGCGGCGGCACTCTCTACGGCCTGCGGATGTACAACGAGCTGCTGATCCGACCTGCCAGCGAGGACCTGCGGCTGCTCGCCGAGCTGGTCGCCGACCGGCGACTGCGCATCCCGATCGAGGCCGAAGGCAGCTGGGAGGACATCGGCGACATCGCGCACGGCCTGATGAACCGGACGTTCACCGGCAAGGCTGTGCTGCACCTGCACCGCTGATCGGGCCACCACGCGACCGAGAAGGTGGATGAGTGCATCCGTTCCCTGGTGCCGGTGAGGGATGGTTGATCGCCTGCATCCCGGCGCGGTGCGCTGCGTCAGGAACCGCCTAGGCTTTCCGATGGTGGTGTGTCCCGACGGGCAGAGGAGACGCGATGAAGCTGTTGCTCACATCGTGCGGAATCACCAATGCGAGCCTCCGCAACGCCTTGGTGGACCTGTTGGGCAAGCCGATCTCCGAGTGCAGCGCACTCCTCATTCCCACGGCCGCATACAGCTTCCCTGACGGTCCGGACCTGGCTTTGAGGCTGATCGACGGAACCGCCACGAGTCCCTTGTCCGGGTTGGGGTGGAAGTCGCTGGGGGTACTCGAGCTCAGCGTGTTGCCGACCGTCCGATCGGAGAACTGGGTCCCGCGGCTGCGCGAGACCGACGCCCTGCTGGTCGGCGGCGGCGATCCGATGTTCCTCTGCAGGTGGATGCGTCGATCCGGGCTGGCAGACCTCCTGCCGTCGCTCGACAGCGTCTACGTGGGCGTGAGCGGTGGAAGCGTCGCCGTCGGCGCGGTCGGGGACGACTACGACGGCCGTGACGAGCCTGTCGGGGTCGCTGAGGCAATCGGACTGGTCCAGTTCGCGATCTACCCGCACCTCGACCACCCGGATATGCCCGATGCCGCCCTCGCAGAGATCGAGCGGTGGGCCGGCCGGCTGTCGTCTCCGACCTACGCCATCGACGACCAGACAGCTATAAGAGTCGTCGACGGCGCCGTCGAGGTGATCTCAGAGGGTCGATGGGAGCTGGTAGGGGCTTGACCGAAGCGCGGCTCACGTGCTCACTCCGACGTAGCGGGTCTGATGTCACGTGCGGTGAGGTGGATCGGCCAGAAGCACAGCGCGAGTACCGCCAGGACCAGGCCGCTGTTGGGGTCGGTGCCCTGTCCTGTCGCGATCCCACCGAAGTCTTGGGCGACCACCCAGATGCCCATCGACAGCAGGATCGCCAGGGCTACACCGGCTCGGGCCAGGGCGGGGGGAGCAAGGACCCTGAGCGCGATCAGAACGCAACATGCCGCAAGGATGATCGAGATCCCCGTGTCGTGCCCGATAGCGGAACGCGCGGCCCATGCGTCGATGTCGGCGATCCAGTGGGGTTCGCCGTCGCTCAGTCCCGCAAGCAGGTCGTGGACGGCGCCCGGGGCACGGTCGGCAGGAAGGAGCGCCTCGACGGCGAAACCGAGCCAAAGGAGCAGCCAGACCCCGGTCGCGGCCGCGCGGAGTGGGCTGCTCGTAGCGACGCTGATCGGTGGCCGCCGGCTGTGCACCGCAGGGTGGGTCGGCGGCCACAGGAGGGCCGCGATCACGGCGTAGAGCACGACGGCGCCGGGTAGACCGACCAGGGGCGACACCGGCCCGGTCAGGATCCCGCCGAGGCCTTCGCCGAGCCACCAGACCAGCAGCGCCCACACGATCGAGGCGGACAATGCCGGCTTGACCGTGCGGTGCCAGAACAGACCCAGCGCGATGAGCAGTTGGACGGTGGCGAACACGGCGTTCAGCACCACGATGTGATGGGCCATGAGGGTGGCTGACCACTCGACCGGGCTATGGACCCAACCTGGGTTGCCCTCGGCGGTGGGTCGGATCACCTCGCGAGGGAACGCACCGGTGAACATGTACGGCTGGTACTGCAGTGCGGCATCCAACAGCCACAACGACCCCAGAGCCCAGAGCAATATCCTGCGCCATCGCACCAGCGGGAGCCGCCACGACATGTCGGTGGCCGCCTCGCCGCCGTCCGATGTCGCGGCGCCCGCCGGCGGGGTGACCGAAGACTTCTGAACACGCATCAGCAACCTCCTGCGCGTCGCCACGTGGCGCCGCCACGCACGGTGTTCGGAACCGAGGGCGCATCGGACGTGGGGGTGATGGTTCCGGTGAACGGGACGGTCTCCGCAGCGCGCGGATCGCGCCACCGAGCATGCGTCACCGGGACCGCAATCCGGTGGCGGTGGTGACAGACGTCTGGTTCCCTGTCCCGGTGACCGACCTGCACACCGAGCGCCTCATCCTGCATCCCGTCGACACCGCCGAAGCAGAACGCATCGTCGCGGGTCGACCGGACCCTGAGGAGTCCTGGGCGGGGGACTTCCCCTTCGACGGCGACGTCATCGGCGCCACTATGTTCCTGCGCGCCACCGCCGCGCATGGTGACCAACGGCCCTTCGGTCACTACGTGGTCATTCGAGTCTCGGACGGGCAGGCGATCGGCGGCGCCGGTTTCAAGGGACGGCCTGAGAACGGTTGCGGCGAGATCGGATACGGCCTCGCGCCCTCTGCCCGAGGACACGGCTATGCGGCCGAAGCCGCTCGGTCTCTCGTTGCCCTCGCGCGCGAGCACGGGCTCACGCGTGTCGTCGCCGATACGGACAAGGCCAACGTCGCTTCGCGGCGAACGCTCGAGCACGCAGGGTTCACGCGGATCGGCGCCGACGGCGACCTCCATCTCTTCGAGGTCGTCCTCTGACCAGGCGGCGCGCGTAGGAGCCGTGGCCCAGCCTGCTGCTTCCCTGCTCGCCGTCGGCGCCGACTCAGATCACGGAAGCATCCACGACAGCACGCTCGTGGACTGCAGATAGACGAGCAGGCACATGAAGAGCAGGAAGCCGACCGTCCACCCGAGGATCCTGCGCAGGATGACACCCTCCTGTCCGGCCAGGCCCACCGATGCGGCGGCGATGGCCAGGTTCTGCGGAGAGATCATCTTGCCCAGGACGCCGCCCGAACTGTTAGCTGCCGCCATCAGGGTCGGTGACAGGTGCGCCTGTTGCGCGGCGGAGACCTGCAGCGTGCCGAAGAGGGCGTTGGAGGAGGTGTCGGATCCGGTGACCGCGACGCCGAGCCACCCGAGGATGGGCGCCAGGAGGGCGAACACCCCGCCGGCGCCGGCCATCCACCGGCCGATCGTGATGGTCTGCCCGGACAGGTTCATCACGTAGGCGAGGGCCAGCACGCCGGCGACGGTCAGGATCGCCCATTTGAGCTGATCCAGGGTCTTGAGGTAGTCACGCGCTGCCGCCGCGGGCCTCACCCCGAGCACGATCATCGTGAGCAGCCCGGAGATCAGCAGCAGCGTGCCGGCGGCGGGGAGCCAGGCGAAGGCGAACGTGACGGCGGACGGGGTCTTCCCGGCCGGTGTCCGGATGTGCAACCCGGGCCAGGCGAACGTGGTGGCGCCCTTGGCCAGCAACTTCGTGACGAACCCGATCTGGGCGACCGCGAAGACGACGATGATGATCAGGTACGGCGCGTACGCCCGGAAGATGTCGCCGCGGGAATCGGACGCCGTCCCATCCGGCATGCCGGCCGCATCCGATCCTCCGTCCGGCCCACCCGCGGCAGCAGATGCGGTCTGGCGTGCCCCCGAGGTCGTGGATGACCGGTCCGCACCGGCACCTCGGCCGCCGCCCAACTCCACCGCATGCGCAGACGCCGTCGCCGCCGCGAGATGGGTCTGCACGTCCTCCTCGCTCATGCCGTCTGCAGCGAGCACCTCACGCGGCTGCCACACGCGCACGAGCAGTACGACAGCCATCGCCGAGCCGAGCGACGCGACGATGTCGGTGAGCGGGATCGAGATGTAGTTGGAGCAGAGGAACTGCAGCAGCCCGAAGATGGCACCGCCGAGGAGAGCGACCGGCCAGGTCTGCTTGAGTCCGCGCCTGCCATCGACCATGAAGACCAGGGCCAAGGGGACGAAGATCGCCAGCACCGGGGTCTGACGCCCGACGACGGAGGCCAGGTCCTGCTCGGGCAGGTTGCTGATCTTCGCGAGCGTGGTGATCGGCACGGCGATCGCACCGAAGGCGACCGGAGCGGTGTTCGCCACCAGGGCCACCGTCGCCGCCTTGAGCTTGGAGAAGCCGAGCGCGAGCAGCATGACCGATGTGATGGCGACGGGGGTGCCGAAACCGGCGAGCGCCTCCAGCAGGGCGCCGAAGCAGAACGCGATGAGGATCGCCTGGATCCGCTGGTCCGGGGACACGGTGGCGAAGGAACGCCGCAGCACGTCGAAGTGCCCCGTCGTCACCGACATCGTGTAGACCCAGATCGCGTTGACCACGATCCACATGATCGGGAAGAGGCCGAACGCGGCGCCCTCCCCGGCCGCGGAGAACGTCTGCCCCACGGGCATCGAGTACACGGCGATGGCAACGACGATGGACACGGCCAGGGCGATCAGGGCGGCCCACTGGGCGGGCAGCTTGAACACGGCGAGCAGCACGAACACCGTGAGCAGCGGCAGCGCCGCGAAGATCGCTGACAGGCCGAGGGAGTGATGGACGGGATCGAAGATCTGGTCGTACAAGGTGGACACCTCCGGGTGCGGGGAACCAGACGGGACGAGCGACGGCGTACCGGTGAGTCCGGCGGTCCTAGGGCGCCAGGGGGTTGATCCCGCGAATGGAGAAATCCACGAGTTGGACGGGGTGGTAGAGCTTGACGGCGGGGTCGAGGTATCGCCGGATCTGCAACAAGCACCCGGGATTCGCGGTGGCGATCATGTCCGGCTCGACGCTGACGATGTTCGCTACCTTGCGGCGGCCCAGCTCCTCGGCGGGTTCGGGTTGTACGAGGTTGTAGATCCCTGCGGACCCGCAGCACAGGTCCGTCTCGGGGATGTTGAGGACCTGCAGTTGCGGGATCGTGCCGAGCACGGCGCGTGGCTGCGACCGGATCTGCTGGGCGTGGGAGAGGTGGCACGCGTCGTGGTAGGCGACGCGGCCCGGGATCGGGTGACGGGCCGCGACCGAGCCCAGCTCGTCCAACAGCTCGTTGATGTCCCGGACCTTGGCGGAGAAGCGCGCGGCCTTCTCGGCGTACTGCGGGTCGTCGCGCAACAACGCGCCGTAGTCCTTCATGGTCGAGCCGCAGCCGGCCACGTTGACCACGATGCTGTCGATCTCGAGAGCAAGGAACCGGTCGATCAGCGCGCGGGCACGCTCGAGGGCTTCTGGCTCCCGTCCCGCGTGCACCGAGAGGGCACCGCAGCACGTCTGGTCCGCCGGCGCGAGGACGTCGCAGCCTTCCGCTGCGAGCACGCGTGCGGTGGCGGCGTTCACCTCGGAGAAGAACACCTGCTGAGCGCACCCGGTGAGCATCGCCACCCGATGACGCGTCGCACCGACCGCTGGGGTGTGCTCGTCGAGGCGGGTCCGGATGTCCCGCAGAGCCATCGGCGGCAACAGCGCCTCGAGGGCCCGCAGCCGGCCGGGTAATTTCTCCAGGAGCCCCGACCTGTGCAGTGGCTTGCGCAGGGAGCGTTGATACAGGGTGCCGAGCACCGCGGCGGCTCGCAGCCGGTTCGGGTAGGGGAAGAGGGAGAAGATCGCGGCGCGGAACAGCCGGTCGCTGCGGTCGCGGGAGTAGTTGCGCTCGATCTGAGGCCGCACCGCCTCCAACAGCTGGTCGTACTTCACCCCGCTCGGGCACGCGCTGACGCACGCCATACAGCCCAGGCACGCGTCGAAGTGGCCGGTGAAGGTCTCGTCCATCTCCACGGTGCCCTCGCGGCCTGCCTTCATCAGGTAGATGCGACCGCGCGGGGAGTCCATCTCCTCCCCCCACAAGGTGTACGTCGGACAGGCAGGAAGGCAGAACCCGCAGTGCACGCAGTCCGAGATCATCGCGTCGGTGGGCGGATGGAAGGCGTCGAAGACTCCCGTGTCCCCATGGTCCTCGACCTGCAGAGCGGTGTCGGGCTGCTGGTGCGCTGCCGCAGGCGCGGTGTCGTGCGACGACGTTGTCTGGTCGCTCATGCCGTGGGTCCGTTCGGGCCGGGTGTGGGTGTTCGTACCGCCGGGGTGGCGGGCGCAGGACACGGTTCAGTACCAGCCACGGAACCGCCCGGGTGCGCATCGTTCGAGTGGGTCGAACTGCAGTTTGACCGCGCGCAGCAGCGCCGCGGAGGACGGTGGCGTGCCGAACGGGGCGAGCCGGTCGGCGACCGCAGCGGGTCGAGATCGCAGTGAGCAGCTGCCGCTCAGGGTTTCGACGCTGTCGCGCCACCGCCGTGCGACGTCGGCCTGTGCTCTCGCGGAGCCGCGCAGGACCGCGGTGTGCAGCCCGAGCCCGGTGCTGCTCGCGACCGAGGCGGACACCCCGTGTTCGTCGGCGATCGCATGCAGCGATTCGATGAGCTGCGGCGATGTGTCGGGCAACGCCCCGGCCCGTACGACGGTGTCGTCCGGTCCGCCGGTCGCGGCTTCGGCCACTGCCGCCCATCGTCGGTCGGCCTCGTCCTGGTCCAGGACGTGCGGCGAAAGACCCTCGTCGGTCAGGAGTTTCGCCACCCGGGCCGACCCCGCCGCCGTACCGTCGGCGCTGCCGTCGACCCGGACGAGCAGCATCGGGTCCTCGTCGGGAACGGCACGATCGAGCCACTCCACAGCGGTGGGCTCCACGCCGGAACGCCTCAGTGCCGCTGCGGCCACAGTGGCCTGGTGTGCGGTGGCGCTCGCCAGCACCGTCGCGCTCGACGCGGGCAGGGGATGCAGCCGCACGATGACCTCACCGATGAGTCCGAGGCTTCCGAGAGAGCCGTAGAACAACTTGGTGAGGTCGTATCCGGCGACGTTCTTGATGACGTGACTGCCGCTGTGCGCGATGGTCCCGTCGGCCAACAGCAGGGTCGTGCCGATGGCGAGGTCGCGCATCGTCCCGAACCGCAGCCGACGCGGTCCGGCATCGCCGGTCGCGAGCAGCCCGCCGATGGTCGCGCCGTGTCGTTCGGTGGCCGGGTCCAGGGCCAGCCACTGGCCTTCCTCCGCCAGCTGGGTCTGCAAGGTCTGCAGCGGCATGCCGGCGCCGACCGCGGCTGTCATCTCCCCGGGGTGGTGGCTGATGAGGACGTTCAGGTGGTCGGTGCTGATCTGGAGGTCCGTCGGATCTGGGATCCCACCCCATTGCGCCTTGGTGCCGCCGCCGGTGAACAACACTGTGTGACCGTCGGATTCGCTCTTGCGCAGGACTCTGCTGGCTTCCTCCAGGTCGTGGGGCGCGATCTTCTGAGCCGTTTCACTCACCGGCGGTCACCCTCGTCCGATGACGCCGGCGGCTTCCAACGGATGCGGGCGGTAGGGCCCCGGCAACTCGCCGCACAGCCGAGGAGTGGGAAAGATCTTGCCCGGATTACAGATGCCGTCGGGATCGAACGCCTGGCGCACCCGCTTCATCACGGCCAGATCGTCGGGGGTGAACATCTTCATCATCGAGCAGGCCTTGTCCGCGCCGATTCCGTGCTCGCCGCTGATCGAACCTCCGGTGCGGACGCACAGTTCGACGATCGCGGTCGCAAGGTGCTCCGCCTCGTCGGCCTCACCCTCGTGGCGTGCGTCGTACAGCACCAACGGGTGCAGGTTGCCGTCGCCGGCGTGGAAGACGTTGGCCACCCGCAGTCCGGCCTCGTCGGCCATCTCGGCGATCTGGGTCAGGACCGGACCCAGCTTGCTGCGCGGGATGACCCCGTCCTGGACGAAGTAGTCCGGGCTGATCCGGCCCATCGCCGCGAACGCCGCTTTGCGGCCCTTCCAGATCAGCGCGCGTTCGTCGGCGCTCTCGGGCACCCGGATGTGCGTCGCGCCGTTGGAGTCACACACCCGTCGGGCCGTGTCGAAGTCGGTTTCGCACTCGGTGTCGAAACCGTCCAGCTCGACGACCAGGGCCGCAGCTGCGTCACGCGAGAAACCGGCACCGGTGGCTTCCTCGCACGCCTGAATCGCCAGGTTGTCCAGCATCTCCACGGCGGCCGGGATGACACCGGCGGCGACCAGGTCGCCCACGGCGTGACCGGCCTGCTCGACCGAGGCGAAGTCGGCGACCAGCGTGCGCACCGACTCGGGGCGCTGCAGCAACCGGACCGTGACCTCGGTGACGATGCCCATCGTGCCCTCCGAGCCGACGATCACCCCGAGGAGGTCAGGCCCGATGGAGTCCGCGTTGTCGCCGCCGAGGTGCACGATGCTGCCGTCGGGGGTCACGAACGTCACCGCCAGCACGTGATTGGAGGTGAATCCGTACTTGGGACAGTGCGCGCCGCCGCTGTTCTCGGCGACGTTGCCTCCGACGGTGCAGACGATCTGACTCGACGGGTCGGGAGCGAAGTAGAGCCCGTACGGGGATGCGAGCACCGAGATGCCTGCGTTGGTGACGCCGGGCTGCACCGTCATCCGCGCGTTGCCGGGGTCGATTCCGATGACCTCGCGCATCCGGGACAGCCCGATCACGATGCCGTCACTCACCGGGAGCGCTCCTCCGGACAGCCCTGTCCCGGCGCCGCGGGCGACGAACGGCACGCCATGCTGCGCGCACAGCGTCACGGCCGCGGCGACCTCCTGAGTGGAGCGCGGCAGAACGACCATGGCGGGGATCGTGCGGTAGCCGGTCAGGCCGTCACATTCGTACGTACGGAGTTCGCCGGGATCGGTGATCACACCCGACTCCCCGATGGCGGCCACGAGTTGCGACCGCAGGGCGCCGGCGACCTGCCGCGACGGCTGTGTCTGAGCGGTGACACTCATCGAGCGCTCCTCGAATGCTCTCCGCCGCACGGAGAGTCTTTGCCGGAAGGCGAATGCTGTGCGGTGACCTGGATCACACCGACACTTTCACAGAAGACCGCCGCGGGTGAAGAACGAAGCCGCAAGAGCAGACTCGAGCGCGTGAGGCTCGAGTCAGCCGACGTAGATCATCGGAGCGACAGCCGGGTCCTCGCAGGGAAGGTCGACGAACCCGTACGTCTCGCAGAACTCGGCGGTCAGATAGCTGTTGGCGTTCAGGTCCAGCACGGCGGTCTTGCCCTGCCGTTGGATGTAGCAGCACGACTGCTTCAACAGGTGCCGGGCGATCCCGTAGTCGTGGGCCTGCGGCTTGATGAGGAATCTGCCGATGGCCAGTAGTGCGCCGGCCGGTCGTCCGGCGCACACGGCCAGGGCAGAGGTGGACGACGCCTCGGTGGGGCGGTAGAGCTGCATGTGCCCCACGACGTTCGTCGTCGGCGCGACGTGCACCGGCGCCATATCGTAGACCCACGCGAGCTCGACGGTGTCCCGCTCCAACCAGGCCCTGGGATCCGTCCCCGACATCGAACTCGGGGCAACGTCCAGGGCCGCGGCGATCTCGCACGGCAGGTCGAGGTCCTGCTGACGTCTCTCGCGGATCATCAGCAGCAACGTACGCCGGCCGGCAGCCCAGATCGCCTCACCGAACGGAGACCCTCGGACTGCCGGCGACGTGTGGCAGGCGGGCTTATCGGATCGTTGCGTCCGCCTGGTCGAGCAGGCCCTGCAACTCGGCACGGTCAGCGCGCTTGGGCTTGTCGAAGTCGCCGCCCTCCGCGTAGGCACCGGCGTACGCGGGCTGGTCACGCTGGAAGCGCCAGCTGTCGGCGAGGCTGCCGGTGTCGAAGACGTCGTACCCGATCGCGTCGATGAAGTCGGAGACCGTCCGCTTGGCGGCGGCGTCGTCCCCGGCGATCATCAGCGTGTTGCGGTCGGCAGCACCGCGAGGGCGCTGCATCGAACCGAGGTGCCCGAAGAAGATGTTGTTGAAGGCCTTCACGACCTTCGCCGACGCCAGGTGCTGCTGGACGAGCCCGCTGGTCGTGGTCTGTTTCTCATCGAGGGCTGCGATCGCACCGTCGCGCTCGGGGTAGTAGTTGCAGGTGTCGATGACGACCTTGCCGGCCAGGGCCTGCGCGGGCACCTGCTCGATCTTGCCGAGCGGGATGGTGACGACGACGATGTCGCCGGCTGCTGCGGCTTCCGACGAGGTCGCGGCGCGGGCCTTGGGCCCGAGACTCTGCACCAGATCGGCCAGCGTCTCAGGGCCACGCGAGTTGGACACGACGACGTCGTAGCCGGCGTCGACTGCCAGGTGGGCGACGGTGCCGCCGATGTTGCCGCTTCCGATGAATCCGATGGTGGTCATGAAGGCGGCAAGCTCCACCGGAAGGTGAATATTCCCGGGCCTGGTCATCCCCGGCGGGCTGCTGCACGGGCGGTGGCTGCGGGCGGCCGCGCAGGGCAGGCGAGGATGAGGTGGTGCCGCAACCACGCCTGATCGAGACCGCTGCCCCTCAGGACCCCGCGGGGCTGGTGCTCGTGCTCCACGGCGGTGCCGCGCGGCGCGGCGAGGTCGCGGTCAGCCCGACGCAGCTCTCCGTCGTTCGGATGATCCCCATCGCGGCGCGGGTGGCTCGCGAGAGCTCCGGCCGCCTGGCCGTCTTCCGCCTGCTGAACTCGTCCCGGGGCTGGGACACCCAGCACACTCCCGTGCAGGACGTGCAATGGGCGCTGGAACAGCTGCGCCAGCGATTCGGGGAGCAGCTCCCGATCTGCCTGATCGGACACTCCCTCGGTGGCCGCGCGGCATTGCTGTCGGCGGACGCGGACGGCGTACGCAGCATCGTCGCGCTCGCGCCCTGGGTCTACCCGAACGACGCCCACGGCCTCGACGCCTCCGGGCGCCAGATCCTCTTCGTGCACGGCTCCCGCGACCGGGTGGCCAAGCCGTCGAGTTCGGCGGCCGTCGCCGCCACCATGGCGCGTACGGCGGAGATCGGCTACGTGACCATCACCGGCGGCAAGCACGCGATGCTGCGCCACGGAAGCGAATTCGAGCGGCTGGCAGCGGATTTCACGCTGGCGACGCTGCTCGGGACATCGCCGAGCGGGACGGTCGGCCGCGTGCTTGCCGGCGAGACCGCCATCCGGATCTGACGCCCGCCCGAAGGTGTCAGCGACCGACCGCGCGCAGTCCCCAACGGACGGAACGGTGCTCGAGGGCGTCGGCCAGCGTTGCGTCCCCGCCGGTCAGACGGCCGAACTCCCGCCAGCCCCGTCCGGTGCGGGCGACGATGTGGTGCATCAGTGCCGGCGATCGTTCGAACGCCCGCAGCGCGATGCGCCCGGCCGCCATCTCGCGGGCCAGTGTGCTCTCGACGGCCGCGTCGTACGCCGCGCGCACAGCCGCGGGGTCCGCACCGTCGGCACCGACGCTTCGACCGGCGAACCGGCCGGAGCGGACGGCGTACGAGATGCCCTCGCGGGTCCAGGGTTCGAGCAGGCCGGCGGCGTCGCCCGCCACGAGGACGCGGCCGCGTGACAACGGAGAATCCACCGTCCGACATCGGGTGAGGTGGCCCGACGACTGGATCTCTCGCAGACCCGACAGGCCCATGTCGGTGACGAACCTCGCGAGATAGGCGCGCGTCGCCGCGGCGTGACCTCGTGACTGGATGACGCCGACGGTCAGAGTGTCGCCCTTGGGGAAGACCCAGGCGTAGGTGCCGGGGTCGGCGCCCCAGTCCAGGTGCACGCGGCCCTCCCACCGGTGCGCCTGATCGCCCGTCTCCAACTCCACCTCGAGGCCCAGGTCGACACCGTCCGTCCGTACGTCGACGTGCCGGGCCACCCGGCTCGCCGACCCGTCCGCGCCGATGACGTAGTGCGCAGTGAGCGGACCCTCCGAGGTCTGCAGGGTGACCAGGTCCTCGTCCTGTTCCACGCCCGTGACGGTCACGCCCTCGTGGGTCTGTGCCCCCGCGGCCTGGGCGGAGCGCAGCAGCGCGTGATCGAACGACGCGCGATCGACCAGGCGCAGCAGGCGGCGGTCGCTGCGGCGGTCGGCCCAACGCCCGCCCGCGAGGGTCAGCGTCGCGCGGTGGATCTCCGCGCGCGACGGCAGCTGCAGGTCCTGGGGAAGCGCCGCGAGCGTGGGACCGATGAGGCCGCCCCCGCACGTCTTGTAGCGGGGGAACGTGGCCCGATCCAGGATCAGCACCCGAGCCCCGGCATCGGCGGCTGCGTGCGCGGCGCTGGAACCGGCGGGCCCCGCGCCCACCACGATCACGTCGTACGGCATCGGGTCAGTCTGCCGGGCGGCGCGGGCGCTGCGTGCGTCCGGGCGGCGGGAGGGTCGGTCGCCCCCGGCCGCGGGGCCGGGCGTCGGGCGGCGACGGGCAGAATGGCGAGGCGACCCCGGACGCGGACGGTATTCGTCCCATATGGTTACCGGCAGGTAGTTACACAACAGCTGTAGTGGAGGATCGATGCCTGACCTGAAGGATCACTATGACGTCGTCGTGGTCGGCGCCGGTCTGTCCGGGATCGATGCCGGGTATCGGCTGCAGACGATGTGCCCCGGGAGGGACTACGTCATCCTGGAGGCGCGGCACGGGCTCGGAGGCACCTGGGACCTGTTCAAATACCCTGGCGTGCGGTCCGATTCGGACATGTACACCCTGGGTTTCCCGTTCGAGCCGTGGACCGGTGACAAGTCGATCGCGGATGCGGCCGACATCCTGGACTACCTGAAATCGACGGCCGCCAAGTACGGCATCGACGAGCACATCTCCTACGACTCCAAGCTGACCGACGGGGACTGGAGCAGCGAGGACGCCGTCTGGACCCTCACCGTGCAGACCGCGGGCGGCGCACGCGAGGTCACCGCGAACTTCGTCTACATGTGCTCGGGTTACTACAACTACGAGCAGGGCTACACGCCGGAATTTCCCGGCCGGGAGGACTTCACCGGGCAGGTGGTCCACCCGCAGTTCTGGCCCGAGGACCTGGACGTGAAGGGCAAGGACGTCGTCGTCATCGGGTCCGGTGCGACCGCGGTGACGCTCGTGCCCTCGCTGGTCGAGCTCGGTGCGCGCCCCACGATGCTGCAGCGTTCCCCGTCGTACGTCATCGCCCAGCCGGACCGCGACGGTTCGGCCGCCAAGCTGCGCAAGCGGTTGTCGGCCGAACGCGCGCACAGCATCACCCGCTGGAGGTACGTGCTGGCGACGCAGGGTTTCTACCAGTTCTGCCGCCGGATGCCGAAGACGGCGAAGAAGGCGCTGCGCAAGGCGACCGAGTCCCAGCTCAAGGGCAGCGGCGTCGGCATCGAGAATTTCCAGCCGAAGTACAACCCATGGGACGAGCGGCTCTGTGTGGTCCCGCGCGGCGACCTCTTCAGGGCGCTGCGGGAGCACACGGCCGACATCGTCACCGACACCATCGACCGGTGGACCCCCGAAGGCGTCAAGCTGTCGTCCGGGCGGGTGCTGCGCGCCGACATCATCGTCACCGCCACCGGGCTGAACATGCTGGCGGCCGGTGGCGCGCAGCTGACGGTCGACGGCGAGAAGGTCGACTTCGGCGAGCGGTACATCTACCGCGGGATGATGGTCGAGGGCGTGCCGAACGCCGCGATCTGCATCGGCTACACGAACGCGTCCTGGACGCTGCGGGCCGACCTGTCGGCCCAGTACTTCTGCAAGTTCGTCAACCACGTCAGCACGTCCGGATCGGCGTACGGGTATCCGACCGCCCACGAGGCGATGCGCAGCCGGCCGGCGATCGACCTGCAGTCGGGCTACGTGCAACGCTCCATCGCCGACTTCCCCAAGCAGGGCGACCGGCGACCGTGGTTCCTGCGGCAGAACTACGTGCTGGACAACCGCGACACCAAGCGGGCCGACCTGACGCAGGACATGACCTACGTGGCGGTGGGAGACGTGCGGACCCCGAACGGCGACCTGCACCCGTCCTCCGGCGCAGCGTGACCCGCGCAGCGCAGGTTGCGGGCGAGCGCAGCGAGCACGCGGCCGTAGCGGAGTGGGGCGCGCGGAGCCGGCAGATGGCAAAGGTCTGACGTGCGGGTCGCGCTCTCGTCGTACCGCTCCAAGCCGCACTCCGGCGGCCAGGGCGTCTACGTGCGCAACCTGTCTCGGGAGCTGGTCGCGCTCGGCCACGACGTGCACGTCTTCAGCGGTCCGCCCTACCCGGATCTCGACCACGGGGTGACGCTGACGTGTGTGCCGAGCCTGGACCTCTACCGGCACCCGGACCGGTTCCACCACCCGCGGCCGTCTGAATTCCATTCGGATCTGGACGTGTTGGAGTACCTCACGATGTGCACGAGCGGGTTTCCCGAGCCGCGCATGTTCGGCGCCCGCCTCTCTCGGCTGCTGCGGGACCGGGTCGGCGAGTTCGACATCCTGCACGACAACCAGACGCTGGCCCCCGGCATCCTCGACCTGGAGCGTCGCGGCCTGCCGTTGCTCACGACCATCCACCACCCGATCAGTCGTGACCGGCGACTGGAGCTGGCGGCGGCGCGCGGTCTGCAGCGGGTGACCAAGCGCCGTTGGTACGGCTTCGTGAAGATGCAGGCCAGGGTCGCGCGACGCAGCGCCCACCTGCTGACCGTCTCTCACAACTCCGCCGCGGACATCGAGCAGGACTTCAAGGTGCCCGCCGAACGTCTCGCCGTGGTGCCGGTCGGCGTCGACGTCGCCACCTTCGTCCCGCCGTCCCAGCCGCGCGTAACAGGTCGGATCGTGACCATCGCCAGCGCCGATGTGCCGCTGAAGGGGCTCGACGTGCTGATCCGGGCCCTGGCCGGCGTGGACCCTGCGGCCTGGAGCGAGCTGGTCGTGGTCGGGCGCGCATCGGAGCGCACGAGCACGTCGCTGGCGAAGGCGGGTCTGCTGGACCGGGTGCACTTCCGCCACGACCTGAGCGACGCCGACCTCGCGGAGCTGCTCGCCTCCGCTGAGGTGCATGCCATTCCCTCTCTGTACGAAGGGTTCTCACTGCCCGCGGTCGAGGCGATGGCGTGCGGTACGCCGATCGTCGCGTCCAGCGTGGGGGCGCTGCCGGAGCTCGTCGGCACCGACGCGGGAGTGCTCGTCGAGGCGGGTGATGCGCCGGCGCTGGGGCGGGCGCTGGCCGACGTATTCGCAGCGCCGGACCGGCGGTCGCGGATGGGTGCCGCCGGCCGCGCGCGGGCCGTGTCGACCTACAGCTGGCGCGCGGTGGCCGAGGCCACCGCGGACGTCTACGAGCAGGTGCGCGCGGCCCGTCGTGCGACGAGCCCCCGTGCCAAGGAGAATGCAGCATGATCACGATCAGGTTCGAGACCTTCGACGTGCAGCCGGGGATGTCGTTCATCGACGTCGGCTGCGGCCAGGGCCGTCACTCCTACGAGGCGTACCGCCGCGGCGCGCGGGTCACGGCCTTCGATCTGAACGAGTCCGATCTCGCGGACGTCAAGACGATGTTCGGTGCCATGGAGGCCGAGGGCCAGGGCGGCCCGGGCGGATCCGCGGAGGTGCAGCACGGTGACGTGACGCAGATGCCTTTCGCGGACGACAGCTTCGACCGGGTGCTGGCCTCGGAGATCCTGGAGCACATCCCGGACGTCGACGCCGCGATCGGCGAGATCGCGCGCATCACCAGACCCGGCGGGTTGGTCGCCGTGACCGTGCCCCGCAACTGGCCCGAACAGATCTGCTGGAAGCTGTCCGAGGAGTACCACGAGGTCGAGGGCGGCCACGTGCGCATCTTCAAGGCCACCGATCTCGTCCGGCGCCTCACCGCGGCCGGGCTCGAGCCGATCGGGCAGCACCACGCGCACGCCCTGCACTCGCCGTACTGGTGGATCAAGTGCGCCTCCGGGACCGAGCGCGAGAACGCGCTCACGCGCGGCTACCACCGCCTGCTGGTGTGGGACATGATGCGGGCGCCCGCGGTGACCCGGGTCGCCGAGCGCGCGCTGAACCCGGTGGTGGGCAAGAGCTTCGTGGTCTACCTGCGTAAGCCGGCATGACGCTCGCGCGCCTCGCGGTGCCCGGTGTCCTCTCGGCCGAACAGGTCGCGAGGACAGGGCAGTTCATCGTGCGCCAGCAAGCCCCCGACGGCGCGATCCCATGGTTCGTCGGCAGCCACCTGGACCCGTGGGACCACGTCGAGTCGGCGATGGGGCTGTCGGTGACGGGCCACCACGCAGGTGCGGTCGCGGCGTACGACTATCTGGCGCGCACTCAGCGGGCGGACGGTTCCTGGCCGATGGCGACGCGTGAGGGCCGCGTCGAGGAGGCCGCCGCCGATACCAACCAGTCTCTCTACGTGGCCACCGGGGTGTGGCACCACTACCTGGTGACCGGGCAGACCGACGTGCTGGCGCGCTTCTGGCCCACGGTCGAGCGGGCGGTGCGCTTCGCTCTGACGGCGATGCTGCCGTCCGGAGCGCTCGCGTGGGCGGTCTCCGAGGCGGGGGCCGTGCAGGACTTCGCGCTGGTGACCGGGAGTGCCAGCGCCGCGCAGTCGCTGGAGTGCGCGGTGCTGATCGCCGAACGGCTGGGCCACGATCGCACCGACTGGCGGTGGGCACGCGACGGCATCCACAGTGCTCTGCGCGAGCGAGCCGACGCCTTCGCCGACCGCGACCGCTACTCCATGGACTGGTACTACCCGGTGCTGTGCGGGATCGTTCGCGGCGCGGCGGGTCTGGCCCGACTCCAGGAGTCGTCCGGCCGGTTCGTGTGGGACGGGCGCGGCTGTCGATGTGTCGCCGACGAGCCGTGGGTGACCGCTGCGGAGACGGCCGAGCTCATCGCCGCTCTGGACGCGCTCGGCGAGAACGCCGCGGCGACAGCGATGTTCGAACAGGTGCAGTTCTTGCGGGACGAGGAGTCCGGCGGCTACTGGACCGGCAAGAACATCCCCAACGACGAGGTCTACCCCATCGAGCAGACCGGCTGGTCGGCCGCCGCCATCCTGCTGGCCGCCGACGCGCTGACTCAGACGACGGGCGGCGCCGCCATCTTCCGCGACGCGGGATCCTGCCTCGTGCGGGACGGCGTCGCGGACGGGGCGGCCAGCTGATGGCCGTGCCACCGGACGTCGCGCAGCGCGTCGCGGAGATCACCGGCTTCCTGCCCGTCGACGAGGGCGCGGCGCTCTACGACGTGGGGTGCGCGGCCGGGCCGGGCACCTGGCTGGAGATCGGCACCTACTGCGGCAAGTCGACGTACCTGCTGGGGAATGCCGCTCGGGTGGCGGGTGCGCGCCTCGTCACCGTCGACCATCACCACGGCTCGGAGGAGAACCAGCCCGGTTGGGAGTGGCACGACACCTCGATGGTCGACGCGCGCAGCGGCCGGCTGGACACGCTGCCCTCCTTCAGGCCGGTGCTCGACGAGCTGGACGACGTGTGCACGGCCGTCGTGGCACGCACCGAGGTCGTCGCGCAGTGGTGGACGGCCCCGCTGCGGTTGCTCTTCCTCGACGGCAACCACACGGAGGAGACCGCGCAGCACGACTACCGCGCCTTCGCCCCGCACGTGGAGCAGGGCGGGCTGCTGCTGGTGCACGACGTCTTCCCCGACCCGGCCGACGGCGGCCAGGCGCCCTGGCACGTCGTCCAGGCCGCGCTCGCCCACGGTTTCGAGCAGGTGGCCGAGCATGGTTCGCTCCGCGTGCTGCGTCGCCCTTAGCGCCGCGCTCCTCTCGGGCGCCGTGTCGCTCGCGGGGTGTTCGCGGGGTGCTGAGGGGAGCACGCAGCCGACCGCGGACTCAGTATTGCCGACGCCCACCACGGGCGTGACGACGCGGTCCGTCGGTCCCGCTCGCTCGCCGGCGTACGTCGCGCGGGTGCGGTGGGTGCCCGACTCGCGAGGTCGCAGCCTGCGGGTCTACCCGACCGCGGCGGCCCGGGCGACGCAGGAACCGAGTGCGCGGGCGGCCGCCTGGCAGCAGGTCGTGCGTCTCGCCCCGGCAGCCGACACCGTCACCATGCGCGCCCAGTTCGACTGTCACTGGGACTACGCGCGCATCGCCGAGCCGTCGAAGCTGTCGTGGAACCTGGAGACCTGGCGACCGGTGGTGAGCGCGCAGACGATGTTCGACACCCGCTGCAACCCAGGTGGCGCCGAGGGGTGACGTACGACGGCGGCGATACCGTCGCCCGCATGACGGGTGCCCTGGACGGACTGCTCATCGCCGACTTCGGGCGGGTGCTCGCCGGGCCCTACGCCACCATGCTGCTGGCCGATCTGGGCGCCGAGGTCGTCAAGATCGAACGCCCGGGCAGTGGAGACGACACCCGGCAGTGGGGGCCGCCGTTCGACGCCGACGGGGTCGCGACCTACTTCCAGGCGGTCAACCGCAACAAGCGCAGTCTCGCCCTCGATCTGCGCGACGAGAGTGACCGCGCGCAGGCGGCCGCCCTCGTCTCCCGTGCCGACGTCGTGGTCGAGAACCTCCTGCCTGGCGGGATGGACCGGCTGGGGCTCGGGTATGACGACGTACGCGCAACGAACCCCGGCGTGGTCTATTGCAGCGTCACAGGATTCGGCCGGGACAGCTCGCTGCCCGGATACGACCTCGTGGTGCAGGCAGTGGGCGGGCTGATGTCGATGACCGGCCCGCGACCGGGGGAGCCGACCCGAGCCGGGGTGGCCGTGGTGGATGTGGTCACCGGCCTGCACGCCGCGGTCGGGATCCTGGCGGCCCTGCGCCATCGCGACCGCACCGGCGAGGGGCAGCGGGTCGAGGTCGACCTGATGTCGTGCCTGCTGTCCAGCCTGGTGAACCAGTCCAGCGGCTACCTGCTCGCGGGCGCGGTCCCGCAGGCCATGGGCAACCGGCACCCGTCACTCGTCCCCTACGAGGTGTTCCAGGCGCGCGACAAGCCGATCGTCATCGCGTGCGGCAACGATCGCCAGTTCCGTTCCCTGGCAGAGGTGCTCGGTCAGTCGGACCTGGCCGACAACGAGCGTTACGCCACCAATCCCCAGCGGGTCGCACACCGCGAGGAATTGGTCCCGGTCGTCAACGACCTGCTGGCCGCGGCGGACGCGCAGGACTGGTACGAGCGGATGTCCGCCGTCGGCGTACCCGCCGGACCGGTCAACGATCTCGCCGAGGCGTTCGAGTACGCCGACCGGCTGGGCCTGTCGGCCGTCGTCGACTGTGCCGGCGGCCGTCAGGTGGCCAACCCCATCGGTCTGTCCGCGACCCCTGCGACCTACCGCAGCGCGCCGCCCGCGCTGGGCGGATGACGCTGGCCGAATGACGGGCGCGCACTTCGGGTAGCAGTCTGGTACCGCAAACGTCGCATCAACGAGGGAGAGCCATGGCAGGCATCGAAGGCAAGAAGGTCCTCGCGATCGTCACCAACTACGGCATCGAGCAGGACGAACTCGTCGTCCCGGTCGAGAAGCTGAAGGAGGCGGGCGCCGAGGTCACCATCGCCGCCGTCGAGAAGGACACCATCAAGACCCTGGTCGGCGACAAGGACCCGGGCAAGGACGTCGAGGCCGACATCGCCCTCTCGGACGCGGACGCCTCGGACTACGACGCGCTGCTGATCGCGGGCGGCACCATCAACGCCGACACGTTGCGGACCGAGGAGAAGGCCACCGATCTCGTGAAGGCGTTCACGGGCGCCGGCAAGACCATCGCGGCGATCTGCCACGCGCCGTGGGTGCTGGTCGAGGCGGGTGTGCTGCAGGGCAAGACCCTCACGTCGTTCGCCTCGGTGCAGACCGACGTGCGCAACGCCGGCGGCAGCTGGGTCGATGAGTCCGTCAAGGTCTGCCCGACCGAGGGCTGGACCCTGATCACCTCGCGCGACCCCGATGACCTCGGCGACTTCGTTCCGGCGATCGTCGACGCGCTCGGCTGACCGAACGCCGATCCGTCGTACCACCCGAGCACCCGCGTATCCCCGATACGCGGGTGCTCGGCGTCGAACGGGCCCCTGACCCGACGTGCGGCTGCGAATTTCGTAGGTCGGCGACCGATCGACACTGTTTTCCGCACATCAGGCCCGTTGTTCCATCGATTCGCTCGTCTGTGCCCTAGCTTGAGTGCGTTCACCGCTCGACGAGAGGCAGCCGATGACCAGCACCGCACCCCCCGCAGCGTCCGGATCAGCCGACAAGGGCCTGCGCGGAGGCACCCTCGGGATCATCGCCAGCGTCGTCATCGGAGTGGCCTCGACCGCTCCGGCCTACAGCCTGGCGGCGACGCTCGGCTTCATCGTCGTAGGCGTCGGCCTGCAATCGCCGATCATCGTGATCCTGGCGTTCGTGCCGATGCTGTTCACGGCGATCGGCTACCAGGAGCTCAACAAGGCCGACCCGGACTGCGGTACGACGTTCACCTGGGCCACCAGGGCGTTCGGGCCGAAGACCGGCTGGCTCGGCGGCTGGGGCATCATCGCCGCCGACATCCTGGTGATGGCGAGCCTGGCGCAGGTGGCCGGCCAGTACGTCTTCCTCCTGGTCGGTGCCGACAGCATCGGGTCCAACCCCACCAGCGGCTGGGTGCTGCTCGTCGGGATCCTCTGGATCGTGCTCATGACGGCGATCTGCTACATCGGGGTCGAACTCTCCGCCCGGTTGCAGCAGGTGCTGCTCACCGTCGAGCTGTTCGTGCTCCTGATCTTCTCCGTCGTCGCGCTGGCCCGGGTCTACACCGGTCACGGGGTCGCCAGCTCCATCCACCTGGACTGGTCGTGGTTCAACCCGATGCAGATCGACAGCTTCTCGACCTTCTTCCGCGGTCTGCTGCTGATGCTGTTCATCTACTGGGGCTGGGACAGCGCCGTCTCGGTCAACGAGGAGACCGCCGACCCGGGCCGTACGCCGGGCAGGGCCGCCATCATCTCGACGGTGATGCTGGTGGTCACCTACACGCTGGTCACCATCGCGGCACAGTCGTTCGCGGGGGTGGGCAGCAAGGGAATCGGGCTCGGCAACACCGACAATTCCAGCGATGTGATCTCGGTGCTGGGCAAGGCGGTCTTCGGCGCGGGCCACGTGGGCAGCATCATGTCGCACCTGCTGATCTTCATGGTCCTGACCTCCGCCGCCGCGTCGACGCAGACCACGATCCTGCCGACGGCCCGCACCGCGCTCTCGATGGGCGTCTACCGGGCGCTGCCACGACGGTTCGCCGATGTGCACCCTCGCTTCCGCACCCCCACGGTCGCCACGCTCGGCTTCGGCGGCATCTCGATCGTGCTCTACGCGATCCTCAACTACACCTCGAACGCCGCCGACGTCATCGCCGACTGCGTCACCGCTCTCGGCATGATGATCGCCTTCTACTACGGCCTGACCGGGTTCGCGTGTGCGTGGTACTACCGCAAGACGCTCGGCAACTCCACGCGCGACCTGTGGATGCGCGGCATCATCCCCACCCTCGGCGGCATCATCATGTACTTCGCGCTGATCTGGAGCCTGCACGACGACTGGCTGAGCCCCGCGAAGGACACGGCCGCCAGCTACACCGGCTTCACGGTGCCCGGGTTGCACTGGGTGATCGGCGGGGCGTTCGTCCTGGGTGTCGGCACGATGCTCGTCGGCGTGATCATCATGCTCGTGCTGATGCGCACGATCCCGGCGTTCTTCCAGGGCAAGACCCTCAACCGGGACACTCCCACGCTCGTGCCCGACGAGCCCGAACTGGAGCTCCCGCCGACGGTCTAGCAGCCCTCAGCTCTGGGCGAGCTTGGCGCGCACCTCGTCCATCTTCAGGCCGCGTACCTGCTGGATGAGGTCCGACAGCATCGGCTTGCTGAGCGCGCCGGGCTGCGCGAAGACCATCACGCCGTCGCGGAAGGCCATCACCGTCGGGATCGAGCTGATGTTGAGGGCCTGGCCGAGCGCCGGCTCGGCGTCGGTGTCGATCTTGGCGAAGGTGATGTCCTCGTGCTCCTCGGACGTCTGCTCGAAGATCGGGCCGAACTGCTTGCACGGACCGCACCAGTCGGCCCAGAAGTCGACCAGCACGATGCCGTCGTTCTTGACGGCGTCGGTGAAGGTGTCGGTGGTCAGGGTCTGGGTGCTCATGAGCGCTCCTTGCGATGTGTCGGTCTCTTGCTCACCCGGTTCAGCGCACGCGGGGCCCGGAAGATTCCAAGGGCCTGTCCTCGGCGCGGAGAGACCGCGATGATGGCGCCATGTCGACTCTCGCGCGGACCGGTTCACCCCTCGACGGCTGGACCAGGGCGGAGTACGACGCCGACGGGCGCACCCACGACATCTACCGCCGGGGGACCGGGCCGGGAGTCATCGTCATTCACGAGATCCCCGGGATGACCCCGGAGGTGATCGAGTTCGCCGACGAGGTCGTCGCGGCCGGGTGCACCGTGGTCATGCCCCATCTGTTCGGCGACCCGGGCCGCAAGGTGAGCGCCGGGTACGCCGCCGCGATCGTTCCGCAGCTGTGTGTCAGCAAGGAGTTCACGACGTTCGCGACGGGTCGGACCAGCCCGATCGCCGGATGGCTGCGGTCACTGTCCCGCTCGCTGCACGATGAGCTCGGCGGACCCGGTGTCGGCGTGGTCGGCATGTGCTTCACCGGCGGTTTCGCGCTCGCGATGATGGTGGACGACTCGGTCGCGGCCCCGGTCGTGGCCCAGCCCTCCACTCCGTTCGCCATCGGCAGACGCCGCTCGGCCGACCTGGCGCTCAGTCCTAAAGATCTCGCGGCGGTCAAGGCGCGGGCGGCCGGAGGCTGCCCGGTGCTGGGGCTGCGGTACGCCGGTGACCGGGCGACCGGCACCCGCTTCGCGACCCTGCATCGCGAGTTGGGGGACGCGTTCACCGCCGTGGAGTTCCCCGGCTCCAAGCACGCGACCCTCACCGCACACCGTCAGCAGGAGGGCGTCGACGCGGTGCTGGCGTTCCTGCGCCGGCGCCTCGAAGTGGACGCCTAGGCTTCTGCGATGACGGCCTCCCCGACCTCGCCGCAGATCCTGGATCTCCTGCGCGAGCGCAGATCGCCCTCCGTCTTCGACCCGACGTACGAGCTGTCCGACGAGCAGCTCGCCTCCCTGCTGGAGGCGGCTCGCTGGTCACCGTCGAACGGCAACGCGCAGCCCTGGGCGTTCGTGGTCGCTCGGCGCGGCGACGCGGCCCACGAGGTCCTGGTGGGCTCGCTCAGCCGCGGCAACTCGGGGTGGGTCCCGCCCGCCAGTGCCGTATTGGTGACCGCGGCCCGGACGACCCCGGAGCGCAAGCCCGCGCTCGCCGACTACGCGCGGTACGACCTCGGCCAGGCCGTCGCGCACCTGTGCGTCCAGGCCGCGTCGATGGGGCTGGGCGTGCACCAGTTCGGCGGATTCGACCATGAGGCGCTGGCCGCGGCGTACGAGGTGCCGGACGAGTGGAGCATCGTCTCGGGCATCGCCGTCGGGCGGGCCTGGCCGGTGCGCGAACGCTCGGGTGTGGATCCCTCCACCGCCGAGCGCGAGCTGCCGGAGCGGCATCGCAAACCCTTCTCGGAGTTCGCCTTCGGGAGCCGGTTCGGCGAGCCGCTGCCGCTGCATCCGCACGACTGAGATCCGCGGTCAGCCGGAAGAGACAGCGTTCGCACAGCGAAACTATTTGTCGCTGCCAGCCCCGCCGTGATGTAGTGAAGCCATGTTCCACACAGCCATTCATCAGCCGATGCGCCGCACCGCGCGCTCGGCGATGTGGCATCGCTGTCGCGCCTGAACCCACCCGTTCACTCGTCCGACAGCCCGCCGGCCCGCCCGGCGTCCTTCCCGTCCGGAGACACCAGATGACAGCCTCCTTAGGCATCCGCACGTTCAGCGACGAGCAGTTGCTGCGCATCACCCGGCTCTTCGCCGGCAACGACGACCTGTTGACCCGCGTCGACCCCGACGCGACCGAGCGGGTGCGCATCGAGCTGGACACCACCGCCTACCTCGAGGTGTGGCTCATGGTGTGGCCGGCGGGTACGACGACCGGCTGGCACGACCACGGCGGCGCCAGCGGTGCGTTCCACGTGGTCCGCGGGGGCCTCACCCAGGAGACGTGGCGCGGCGGCCGGCTCACCGAGAGCGATCTGCGCAAGGGCGACGAGTACAGCTTCACCCCGGGCCTGGTGCACAACATGACCAACATCGGCGACGATCTCGCGCTCACGGTGCACGCGTACTCACCGGGCCTGTCGGAGATGACCCCGCACGTATGGCGTGCCGGTCGCCCGGAGCCGATCATCACCTGAGCCACCGCCTCGTACTGCGGTCGCTGCCACACTGACCCGATGACCGAGGCCAGGACCTCCGGCGTCCGGGTGGCGCGGGCCCACCCGCTCGCCCGGATGACCGGGCGCGACCCCGATGAACGCGAGCGGGTCTCCTCACCGCTGGAGCTGCTGTTCGATCTGACCTTCGTGATCGCGGTCGGCAACGCCGCGGGGTACCTCGCCACGAGCATCGGCGAGAGTCACCTGCTCACCGGGCTGTGCGCGTTCGTGATGGCGATGTTCGCGACGGCGCTGGCGTGGATCAACTTCACCTGGTTCGCCTCAGCGTTCGACACCGACGACTGGCTCTACCGGATCCTCACGATGGTGCAGATGATCGGGGTGGTCGTCCTCGCCCTCGGGATCCCGCGGCTTTTCGAGTCGGTCACCCGCGAGGGGTCCTTCCATGGCACCGGAGTGGTCGCCGGCTACGTCGTGATGCGGGTCGCGTTGGTGGCGCAGTGGGTTCGGGCAGGGCGTCAATCGGCCACCGAGCGCTCCAAGGCCCGCCACTACGCCCTCCTGATCGTCCTGGCGCAGGTGTGCTGGGTCGTCTTCGCGCTGCTCGCGCCGCCCTGGACCGTCGCCGGACCCGTCTTCGTGATCCTCGGCCTGCTCGAGGTGGCGATCCCGGTGCTGGTCGAGCGGCGCTCGGTCACGCCGTGGCACCCCGCTCACATCGCCGAGCGCTACGGGCTCTTCACGATCATCACCCTGGGGGAGGCGGTGGTCGGGACGGTCGCGTCCTCGTCGCTCGCGCTGCACCGGCCGGGCGTCGCCGGGTGGACGTGGCAGGCGGTCGCGGTCGTCGTGGCGGGCATCGGCCTCACCTTCGCGATGTGGTGGATCTACTTCGCCGCAGACGTGGCCGGGCAGTTGCGCAGGCGGCCGGCCGGGCAGTTCGTCTTCGGCTACGGCCACGTGCCGCTCTTCGCCGCCATCGCCGCGACGGGCGCCGGCCTGCACGTGGCCGGCTCGCAGCTCGCCGCGCGTGCCAGTGGCGACGGGCATGAGGCCGTCGGCAGGACCACCGCGCTCGCGGTCGTGGCCGTCCCGGTGGCCGTCTTCCTGGTGGCGGTCTGGGCGGTCCGGGCCTACCTCCTCGGATCCACCGCGGGCGACGTCGCCCTGCTTGCCCTCAGCCTCGCCGTCCTGCTGGTCGCGGTGGCGCTGGCGGTGGCGCACGTGGATCTCGCGGCGTGCGTGCTGGTGGTGATGCTGTCGCCGTTCGTCACCGTGGCCGGTATCGAGATGCCGGGCGTCCGACCCGGGCGGAGGGCCTTCGTAGGGTAGGCGCATGTCCGTCACCTGCAACGTCGCCGACGGGATCGCCGACGTACGTCTCGCCCGCCCGGAGAAGCTCAACGCTCTCACCCTGCCGATGCTGCGGGGACTGGTCGACGCCGGTCGCGCCCTTCGGTCGGACCGGTCCGTCCGCGCGGTGGTCATCTCCGGCGCGGGCGATTCCTTCTGTGCCGGACTGGACTTCGCCGAAGCCTTCGGCCAGCCCCGCGAGGTGACCAAGGCGGTCGTGCCCCGCCCCCGATGGGGCACCAACACCTTCCAGGAGGCGTGCTGGGTCTGGAGACGCCTGCCGGTGCCGGTGATCGCGGCGGTGCACGGGCACTGCTTCGGCGGCGGGGTGCAGATCGCGCTGGGCGCCGACTTCCGCATCACCACCCCTGACGCGAGATGGTCTGTACTGGAGGGCAAATGGGGGCTGATCCCCGACATGAGCGGCGTCCGGTCGCTGGCCCAGCTGGTCGGCATCGAGCAGGCCAAACGGCTCACCATGACCGCCGAGATCTTCTCCGGCGACCGCGCGCGCGAGATCGGACTGGTGGGAGCGGTCGGCGCCGATCCGTACGCCGACGCCCGCGCTCTCGCCGACCAGCTCGCGACCCGTTCGCCGGACGCGCTGGCCGCGGCCAAGCGGCTCTTCGAGACGCGCTGGAACTCCGGACCCCGCCGTACCTTCGCCCGCGAGCGTATCGAGCAGGTGCGGCTGATGACCGGGCGCAACTTCAAGATCGCCCGTGCGGCGGCGTTCGCCCGCCAGACCCCCGTGTACGAGCCGCGGGGACGATGAGCTGGGAGCAGCTGTCCTCGCGGACCGTCTACCGCAACCGCTGGATCGAGGTGACCGAGGACCGCGTCGTGCGGCCCGACGGTGAACGCGGGATCTACGGGGTGGTGCAGGTGCGCCAGCCCGCCGTCTTCGTCGTCGCGATCGACGACGCGGATCAGGTCGTGCTGGTCCGGATGACCCGTTACACGACCGGGCCGTCGCTCGAGGTGCCGGCCGGCGCGTGCGACGACCAGCCGCCGCTGGTGGCTGCGCGACGGGAACTGCGTGAGGAGACGGGCCTGCAGGCGGGGGAGTGGACCGCGATCGGGCGGATGAACGCCCTGAACGGGATCTGCCGTGCACCCGAACACGTCTATCTGGCAACGGGACTCACTCAGGTCGGTGACCTCGGTGGGCGCGTCGAGGAAGGCATCCACGAGGTGGTGTCCGTACCCTGGTCGCAGGCTCTCGAGCTCGTGGCGGGCGGGGCGATCACCGATGGTGAGAGCGTGGCGGCGCTGATGTACGCGGACCTGCACCGCCGGGGCATCCGCCCCGGCTTGCCTGGCGAGAGCTGAGGATCTCGGCTATCGGCCCGAGTGGTGAGGCAGGCACGCAGCGTCGGCGCTAGGACTGTGCCGGGGAGATGACCGCGGGGCGCGGGTCGGCACGCAGGATCGCGTAGAGCACCCCGTCGTGGAAGCCGCCGTCGCGCCACTGGGCGCCCCTGGTCACTCCCTCGCGCTGGAACCCGGCCGCCTCCAACGCGCGTTGCTCAGCGATGTTGTCCACGTCGGTGTGTGCCTCGACGCGGTTGACGGTGGTGTGTCGGAAGAACAGGTCGACGAGCTGCGCCTGCGCGTCGCGGCCGATGCCCCGGCCGCGGTGGGACGGGCGCAGCCAGATGCCGATCATCGGGTTGCGCGACGCGGCGTTCGGTCCCCAGTGCTGCCAGATCCAGCTCACGGTGCCCGCCAGCGATCGGTCTTCCGTGACGACGACGGACAAGGCACCCGGAGCGTCCAGCTCCGGCGGCCTCGGCGACGTGTGCGCCGCGCGTGGCCCGAAATCGTCGTACGGGCTCTCGCCCCCTGTCAGCGACGAAAGGTCGGCTGGGATCTGCGGCCGGAGGAAGACGCCCATCCCGACAGTGTCGCCGCTCGGATGCCGGCGCGTCGTTCAGGGCGCCGTGGTGGATGCCGCCCCGGCCTCCGAGAGCGCGTCCCGGCGGCCCCGCAGGGCCACCCACGCGGTGGTGAGGACGGCCAGGACGACCACGAGCCCGAGCACCTCGGTGGTGGGGAAGTGCTTCACCAGCGTGGCGATGACCGTGGGCATGAAGAAGCCGACATAGGTCAGGCAGTAGAAGACGGCGTTCGTCATCGCCAGCTGGTGCGGGGGAGCGAGACGCTCGACCGCCGTCAGTCCGCCGACGAGCACCAGCCCGTATCCCGCGCCGAGCACGATCCCGGCGACCGGCACCAGGGCCCATCCGCTCACCTGCGCGACGAGCAGGGCCAGCAGCGACCCGGCGATGGCGCAGCCCATCCCGGCCAGCGTCGTGACGCCGGGGCGACGGGCCTCGAACCCGCGCGCCGGCTGCTGGATCAGCACCCCGGTGCCCAGCGTGAGGCCGGCCATGATTCCGCTGAACGCGACCTCCCAGCTGCTCACGGAACCGCGCACGACGTCGGGCAGCACGACGAGGCTGATCGACGCGCAGGTGAAGACCCACGGCGCGGCTGGGGCGATGCCGGCCCAGAACGCTCGGCTCAGAGCGGTGTGCCGGCCCCGGGTCGGGTGCTCCCGGTGGTCCCCGGCGTCGGTGGTCGAGCCGGTCTGCGGAGTGGTCCAGGCGAGCACCGTCACCCCCGCCATCAGGACGATGTGCACGGCGTACGCGAGGATCTCCGGTGCAGGGAGCCACTGCGCGACCAGGCCGCTCACGAGGGGGCCGCCCATGAATCCCGCGGACAGCGACATGGCGGCCCGTCGTGCACCGGTGCCGGGCGCGGAGTCCGCGGACAGCTCCTTGACCCAGGTCGTGCCCGGCGCCATGGCCGCACCCGTGGCGACGCCGTAGAGCACCCGGCCCACGAAAAGGGCCGCCTCGCTCCAGTGCCCGAGCAGCAGCACCCCGGACGACACCATCGCGAGCAGCATCACCGGCCGGATGATCGCGCGGTGCCCGAAGTGCCCCGCCAGCCGCGCCGAGAGCAGCAGCGCCGGCATGAGGCCGATGACGTACGCCGCGAACATCGCCGACGTGACCTGCTCGGTCAGGTGCTGATGGGCTTCGTAGACCAGCAGCAGCGGCGCGAACTGGTTGGCGCCCCAGCCGACGGCGAATAGCATGAGGGCCACCCGCATCCAGGGGTTGCGGGCGAGGAGGCGCATGCCCACAGCGTGCCCGGTCCCGGTCGCGCGCGCCGTACCTGGGTCGATTCCGAGGGGACCCCACGCCGGCGCGCCCAGATGACCGGGCCGCCGCTGCCGGCTGCACAGAATCTGCACGCATGAGGGAGACGGAGGTCACACTGCTTCGGATAGAGAAAGGTGACGTGTCACCGATATGATCGGGCCATGACTTCATCACGCGACATCGGCCTGCTCGCCCTTCGACTCGGCGTCGGAGGCGCCCTGGCGGCCCACGGCAGCCAGAAGCTGTTCGGCGCGTTCGGCGGCGGCGGCATCGAGGGCACCGGCGCCTTCTTCGATCAGATGGGCTTCAAGCCGGGCAAGGCGAACGCGTACGCGGCGGGCCTCGGCGAGGCCGGCGGCGGTGCGCTGCTCGCGCTCGGTCTCGCGACCCCGGCCGCGGCCGGAGCGGTGACCGGGACCATGGCGGTCGCGGGCTCCGTGCACGCGTCGAACGGGTTCTTCGGCCAGAACGGCGGCTACGAGCTGCCCGCCACGGTCGGCCTCATCGCCGCGACGCTGGCTCTGACCGGCCCCGGCACCCTCTCGCTGGACCACGCGCTCGGGCACACCCTGAACCGTCCGTGGATGCGGGCCGTGGCGATGGCGGCCGTCGTGCCCGCCGCCGCGTTCGTCATCAACCGCCGCAGCAAGGCCGTCGCCTCCGCCGAGGCGGCGAAGGCCGACGCGCCCGAGGACGGCACCGGGTCCGCAGCCTGATCTCTCACCACCCGGACGTGCCGGGCGGGGCGCAGTGGCCCCGCCCGGCACGTCTTTTCGTATCTGAGCGGTGCTCAGCGAGCAGGAGCGCGGCCCCTGAGCTCCTGCAGTGCACCGGGCTGCGGCCGTGCGATCTCCTCGGTCTACGCGTGAGTCCGTGGGCGGGGACGACCATCTCGGTGACGTCCTGTCGTCGCCCGGTCGTGGGCCGCGTCTCGACACGGCACCCACGCTTCGTGCTGTCGAGACTCGGAGCGGGCCGATCGGTCGGTGCCGGGGGTGGGGTCTGGGAGACTGACGCCGTGGACTTCACCTCGGCGTACGCACACGGGTTCGCGCGGGTCGCGGCGTGCACCGTGCCCACCTCGATCGCTGACCCGATCGCCAACGCGGACACCGTGATCGAGCAGATCCGCGGATGTCACGACGATGCGGTCGCGGTGGCGGCGTTCCCCGAGATGTGCCTCACCGGCTACGCCATCGACGACCTGGTGCTGCAGGACGCGGTGCTCGACGCGGTCCTGGTCGCGCTCGACCGCGTCGTGGCCGCCACCTGCGACCTGCTGCCCCTGGTCGTGATCGGTGCGCCGCTGCGCAAGGGCCACCGCGTCTACAACTGCGCGGTCGTCGTGCATCGCGGGCAGATCCTGGGAGTGGCTCCCAAGGCCTACCTGCCGACGTACCGGGAGTTCTACGACAAGCGCTACTTCGCCGCCGGCGACGACCAGACCGGCGAGTGGATCACGCTGGGCGACAAGCAGATTCCCTTCGGTCCCGACCTGGTCTTCGACGCGGTCGACGTGCGCGGTCTCGCGGTGCACGTCGAGGTGTGCGAGGACATGTGGGTGCCCGTGCCGCCGAGCTCCCTGGCCGCGCTCGCGGGCGCGACCGTGCTGCTCAACATCTCCGGCAGCCCCATCACGGTCGGCCGCGAGAACGACCGGCGGATGCTGGCGCAGGCTCAGTCCTCCCGGTGTCTCGCGGCGTACGTCTATGCCGCGGCCGGACAGGGCGAGTCGACCACCGACCTGTCCTGGGACGGCATGACGATGGTCTACGAGGGCGGCCGGTTGCTGGCCGCGGGAGAGCGCTTCCCGGACGGCGCGCGTCGTACCGTCGCGGACGTCGACCTGGACCAGCTGCGGCAGGACCGGCAACGCGACGGATCGTTCGACGACAACGCCCGCACGTACGACAACCGGGTCAGCTCGTTCCGCACCATTCCCTTCACGCTCGACGCACCGGCCCGCGATATCGGACTACGTCGCCCGGTCGACCGGTTCCCTTTCGTGCCGGACGACCCCGCACGCCTCGCGCAGGACTGCTACGAGGCGTGGAACATCCAGGTGTCCGGCCTGATGCAGCGGCTGCGGGCGATCCGCCAGCCGAAGATCGTCATCGGGGTGTCCGGCGGCCTGGACTCCACGCACGCGCTGATCATCGCCGCTCGCACCATGGACCGCCTCGGGCGGCCGCGCAGCGACGTCCTCGCCTACACGATGCCCGGCTTCGCCACGAGCGACGAGACCAAGGCGAACGCCGTCGCGCTCGCCGGCCAGCTGGGAGTCACGTTCTCCGAGTTGGACATCCGCCCCGCGGCGACCCAGATGCTGCGCGATCTCGGTCACCCGGCAGGGCGCGGTGAGCCCGTCTACGACGTCACATTCGAGAACGTGCAGGCCGGCCTGCGCTACGACTACCTCTTCCGGATCGCCAACCACGAGGGCGGCATCGTGCTCGGTACGGGCGACCTGTCGGAGCTGGCGCTCGGCTGGTGCACCTACGGCGTCGGCGACCAGATGTCGCACTACAACGTCAACGCCGGCATCCCGAAGACGTTGATACAGCACGTGATCCGCTGGGTCGTCAGCTCGGAGCAGTTCGAGCCGGCCGTCGGGTCCACGCTCTCCTCGATCCTCACCACCGAGATCAGCCCTGAGCTGGTGCCGGCCGCCGAGGGTGCCAAGCCGCAGTCGACGCAGGCCGTCATCGGTCCGTACGAGCTGCAGGACTTCACCCTCTTCCACGTGCTGCGCTACGGCTTCGCGCCGTCCAAGATCGCGTTCCTCGCGCTGCACGCGTGGTCGGACGTGTCCCGGGGCGTATGGCCGGCGGGATACCCCGAGGGTGACCGGACGGCGTACGACCTGGGTCAGATCCGGCACTGGCTGGAGGTCTTCCTGCAGCGCTTCTTCGGTTTCAGCCAGTTCAAGCGCTCGGCCCTGCCCAACGGGCCGAAGGTCGTCGCCGGCGGTGCACTCTCGCCGCGCGGTGACTGGCGGGCCCCCTCCGACGGCAACGCCACGGTGTGGCTGGAGGAGCTGCGCCGCAATGTCCCCGACGTCTGACGTGGCCCCGACCGAAGCCTCCGGCGTCTCGGTGATCGCGGCGCCGCGGGGCGGTGTGCCGCTGGGTGTCTGGCCGCGGGTGGCGATCATCCTGGTCGGCGCGATCGGCACGGGCGTCGTCTTCCGGCTGTGGTGGATTCTGCCGGTCGCGGCCGCCCTGATCGTGCTGGTGGTGTGGGACCTGCGCCGGTCCGGCGGCCGGCGGGATCTGCGTGCGACGTCCGACGGCCTGGTCGGCATGCACCGCGGTAAGTCGCACTCCGTGGCGTGGTCGCAGATGGCGGGCGTGGAGTTCGTGCGGCCCCGCTCGGCGTTCTCCCGACCGGTGGCGCACGTCGAGGTCAGCCGGCACGACGATCCGTACGACACGGCGTTCGTGGCACTGGTGATCTTCGACAAACCCGACGGCGACGGCATCGCCGAGCGGCTGCGGACGGTGAGTGAGGAGCACGGCGTCCCGTTCCAGGCCACCAAGGTGTGACGGTGACACAGGTGGGCGCGAGGGATACAGGTCTACCTGTGTCCCTCGCGCTTACCTGCGCCACGGTGGCCGGCCGGAGCACGTCGGCTGTCGGACCCGGCCGGTAACGTCGTGGCCGTGAAGGGTGGGTACCGCGTGGCGGATGGTTTCGGCGGTGACCACCCGGCGTACGAGCACGCGCACGCCTTCCAGGTGCGCGGCGCCGAGTGGCTGCGCGAGGTCTCCGACCCCGACATCGAGGCGTACGTCGGCAACAAGGCGTTCGAGCGCGCCCTCGGCTACGTCGACGCCGAGCGGGTGATCTCGATCAACACCGGTGACCAGGGTCGGATGCTGCTCGGGGTCATCGGCGGTAGCCGCGACCGCGACTACACGACGCTGGTCACCCGCACCAAGGACACCGGCCCGCGCCCGCAATGGACCTCGCGGTGCTCCTGCCCGATGCAGGTCCGGTGCAAGCACGTGGCCACCCTGCTGCTCGTCGCCCGAGAGTCGCTCGGCGGCGAGGTCGAGGTCGACCGGTCCGCGTCGTGGCGCCGGTTCGTGCAGGAGTACGCCGACGAGCCGGCTGCGGCGACCCGCCGCCTCGGGCTGCGGATGGTGCCGGTCACCCGCCCGTCCACCATCCACGACAGCACCCCCGCGCGGCGCATCGCGATCGTGCCGACCTACCTCGGCAAGGCCGGGCGGTGGGTGAAGGAGGCCGCCTGGCACGACGTGCTCTACGACAGCCCGGTGCGTCCGTGGGACCCCGCTCAGCACCGCGCGTTGAAGGCGCTGCACCGGATCGCCGACGGCGGCCTGCTGCCGAGCGAGCTGCACCTCGACCAGTTCGCTGCCACGCTGTGGCCGGCGCTCGCCCAGGCCTCCGATGCAGGCGTGGCGATCATGCAGGGATTCGGTGTCTCCGCGGGCCTGGAGGTGGCGCCGTACCCGGTGACGCCGCAGCTGCAGGTGGTGCAGGACGACGACGAGGCCGATCTGGTGCTCGCGCCGGCGCTGCCCGAGTTGCCCGAGGGCGAACGCATCTTCATCGGATCGCCGGCGCACGGCGTCGCCGTGATAGAGCGCGGCGGCGCGATGACGCTCGCCGGCTTCACCGCGCCGGTGCGCCCCGCGATGGAGGAGCTGCTGCGGTCCGGAGGTCTGCGGGTGCCCGCCGAGGACGCCGCGGAGTTCCGGTCCGAGGCGCTGCCCCGGCTCACCGACAGCGGACAACTTCCCCGGGTGCCGCACGCCGCCGCCCCGGCCGAGCCGCTGCGTCTGCAGCTGACGCTCGACAGTCCGGCGGACCAGCAGATCCGGGTGCGAGCCGGATTCCGGTACGACGCGCGGCGCCTGCACCCCGTCACGCTCGGTTGGTCGCAGGTCGGGCGCGATCGCATCGCCGAGCGGGAGCTGGTCGAGCGGGTCGGACCGCTGCTGCGGTCGGCCGGGCTACTCGAGGCGGTCGGCGGCCTCGGCTGGTGGCCGCGCCCGGAGCACACGCTGAGCGGGTGGGAGGCCGTGCGGATCGCTGCGGCCCTGCCGCAGTGGAGTGAGCACGAGGACCTACAGGTGGTGCTCGAGGGTGAGCTGCCGACGTACGAGCAGGTCACCGAGACCCCGCTGATCGAGATCGGCACCGAGGATCGGGAGGACGGCACCGACTGGTTCGACCTGCGGGTGAGCGTCAGCATCGGCGGGGAGGAGGTGCCCTTCGAGCCGCTCTTCGCGGCGCTCGTCCGTGGTGACGAGAGCATGCTGCTGCAGTCGGGCACCTGGTTCACCCTCGACGACCCGTCGTTGCACCGGCTGCGTGAGCTGATCGAGGAGGCGCGCGACCTGGTCGACCGGGAGCCCGGGGAGGGCCTTCGGGTGGGTCGCTTCCAGGTCGGCTTCTACGACGAGCTGGTCGCGTTGGGAGTGCCCGGCCGGCAGTCGACCCGGTGGGCGGAGGCGGTCAGCGGTCTGCGCGACGTCGGGCGGCTCGAGCCGCCGAGGTTGCCGGACAGCTTCCGGGCGCAGCTGCGGCCCTACCAGCGCGAGGGATTCGCGTGGCTGAGCACGTTGTGGGATGCCCGTCTCGGCGGTGTGCTGGCCGACGACATGGGCCTCGGCAAGACCGTGCAGACCCTGGCGATGCTGGCGCGTGCGTACGAGCGCGGCGACCTGACCGAGCCCGTCCTCGTCGTCGCGCCGTCCTCGGTGGTCGGCACCTGGGTCGGTGAGGCCGCCCGGTTCGCTCCCGACGTCCCGATCGTGGCGCTGCCGCAGACCTCCGGCAAGCGGGGGCGGTCGCTCGCCGACACCATCGGTGACGCCCGGATCGTCGTGACGTCGTACGCCGTGCTGCGCCTGGACGCCGAGAACTTCCACGCTTTGGGATGGAGCGGGCTGATCCTCGACGAGGCGCAGTGGGTGAAGAACCACCGGTCCAAGACGTTCCAGGCCGCCAAGCGGCTCGACGCGCCGTTCACGCTGGCGATCACCGGCACCCCGCTGGAGAACTCGCTGATGGATCTCTGGTCGATGTTCGCCCTGGCCGCGCCGGGGCTCTATCCCGATCCGGAGGTGTTCGGGCAGCGCTACCGTCGCCCGATCGAGAGCGGGAAGGCACCGGAGCTGCTGGAACAGCTGCGTCGCCGGATCCGGCCGCTGATGCTGCGGCGCACCAAGGAGGCCGTCGCCGCCGATCTGCCCGCCAAGCAGATCCAGCTGCTGCACGTCGAGCCGTCCGCTCGCCACGAGGCGACCTACCGCCGGCACCTGCAGCGCGAACGCCAGCGGATCCTCGGACTGCTGGAGGACGCCGACACCAACCGTGTCGCGATCCTCGCGTCGCTGACCAGGCTGCGGCAGTTGGCGCTCGACCCGCGGCTGGTCGACGACGACTACCCCGCCGCCGAGCAGTCCGCCAAGCTGACCCTGCTGGCCCAGCACCTCACCGAGCTGGCCGACGAGGGCCACCGCGCCCTGGTCTTCAGCCAGTTCACCTCCTACCTGGCCCTCGCGCGCGACGCGCTGGATGCGGCCGGGGTGCGCACGTCGTACCTCGACGGATCCACCCGGGGCAGGCAGGATGTCATCGACGGGTTCCGATCCGGCGACCAGACGGCGTTCCTGATCTCGCTCAAGGCCGGCGGTGTGGGACTCACCCTCACCGAGGCCGACTACGTCTACCTGCTCGACCCGTGGTGGAACCCGGCCACCGAGGCGCAGGCGATCGACCGGGTGCACCGCATCGGGCAGGAACGACCGGTGACCGTCTATCGGATGGTCTCGCAGGGCACCGTGGAGGAGAAGGTCGTGGTGTTGCAGGAGCGCAAGCGCGATCTCTTCGCCTCGGTGATGGACGCCGGCGGCGCCGTGTCGGGCGCTGTCACCGCGGCGGACATCGCAGCCCTCTTGGAGTGAAAGGTGTTGTCCTTGCGATGAAGTTAGAATTCGACGCAGAGATCTGGTACTGGAAGGGCCCGGCGCCGTTCTACTTCGTGAACCTTCCCGAGCAGGACGGCGCAGACCTGCGCGAGCTGGCGAAGGAGGTCAGCTACGGGTGGGGGATGATCCCGGTGCACGCACGGCTCGGCGACACCGCATGGGAGACGTCCCTCTTCCCCAGGGAGGGGCGGTACGCGCTGCCGCTGAAGGCGGAGGTCCGTGAGGCGGAGGGTGTGGGCGACGGCGACTCCGCACACTTCGAGGTGACCGTGGCGGTGCGGTCCGGTCGCTGGGTATGATCAGGGTTACGCGCGAGTAGGGTCGCGGCCATGGGAAATTCACGCACGAACCTGCGCTCGTACGCCGACGCACGGGCCCTGGTGACCGGTGGGTGCAGCGGCCTCGGCCTCGAACTCGTCAAGCTGCTGGTCGCCGAGGGCGCCCGGGTGCTGGTCGGAGACGTGCACGAGGAGGCGCCTGCGGGCACCCTTCCGCCCGGGGTGGAGTACCGGCAGCTCGACGTCAGGTCCGATGAGCAGTGGGACGAGGCCCGAGTGTGGGTCGAGACCCATTGGCAGGGGCTCGACCTGCTGGTCAACAACGCCGGCGTGGCGGCGGGCGGCCGGATCGATGTGACATCGATGGACGACTGGAAGTGGATCGTCGACATCAACCTGCTCGGTGTCGTCCGCGGGTGCCGCACGTTCACCCCGATGCTCAAAGAGCAGCGGAGCGGGCAGATCGTCAACACCGCATCGCTCGCCGGACTCGTGCACTCCCCGGCGATGGCGTCGTACAACTCGGTGAAGGCGGGCGTGGTGGCGCTGTCCGAAACACTGCTGCACGAGTTGTCATCATGGAACATCGTCGTGACAGTCATCTGCCCGAGCTTCTTCCGCACCAACCTGGCGTCCTCCCTGCAGGGCAAGGACGTCGAGATGGAGGAGACGGCGGTCGATCTGATCACCAAGGCTCCTCGCGGCGCCGTCGAGGTCGCCGCCTCGGCCTACGCCGGGATGAAAGCCGGCAAGTTCATCGTGCTCACCGACCCTGATGGGCGGATCGCCTACAACAGCAAGCGATTCAGCCGTCCGGTCTACACAGCGACGATGAAGCGCGCGGGAAAGAGTCTCGCGAAGGGCGGCCCGGCGATCCCACCGCTGGTGGCCAAGATGCAGGCCAGGATGGCTCAGCGCTCCAAGTGACGACCCGAACGGCCCGGTCCTTCCCCCGAGGGAGAACCGGGCCGTAGCCGCACGCGCCTCAGGTGGTCGTGCCTGCGCCCGTGCCGATCCCCGGAGCTGGAGGTGTCGCCTGACCGGCGCTGCCTCCGCCCTGGGGGCGTGCCCCGCCTCGGGTGCCGGTCCCGTCGTGGGTGCCGGTGCCACCTCGGGTACCGGTCCCGCCGAAGCCGCCGGGTGCCCAGCGGGCCGTTCCTCCTCCGCCGGACTGGCCCGCGGGGGAGGCCGCCGCTGCGCCGATGGCACCTGCCGAGGACAGGCCGATCGCGAGGGCGGCGACCACGGCGCTCTTCTTGCCGGACCAGCGCGGCCGGCGCAGGGCGGGCGCCGTCCCGACCGAGTGTGGGTGCGACCCGGGTGACGCCGCAGGCATGGGTCGGGTCGGGTCGTCCTCGGACGGACCGACACGTTCGGGCTCGTGCGACATCACGCACTCCTCACCTGCTCAGGGGCTTCTGACGTCGCCGATCGTGGCGGGGGCTTCTGTGGGCCGGCTGTGGCTCCGCCGTCATCCGGATTCGTCCTGTCGGCAGCGGTATTCGTACACGTAGGGCGCAGGGTGGTGCGGTGCACTCCCGCCGCGCGTCAGCGGTCACGTGGCTCACATCGGGAGGTAAGGGTCACGGCACAGCAACCACACAGAGCGTGCCGTCACGGTTCCACGCATGAACTCCGTGACAGCGCACCTGCGCTCCTCCCACACGGCGAACGCACCGACCGGCCGGTCCGGTGTCGGTGCGTCACGCTCGTCATTCGCCGCTGACCGCTTCGGGCGGGTGTGGCGCGGCCCGGACGGCGACCCCACGTGGGCGCGGCCGGCACTCTTCGGCCTGCTCGTTGTCACGGCGGCCGCGTACTTCTACAACCTGACCGCGAGCGGATGGGCCAACTCGTTCTATTCGGCTGCGGCGCAGGCGGGTTCGGTCAACTGGGAGGCGTTCCTCTTCGGCAGTTCCGATGCCGCGAACTCGATCACGGTCGACAAGCCGCCGGCCGCGCTCTGGGTGATGGCGCTGTCGGTGCGCGTCTTCGGGCTCAACTCGTTCGCCATCCTGATGCCCCAGGTGCTCATGGGGGTCGGGGCGGTCGCGGCCGTGTACGCGACGGTGAAGCGCTACTTCAGCGCTGTGGGCGGGCTGCTCGCCGGCGCAGTGCTCGCTCTCACCCCGATCGCGGTGCTGATGTTCCGCTTCAACAACCCTGATGCATTGCTCACCCTGCTGATGGCCCTCGGCGGCTGGGCGACGCTGCGCGCCATCGAGAGGGGTTCGGCCAAGTGGATGATCGCGGTCGGTGTCTTCATCGGCTTCGGTTTCCTGACCAAGACCTTCCAGGTCTTCCTGGTCGTGCCGTTCTTCGGGATCGCGTACCTCGTCGCCGCGAACACCACGCTGCGCCGCCGGATCGTCGGCGCCGTAGCGGGTCTCGCCGCGATGGTGGTCTCCGCGGGATGGTGGGTGTCGATTGTCTCCCTCACCCCGGCGAGCATGCGGCCCTACATCGGGGGCAGCCAGGACAACTCGTTCTGGAACCTCACCTTCGGCTACAACGGCTTCGGTCGGTTGTCCGGCAACGAGACCGGATCGGTCGGCGGAGGTGGAGGCGGCGGCAACGCCGGCGGGCAGTGGGGCACCACCGGGATCACCCGGATGTTCGGCAGTGAGGTCGGCGCCCAGATCTCGTGGTTGATCCCGACCGCACTGATCCTGCTCGGTGTCGGCCTCGTCGTGCGTGGTCGGCGGCCGCGCACCGACCTGCGCCGCGCGTTCTATCTGGTCTGGGGCGGTTGGCTGATCGTCACCGGACTGACCTTCTCCTTCATGGCCGGGATCTTCCACCAGTACTACACGGTCGCGCTCGCACCGGCCGTCGCCACCCTCGTCGGCGCGGGCGCGATCGAGATGTGGGAGCGGCGGCACACCGTGCTCGGCACCGTCACCCTGGCGGCCGCGACCGCCGCCGCCGCGATCTGGTCGTTCGTCCTGCTCACCCGCGTCACGGCGTACGGCGACTGGCTGCGCGTCTCGATCCTGGCGGCCGGCATGGCAGCGGCGTTGCTGCTGCTCGCGATTCGATGGATGCACGCGACGTTCGTGCCGTTCGTGATCGCGGCGGCGGTCGCGGCGGGTCTGGCCGGTCCCACGGCGTACACCGTGTCCACCCTGGCGGTCGGGCACAGCGGTTCGATCGTGGTCGCAGGCCCCAGCGGGTCGAGGATGGGCGGCATGGGCGGTGGCTTCGCGGGTGGCGCACGCGCAGCGGCGCGCGCCGGCGGGACCACGGGTGGTTTCGCGGGTCGCGCACCCGGAGGTACGACGGGCGGGGCGACGCCGGGCGGTGCGCCCGGCGGCACCACCGCAGGCGCCCGGACCGGCGGCGGGATGGGCGGTCTGCTCGACGCCTCGACGCCGAGCACCGAGGTCGTCGCCGCGCTGCAGTCGAACGCCTCGAAGTACACCTGGGCGGCGGCGGCGATCGGCAGCCAGAACGCAGCGGGCCTGCAGTTGGGCAGCGGGGAGCCGGTGATGCCGATCGGCGGCTTCAACGGCAGCGACCCGTCGCCGACCCTGGCTCAGTTCCAGGCCTATGTGAAGGCCGGGCGGATCCACTACTTCCTCGCTAGCAGTGGCGGCGGGATGGGCGGCGGGTCCGGTTCGGGAAGCTCGATCACCTCCTGGGTCGAGGCCCACTACACGAAGGTCACGATCGGCAGCACGACGTTCTACGACCTGACTCAGCCCACGAGTTCGAATTGAGATGTACAAGGACGACAGGGACGAGGCGGACACGGCCATGACGACCTTCATCTCCGAACACAGCACCCGGCAACGTAATTCGGCGGGACTGCCGACGACCGTGCTCGACGTGGTCATCCCGGTCCACAACGAGCAGGAGTCGCTCGCCGCCTGCGTCGAGACGGTGCACGGGTACCTGCAGGAGCACTTCCCCTACGCGTTCCGGATCACCGTCGCCGACAACGCGTCCACCGACGCGACCATGGCAGTGGGGCGGAGGCTGGAGCAGGAGCTCGTGGGGGTCCGGGCTCTCCACCTGGACCAGAAGGGTCGCGGCCGGGCGCTGCGGGCGAGTTGGTCGATGTCGGACGCGCTCGTGCTGGCATACATGGACGTCGACCTGTCCACGGATCTCGACGCGCTGGCGCCGTTGGTGGCGTCGCTGATGTCGGGCCACTCCGACCTCGCCATCGGCAGCCGGCTCGCGCACGGCGCGCACGTCGTCCGCGGCTTCAAGCGAGACGTCATCTCGCGCGGCTACAACCGGCTCCTGCGCGTGTCGCTGCACGCCGGCTTCACTGACGCGCAGTGCGGGTTCAAGGCGATTCGAGCCGACGTCGCGCGCGAGCTGCTGCCGCTGGTGCAGGACGACAGCTGGTTCTTCGACACCGAGCTGCTCGTGCTCGCCGAGCGCGCCGGGTTGCGGATCCACGAAGTGCCGGTCGACTGGTACGACGACCCGGACAGCCGCGTCGACGTGGTCAGCACGGCGATCGACGACCTGCGGCGTACGCAGGATGCGCCGCGGACGTGCCGCGGACGACACCGGCCTGGCGGGGATCAAGGCTCGAATGGGGCGAGGACGGGTGAGCCTGCCAGGGCTGGATGAGCCGCTGCCGCAGGCCGGCTGATCAGTCGGCGTCGCCGTCGGTGCCTTCGGAGCTCTCCGGGGGAGCCTGCTCGTCGCGGTCGGCCCACTCGAGCAGGGTGTCCAGGCTGTACGCCGTGTCGTCGATCTGCGCGTGTAGGTCACCGAGGCGCGCGAAGCGCTCCGGCACCGTCGCGATGGTCATGTCACCCGGCTCGACGTCGTCGATCTCGCCCCATTCGATCGGCGCCGAGACGGTGGCCTCGGGATTGCCGCGCACCGAGTACGCACTGGCGATCGTGTGGTCGCGGGCGTTCTGGTTGTAATCCACGAAGACGGCTTCCGGGTCGCGGTCCCTGCGCCACCAGGTGGTGGTGACCTCCCGCGGCATCCGCCGCTCGATCTCGCGCGCGAAGGCGAACGCCGCACGGCGTACCTCCCCGAACTCCCACCGTGGCTCGATCCGCACGTAGACGTGCAGCCCGTCGCCACCGGAGGTCTTGGGGAAGCCGCGGATGCCGAGCTCGTCCAACACCTCGTGCGCCGTGTGCGCGGTGCGTCGGATCGCGGCGAACGACGCCTGCGGCATCGGGTCGAGGTCGATGCGCCACTCGTCGGGGCGCTCGGTGTCGGCGCGACGGGAGTTCCAGGGGTGGAACTCGACCGTCGACATCTGCACCGCCCACAGGACGCTGGCGAGCTCGGTGACGCACAACTCATCGGCTGTGCGGTTCCAGCGGGGGAAGTGGATCCGTACGGTCTCCAACCAGTCCGGCGCGCCACGCGGCACCCGCTTCTGGTGCACCTTCTCGCCCTCGACGCCGGTCGGGAACCGGTGCAGCATGCACGGCCGCTCGCGCAGCGCGCGCACGATGCCGTCGCCGACCGACAGGTAGTAGTTGGCCAGGTCGAGCTTGGTCTCACCGCGCGCCGGGAAGTAGACCCGGTCGGGGTTGGAGATGCGGACGGTCTTGTCGCCCACCTCGAGTTCGACCGCGGGACTGCCCTTGCTCGCCATACCTGCCGAACCTAGCCCTCCCTCGCCCCGCTGACTGCGCGGACGGGCCGTGGCACCGAGTTCGACCACCACAAATGCCTCGGATCTGCCCGATCGCGGGCAGGAACGTGCATTTCGAGGGGACTGTGGTCCATGATGCTCGACGTGCCCGATACCGAGCTCGTACGCCGCGTCGTCGAGACGACCGGGCTCTCGCCGTCGGAGGCGGCTCGGGTCGTCGACGACGTCATCGCCTGGTACGCCGAGCCGGTGGAGGACTTCGTGCGACGGCGGCACGCGCACCACCAGACGTACGGCCGGCGCAACGAGGAGATCTTCGATCTCATCGCCGCCGAACTGGCCGATCGCAACGTCGCGCCACCCTCGCTCTCAGCCCGGCAGCTGCGCCGGATGATCTACGGATAGGACCTGAGCAACATGTGCGGAATCGTCGGATACGTCGGATCGGAGCAGGCGGCGCCCATCCTGCTGGAGGGCCTGACGCGGCTGGAGTACCGCGGCTACGACTCAGCCGGCATCGCGCTGCTGACCGGGTCGGGGCCGAAGGTCGCCCACGCGGTGGGTCGGGTGCGCGATCTGCAGGCCGCGCTGCCCAAGCGGCTGTCCGGCAAGGTCGGGATCGGTCACACCCGGTGGGCCACCCACGGTCCGGCGACCGAGGCGAACGCGCACCCGCACCGCAGCGCGGACGGGCGGATCATGCTCGTGCACAACGGGATCATCGACAACGCGACCGCCCTGCGCAGTGAGCTCGAAGCGGACGGAGTGCAGTTCACCTCCGACACCGACACCGAAGTGCTCGCGCACCTCATCGGCCGCTCCGAGGCACCCGGCCTGGAGGACCGGGTCATCGAGGCGTTGCAGCGGATCACCGGGACCTACGCCGTCGCAGTCCTGGACGCTCAGCTGCCCGACCGGATCGTGGTCGCCCGCCAGGGTTCGCCCCTGATCATCGGCATCGGTGACCGGGAGATGTTCGTCGGCTCGGACGCGTCGGCGCTCGTCCGGCACACCTCGCAGGTCGTCCACCTGGACGACGGCGAGCTGGCCATCGTCACGGCCGGCGGGTACGAGACCTTCACCGCCGACCGCGCTCGCACCTCCAAGCAGCCCGAGGAGCTGACCCTGCGGGCGGACGAGCTGCAACTGGAGGGCCACGACACGTTCCTGCACAAGGAGATCCACGAGCAGCCGACCTCGCTCGAGCGGATGCTGTCCGGCCGGCTGGACGACCGGTTCGCGACCGCACGACTCGACGGCCTGGGGATCGACGCCCGGGAACTGCGCGGTTTCAAGCGGGTCAAGGCGATCGGCTGCGGAAGCTCCTTCTACATCGGACAGCTCGGCGCGTCGATGATCGAGGACCTGGCGCGCATCCCGGCGGACGCCGAGGCGGCCTCGGAGTTCCGCTACCGCAACCCGATCGTCGAGCCGGACACCCTCTACGTCGCGGTGAGTCAGTCCGGCGAGACCGCCGACACCCTCTTCGCCGTCCGCGAGATCCAGCGCAAGGGCGGCTGCGTCGTGGGGCTGATCAACGTGGTCGGCTCGTCGATCGCCCGCGAGTGCGACGGCGGCATCTACCTGCACGCCGGACCCGAGGTGAGCGTTGCATCCACCAAGGTCCTCACCCACATGGGAGTGGGGTTCGCGCTCCTGGCGCTGCTGCTCGGCAGGGTGCACGACCTGTCCTACGCCGACGGTGCGCGGATCGTCGCCGGGCTGCGGGCGCTGCCCGGTCAGGTGCAGCAGGTGTTGGACAGCGAGGACCAGATCGCCGTCGTCGCCAAGGGATTGGCGCAGTCTCCGTCGTCGTTCTTCATCGGCCGAGTGCGCGGGTACGCCGTCGCGCGCGAGGGCGCGCAGAAGCTGAAGGAGATCAGCTACCAGCACGCGGAGGCCTACCAGGCGAGCGAACTGAAGCACGGGCCGCTCGCGCTGATCTCACCGCAGATGCCGACGGTGGCGATCGTGCCCGACGACGAACTGGTCGAGCGCAACCTGGGCGCCCTGCACGAGATCGCTGCCCGCAGCGGTCCGGTCATCGCCGTCACCCACCCCGGCGTGGAGTTCGGCGACCTCGCGGCCGAGCGGATCGTCGTACCGCACGGCGAGGTCGAGCTGGACCCGATCGTGCTGACGATCCCGTTGCAGCTGCTGGCTTATCACGCTGCCGCGGCGCTGGGCCGAGACATCGACCGCCCCCGCAACCTGGCCAAGTCCGTCACCGTGGAGTGACCTGCCTCACGATTCGCGGCGAGGACTACCTGGATCACTCCTTCAACATTGGCACCGAACGGCAGCAGGGGTGACCAAACTTCAACTCGTCATGTCCAAGTTATAAATTATTTGCTAGACAGCGATAGATACATTGTCAAGGCTGCGCATCCAGTCGGCACGCTGCATCATTTCGTGGAGTGATCGTCTCCGGGTACACCCCAGGACGACTCTGGAGACGCGGCCCGAGTACGAGGTCAGAAGGTGCGGATGGCAGTCACAGACTCCTGCATCGAGTCGGGTCTATCGTTGTGGTCTACATCGCGACGGCCCTAGACCCGGAGTCGGTTGTTCAGACAACAAGCTGGGTGGGGAGGTGGCGATGGACACGATTCAGCAGATCTTGCGTGACCTGGCCAGCACCGACCGGGGAGTTGCCACGTTGCCGCAGGCACTATGCGCGGCGTGCGCCGCGTCGGTGCCGGTGACCGGGGTGGGAATGTCCCTCATGAGTGCCCATGGGCCAGAGGAAGTGGTGGCCGCGACCGACGAGGTGGCGACAACGCTGATGGAGTTGCAGTTCACCCTGGGTGAAGGTCCGTGCGTGGACGCCTCAGCCCTGGGCAAGCCCGTTTTACAGCCACAGCTGCGCCGGGCCGGACCCGACCGGTGGACCGGGTTCGTCCCGGCGGCATTGGCCGCGGGTATCGAGGCGGTGTTCGCATTCCCGCTGCACATTGGCGTGATTCGGTTGGGAGTGCTGTCGCTCTACCGCGACGCCCCTGGGGTATTGACCCCCGAGTGCGTGTCGCAGGCGCTGGTGTTCTCCGACGTCGCCACCCAGATCTTGCTGGACTTGCAGGCACAGATGCCTGCCGGCGACGTGCTGCACCCCGATTTGGTGGTAGCGGGGCTGGGTCGAGCCCAGGTGCACCAGGCGACCGGGATGATTGCCGTGCAGGCCGAGGTCAGCATGGCCGCAGCTTTGATGTTGCTGCGCGCCCGGGCCTACCGCACCGATCGCAGCATCACGGCGGTGGCCTGCGATGTCCTTGCTTCCACCATCCGGTTTCATCCTGTCGATCAAGACGATGATTGATGCGTCGTCGCCGCTTGCCGTCAGTCCGTCCTGTATGAAAGTTGGATCAGCATGGTCACCCAGCAGCGTCTCTTGGATGCCTTTGTCGAGCTGGCCGACACCCTGGTGTCCGAGTTCGACCTGATCGACTTTGCGCACACCCTGACCGGCACTGCCGTGGACCTGCTCGAGGCCGACGCGGCCGGGTTGATGCTGGCTGATCAGCGCGGGAACCTGCAGCTGCTGGCCTCTTCGTCTGTTGAGATGCGCGACCTGGAGCTTTTCGAGCTACAACACAACGAGGGACCCTGCGTGGACGTGTACCGCACCGGACTGCCCGTGACCAACATCGACCACGCCGAGGTCGGCCAGCGCTGGCCCGCGTTCGCCGCCCAGGTGCAGGCCGGCACTTTCAGGTCCGTGCACGCCCTTCCCATGCGCTTGCGTGATCAGACGATTGGTGGGCTCAACCTGTTCCTGACCCGACCTGGGCACCTGTCGGACCGCGACCTGGCCCTGGCTCAGGGGTTGGCCGACATCGCCACCATCGGACTTTTGCAAGAACGCGCCATTCAAGAGCGCCAGCTGTTGGGCGAACAACTGCAGGGAGCTCTCAACACTCGCATCGTGATCGAGCAGGCCAAGGGCATGATCGCCGCACAACTCGGCGTGTCTGTCTCCGATGCGTTCACCGCGATGCGCAGCTACGCGCGCCGCACCGGCCAGCCCCTGGCGCAGATAGCCCGCCAGGTCATCGATGGCACCTTGGACCCGGCCCAATTACGAGCCGCATCATCCTCGTCTGCGACCAGGACGGGATCAGAACCCACATCATGACCACTCGCGGTAACCCCCACCGCCATCTAGGTCAACGAACGTCAACCGGCCGCGCCCCGGGGGAGCGCGGCCAGTTGTCGAGGTGGCGGATGCTCAGATGTCGAGCAGGCCGCGCAGACCGCGCTGCTGCTCACCTTGCTGGGCCCCGAGGACGACGAGAACACCGGTCAACGCCGGGATGACCCACTGAACGACCGCAAGTTGCTTCTGCGCCGAGGCCAGCTCCGTGGACGCGGATACCGACGGTTCGGTCGCCCCAGCGCCGCCCTCGTCGGCGTGCTTGCCGATCTTGGTTCCGAGGTAGCCGGAGTACCCGGTAGCGCCCATCGCGGCCAGGGTGATCACAGTCTTGGCGATCGTGTTGGCCTGCGAGCCGGGGTCCCTGGCCACACGAGAACGGTTACCGACGATCAGGCCAATGCCGCCGACGGTGTGCACTGCAGCTGCGGCGATCTGCACCGGGGTCCAGCGCGCCCATCCCAGGGTGGACAGCCGCAGCCGTTCGGAGGGGTCCTTAGCTTTGGCGGTCGCACCGTTCAGACCGACAGCCCCCATCAAGGAACCGCCGAACCACGTGGCAAGGGACAGATCGTGCGCGGCTCTGGAGATGAGGTTGGTGGAGGCAGGCATGCGGTCCAGCTTTCTGTAGTGAGCGAATGAAGAAGAGAAGTAGGGATGACCCGCAGCCACAGGTGTCGTCCTTACACGGCGGCGTCCGGCGCCCCGTAGCGAACAACGAGGCCTAACCGTTCATGGTGTTGCGGTTTCGTCGTACTCGGCATCAGCTGTGCCACCAGGCACAACGGCCGCTCAATGAGTCGTCCATGGCCAGGTCGCCAGACTCGCGACGGGTGAACGGCGGGGCTCAGCGGGCTGAGGTGCGGCGCCGGCGTGCGCGGGCTCTGCCCTGGTATTCGGTGAAGGTGATCAGACCAGCCACCCGATCGCACAGATCGGACACGTCGGCGACGTCCAGGTGCTGCAGGTCGGCTCCACTCAGAGCGGCCCGAACCCGGCCTTGGTGGATGGGGAAAGCCGCGCGATGCAGTCATCGGCCATTGCCTGCGACGTCGCGCGGCCGGTGGTGAGGGGCGGGGCACTTAACTGATCGTGACTCATGACGGCCGTCCTCGGCATAGCTGTTCAAGGCAGCCGGGGTCTGGGGCCGTTCGGTGTGTCGACCGGCGCAAGGTCATCTGCGCACGTGCGACGACTCGGTGTAGAGAATCTTCTACCAACCCTCAAGGGGCGTCAAACGGTCGTTATCCAGCTGCCGACAGCTGGTGACCGTCGGCGCCCGTCAGGCTGGTCCGCAGGAGTTTGACGATCGCGGCGAGCCGGCGCGATACCTGCATCTGGCTAAGGCCCACCCGTCGCCCGATCTGGATCTGAGTCAGATCCTCTTCGAACCGCAGCCGCAGGATGAGCTGATCCCGTGGGTCCAGCGACCGCACACCTTCTTGTAAGGCCATGCGGGTCACCAGCGCGTCCACGCTGCCGACTGAGCCGACGTTCAACTCACCCCCCGGTGACCTGTCCGGGCGCTCGACCAGCAAGACATCCAACGACGCCGCACTGAAAGACGACGCAACCTCTTGTGCTTTACGCACCTGGTCGACGGTGGTGTGCAACGCGACGGCAATGTCGCAGCGGGTGGGCATAGCGCCCAACGACTGCGTCAGGTCCTGGGCTGCCTGCGCTATCTCGAAGTGGGCGTCGTGCAGCGCCCGCGGTGGGCGCACAGCCCACGCGTGATCACGCAGGTGACGCTTGAGCTCTCCCGCGATCGTGATTCGGGCGTACGCCGAGAAAGCGCTCCCACGCTGTGGGTCGAACCTGCTGGCCGCAAGCACCAAAGCCAAGGCCGCCACCTGCACCAAATCCTCAGTCTCGACTCCCCGGCCGGCGTAACGCCGAGCGATCGAACGAGTGAGCCCTGCGTTCCTTTCGACGGCTATGGCCCGTAGGGCTTTTGCGACCGACTCCTCGGGTGCCCGGCGTGCCTGGGTCAGGAGTTCCTCGGTGGTCGTGCCCTCGTACGCCCAGGACTCATCACCATCCCGGGCCCTATCCAATGATGGGCACCTCACCGCAGACCCACTCAGGACATCGGTCGTGTCCGTGAGGTCTACTCGACCCGCCGTACCGTGCCGAACGCATGAGCAAACAACCATGAGAACTCGTCATTTCTTCAGGACTGTCAACGTCATTTGCAAGGGAGACGGACGGGCGACCTGCGGAACTTGCGTCCGCACGATCTGCTACCTGAGAAGCCCGGCCCATCGCTTGCTGCCATGTGAAGCGTTGCCGGGGCCAGGGCAATGAAGAGTCGCGCGTCTGATCACGACACGACCGCACCAGCATAGGTCGGGTAAGGCCCCCGTCAACCTCGTTCTACCCGTGCCCTCACCGGGCCGGCAGGAGAACTTGCAGGGGGCCGTACTTCGGCTGGTGGCGAAATTCCGTGACTCTCAAGCCCCTTCCGGCCTCGATGCACACTTCCGTCCTGGGGTCTAGACATGCCGGGACAGATTGTCGGGTGCGTGCGGATGAGCTGACGGTCGACCAAACATCGACCGTCAGCTCGCCGCGATCGGTGATCTCGCCGAGGTCTTCACCGACCGCGTCAGCGGGGGCAGCTGAGAGGGCCGCCATGGTCTGGGGCGATACGCCGCCCCGTGCGAGGTGGCGACACGTAGTCCCTGCCCTTACCCGGTGTTCTGCGATCCGCCATACCTCGGAACCGGCCTGGAGCGTGGGGTGACCCCGGGGATGAGGGTCACCGCATGGAAGACCCGGACGCCCGTGCCCTCGTTCACGGCGGCTGCCTCGTCGGGTGCACCGGACGTCACCCAGAGCCTCGGTCTTCTGGGCGCGACATGGGAAGTCGGCGGGTCGGAAGTGTGGGCCGGGCGAGCGCTGACCGCGGCTGCGGGGTTCGGGACAGGTCGCCATGACAGAGTGATCCAGCTAACATCGGCTAGGTTACTGATCCGTAACATGCACCCTGCCCCGCGTCTCGCGAAGGAACTCCATGAGCACCACCACTCGTCAGCGTGTCACCCTCCTCGACTTCGCCAAGGGCAGCCTGCGCGCGCTCCCCGAGCTGCGCCACACCATCACCAAGGGGCCGGGCCTGACCCTCAAGCCGACCGCCGTGATGTCCATCGGCTCGGTCTTCCAGGATGAGGCGGCGGCACACCCGGACCGCCCGTTCCTCAAGGGCGGCGACCGCGTCGTGACCTACGGCGAGGCGAATGCGCAGATCAACCGGTACGCGTACACCCTGATCGGCGAGGGCGTGCAGCGCGGCGACGTGGTCGGCCTGATGGCCGCCAACGACATCGAGAACCTGCTGGTGATGCTGGCGGTCGTGAAGCTCGGCGCGGTGGCGGGACTGCTCAACTACAACCAGCGCGGCGAGGTGCTCGCGCACAGCATCGGCATCCTCGGGGCTCGCGTGGTCGTCATCGGCGACGACCTGCGCGACGACCTCGCGACCGCCGGGGACATCGTCGACTCCCAGCACGTGATGACGATGTCGGAGTTGAAGCAGATGTCGGCCGGCGCCTCCAGCGACGACCCCAAGGTCACCGCCCAGATCGTCGCCAACGAACGCGCGTACTTCATCTTCACCTCGGGCACCACCGGCATGCCGAAGGCGTCGGTGATGAGCCACTTCCGCTGGCTGAAGTCGTACGGCGGCCTGGGCGCGCTCGGCGTCCGGCTGAACGGCGAGGACACGCTCTACTGCTCCCTGCCGCTCTACCACAACAACTCCGTGACGGTCGCGCTCGGCGCCGTCCTGCACGGTGGTGCGGCCATGGCGGTCGCGCCGAAGTTCTCGGCCAGCAGGTTCTGGGACGACGTACGCCATTATGACGCAACGTCGTTCGTCTACATCGGCGAGCTGTGCCGATACCTGCTCGCCCAGAAGCCGTCCCCGGACGACACCCGGCACAAGATCCGCGTCATCGTCGGGAACGGTCTGCGCGCTGACATCTGGAAGGAGTTCCAGGAGCGCTTCGCGATCAAGCGCATCGCCGAGTTCTACGGCGCCAGCGAGTGCAACATCGCCTTCATCAACGCGCTCGACGTCGACGAGACGGCCGGCATGTGCCCGCTGCCGCACAAGGTGGTGGCCTACGACAACGAGACCGGCGAGCCGCGTCGCAACGCGCGCGGCCGCCTGGAGACGGTGCGGGTCGGCGAGGTCGGGCTGCTCCTGGCGAAGGTGACCGACCGGCAGCCGTTCGACGGCTACACCGACGACGACGCGTCCGAGCGCAAGCTGGTGCGCAACGGGTTCAAGAGTGGTGACTGCTGGTTCAACACCGGCGACCTGGTGCGCAAGCAGGGCATGCAGCACGTGGCCTTCGTCGACCGGGTCGGCGACACCTTCCGTTGGAAGGGTGAGAACGTGGCTACCACCCAGGTCGAGGCGGCGCTCGGGCATGCGCACGACGTCGAGGACTGCTCGGTCTACGGCGTCGAGGTGCCGGGCACCGACGGCAAGGCCGGTATGGCCGCCGTGCAGCTCGTCGAGGGCGCGAGCTTCGACGGGCGGGCGATGGCCGACCACCTGATCGACAGCCTCCCGCCGTACGCCGTGCCGCTCTTCATCCGGTTGGTTGCGTCGCTGGAGCACACGAGCACCTTCAAGAGCCGCAAGGTCGAGCTGCGCGACCAGGGATTCCAGGACGCCGGCGAGGACGAGGTCTACGTGCTCGGCAAGGCGGAGTACGTGCCGCTCTACGACGGGTACTCCGACGAGGTCGCGGCAGGCAAGGCGCCCAAGCTGCGCTGATCGCGTGCGCTCGACGCGTCGTCAACGGTGGGTGAGCAGCCGGGCGATCTCGAGGTGGCTGATCTCGTTGAAGGTCAGCAGGTGCGGGCCCGACCTGTCGATCTGCAGGCGGGTCACACCGGTGTTGTAGCCGGCCATCGACAGTTCGCGCCAGGTCGGGTCCGTCTGGCCGCCGAGCAGTCGTGTGACCACCCAGGCGATCACGCCGATCGAGGACACGACGAGCACGCGCTCACCCTCCTCCACGGATGCCGCCAGCCCGTCGAGCGCGCCCGCGACCCGGTCGGTGAACGCCGCGAAGGTCTCGCGGTAGTCCCCGTCGTGCTCCCCTCCCGCCCAGCGCAGGATCGCGTTGACGAACATGTCCTCGAACGCGGCGCGCGGCCGCAGGGTGCGGACCATGTCGGCTTTGAGGACCAGCATGTTGCGATAGGCCGGCTTGTAGCCGGTGATGACCTCGACGTGGTCCAGTTCGTTCCAGGCCGGGTCGCTGTCGACCTCGAGGTCCTCCAGCTGGGCGCCGGCCATGATCTCGGCGACGGTCTGCTGGTGGCGCTTCATCGACCCGCAGACGATCCGGTCCGGTCGGAACTCCCGCCGCTCGAAGGACTCGCCCAGCGCCCGTGCCTGCTGTCGCCCGATCGGGGAGAGCTGGTCGTAGTCGGCCTTGCCGAACGACGCCTGCCCGTGGCGGACCAGGAAGACCGAGCGCGTCATACGGCAGATGATGACATCGGGCACGCGGCCATCGCCGCAGACACCCGGGTGCCGCTGAGCGCGGGTCAGATGCGGCGCAGCGACCCGTCGGCGGTCACGGTGTAGCGCAGGACGGCGGAGCTCTCGAGGTTCTGCGCGGGCAGCGCGGTGGGCGTGACCGACGAGGCGGCCCGGTCCGACGACGCGGGCACGTAGCGGTAGCCGGTGGCGACCCCGGCGGCGTGTGCCGTGCCGGGCATCGCGGAGACACCGACGACGGCGACGCCTGCGCCGGCAGCGACGGCGGCAAGGGTGCGGCGCAGCCGGTTGGACGAGAGGGAAGTGGTGGTGGCGCCTGCGGCGGGAGAAGAGTTCATGAGCAGAGGTTGGCGGCGCAGTCTGTGGGGTTGCTGTGCCGTTCCGGTGACGCGGGGATGATGCCGACTTCGTTGTCGCTCAACGAGATCGACCTGGTCCTCACGGTCCCACTCGGCCGGATCCGGCTCGCCTGCGACGATGAGCGCATGCGGTTGATGCTGGTGCGGCACGGACAGACCCCCGCGAACGTCGAGCGTTCCCTGGACACCTTTCTCCCCGGACCCGGCCTGACCGATCTCGGCGCTCGGCAGGCGGAGGCCCTGGTCGAGGCGCTGGCCGGTCAGGACGTGCAGGCAGTCTTCGCCTCCGAGGCCACCCGCGCCCAGCTCACCGCGCAGCCGCTGGCGGCAGCCCGCGGCCTCCCGGTCCAGGTGCTGCCCGGCGTGTTCGAGGTGCAGGCGGGCGCCCTCGAGCGGCGTACCGACGAGACCAGCATCACGGCCTACATCACGACGCTGCAGCTGTGGCGCGACGGCGATCTGGACGCGTCCACACCCGGTGGTGAGGACGGTCACCAGATGCTCGAACGCGTTGATGCGGCGGTTGGTTCGGTCTGCGACCGTGGCCTGGAGTCTGCCGTCCTGGTGAGCCACGGTGCGCTCATCCGCACCTGGTCGGGCCTGCGTTGCACGGGCACCGGCGACCTCGCGGCGGAGCCGCTGGACAACACCGGCATCGTCACCCTGGAGGGCGACCAGAGCTCCGGCTGGCGACTCGTCTCGTGGCAGAAGACCCCGGCGGGCGGCCTGGTGGACGACCTGCCCGACACCGCCGAGGCCGACCCGACCGGCGCCGGCTGACGACTTTCCCATCGGTTGTTAGCGGGTAGGTGGCGTCGGCGCCACAGATCCGCTGACAACCGCGCGCATCGGGGCGGTCAGCCCCGGGTGACGAGGATCCCGTCGTCGTCGCTCCACAGCTGCGCGCCGGGATGGAACGCGATGCCGCCGAACGACACCGGCACGTCGAGCTCGCCGGCACCGGTCTTGGAGCTCTTGCGCGGATTGCTGCCGATCGCCTTGACCCCCAGATCGAGCGACCGCAGCGCCACCACGTCGCGCACACAGCCGTGCAGGATCACGCCGGCCCAGCCGTTCTCGACCGCGCATCCGGCGATGAGATCGCCCATCAGGGCGGTACGCAGCGAGCCCGCGCCGTCAACGACCAGCACCTTGTCCTCGCCCGCCGACGCCAGCGTCGACTTCACCAGGGCGTTGTCCTCCAGGCACCGGATCGTCACCACGGTGCCGGTGAACGCCGCCCGACCGCCGTACTGGCGCAGCTGCAGCTCGCACGAGTCGAGCTCCGCGCCACGCTCATCGAAAAGATCTGCGGTGCAGGTGACTTCGGTCATGCGGGGAGTATGCCGCTTAGATGGGAACGTGACGGGCAGCGATGACTATGTGGATCTCGACGGCACACGGGTGCATTACGAACGGCACGAGGGGCCAGCGGACGGGCCGGCATTCGTGCTCGTGCACGGTCTCGGCGGCTCCCTCGACAACTGGGGAGCGGTGGCGCCGATGCTCGCCGCGCGGGGCACGGTGCTCAGCCTCGACCTCGGAGGCTTCGGCCTGACCCAGGTGCATCCCCGCGACGCCGCAGTCCCAGCGAATCTGGCGCTGCTGCAACGGTTCACGGCGAAGATGATCGGTCGGCCGGCGATCGTCGCGGGCAACTCGATGGGCGGCCTGCTCGCCGCTCAGCTCACCGCGCGTGACCCCGGCGCCGTCGCGGGTGCCGTCCTGATCGACCCGGCCATCCCGCTGGTCTTCCGGGGATACCCGCACCGCGACGTCGTGAGGGACTTCGCGATGACCACCCTGCCCGGCCTGTCCCGCATCGCCGCCAAGCGGCTCGCGGCCAGCACCGTGCGGGACGAGGTGGAGCGCACCATCCGCATGGTGACCACCCGGTACGACGACATCGACCCGGAGCTGATCGAGCGGCACGTGCGCCTATCCGAACGCCGTATGTCGCAACGCGGGGCGGGCGCGAGTTTCGAGGTCGCCGGCCGGTCGTTGCTGGCCATGCTCGGCCACCGCAAGCGCTACTACAGCGTCGTCGGGAGGATCGCGAAGCCCGTGCTGATGCTGCACGGCGACCACGACAAGCTCATCAATGTGCGCTCGGCCCGCGCCCTCGCCAAGCGCAACCCGTCCTGGACCTACGTGGAGGGCGAAGGCATAGGGCACACACCGATGTTCGATTTTCCGGACTGGACCGCGGGCCAGATCCTGACCTGGCTGGACGCCCGCCCTGGGCTGGGGTCGCCCGTCGGGGCCTGAGGCCGCGGATTTGGCCGCGCACGGGGCGTCTGTGCACAGTGGAGGCATGTGCCGATCCCTGCGACGCACCATCGCTGTGCCCGCCCTGCCCCTCGCCGCCATCGCCGCCATCGCCGGAACGCTGGCTCTGTCCGCGTGCAACGACGGCGGCAGCACCGCCGCGAGCAGCTCGGCGGTCGCGACGAGCTCGACCTCGTCGTCGTCCCCGACCCCGGCCAGCCCGAGCCCGAGCAGCTCCTCCACCACTACCCCCAGCCCCACCTCGACGGCCAACACCGCCCTCAGCAAGGCGTGCGTGACCTCGACCGCGCGAGTCGCCGCCGCCACCATCCGGTGGAATGCCGCCCTGCTGACCAAGAAGTCCAGCGTGATCCGGCCGGCCGCCGAGAACTACCGCACCGCGGCCGCCGCGGTCCGCACGACGACCAAGAGCGCGGCGGACAAGACCTACACCGCGCACATCGGCGCGGTCTCCAAGGACATGGAGACGCTGGCCGCCCTGAGCTCCGCGGGCAAGACCGCCTCCGGCGCCGCGCTCAACCGTGACAGCAAGGCCCTCGTCAGCTACTGCCAGGGCAAGGTCGTCGGCTGACCACGAGCCCTGCGCCAGCAGGGCGCGGACCGATGGGCGTATAACATGTTTTCCTGGAAAAAGTCTGGTATCGGGGTCTGACCAGGGCCATGATGTCGAGCACCGGCACCAGGAGCCGACGCTCGTCGACCCCCGACCTCCCGACATGTCCCACCCCGAACATCACGGGTGGCCGCCCGCCGGCCCAACCCCTGATGGAGGTCATGTCATGAACCGTTTCCTGTTGATCGGCGCCGTCGCCGGTCTGTCCGTCGCCGGGACCAGCGCAGTCGCGTGGGCTGCCGGGGATGGCGGTGCTGCCGGTGCACATCACCAGCCGGCCGGGCGAGCGCACCCGGCTGTGGTCGCGCAACCCGTGGACAACACCGTCGAGTCGAAGTTCACGCCGATCGCACCGTGTCGCGCGGCGGACACCCGCTACGGCGGCGGTCCGCTCGCCGCGAACACCACCCGCAACTTCCGCGTGGTCGGTACGACCAGCTTCGCCTCGCAGGGTGGTTCATCGACCGGGTGCGGAGTGCCGGCCGACGCGACCGCCGTGGCCACCACGATCACCACGCTCGCCACCCACAACGGTTATCTGAAGGCGTGGTCGTACGGCACGTCAGCGCCCGCGAGCTCGTACATGAACTTCGGCACCAGCTTCGCGGCCTCGAGCGGCGGAGTGATCCCACTTGCACACTCCAGCTTCGCGTCGATCCGGAGCAGTGTCAGCAACACCGGCGTCATCCTGGACATCACCGGCTACTACGTCGAGCCGTTGCGCGCCAAGATCAACTTCGACGGCACCCTCGACCCCACCGCGGCGAACCGGGTGACTGCCACCCAGCACCTCGCGACCGGGCAGTACGAGATCGACTTCGACCGCAACGTCTCCGGGTGCGATTACGCCGTCACGCCCTTCTACGTGGGTTACACGGTCGGGGCACAGCCTCGCTCCGGGAACGCCGACGGGGTGTTCGTCTATGCCGAGTCCGGCACGTCGTTCGCCGATGTCCCGTTCTACCTGACGGTCACCTGCTGAGGACGTGACGGTCGGCCGGCGTCTCGGTCAGGACCGCGCAGGGTCCACCTGCTCCGCCTGCGCCACGCGCTCCTGCGCCGTACGCCGGTCGGCCTCCGCCCGCTGCAGCGTGGCCTTCGCGTCGCGCACCGCGGAGCGGGCCTCGTCCAGCCGGGCCTGGGCCCGGTCGACCGCCTGCTGAGCCGCCTCGACGGCATCCTCAGCACGTTCCAGGCGGGCCTGTTCACGCGCCGACCGGGCGGCGGCGGCCCGGCGCGCGGCGTCCTGCTGGGCCGTCCTGCGCCGGTCATCGTCCGATGCCGCCTCGTCCCCGTCGGGCGCGTCCTCGCTCCTGCCTCCCTGCAGCAATGTCAGCGGGGTCGCGAGCGCGTCGGAGAGGTCGACCTCTCCGAACCCGCTGTAGCTGAGGGCCGTCACGAACGCGCCGCTCTCGACGGCCCGGCCCGCCTGCGGATCGGCGAGCGCGGCCGTGAAGGTGGCGCGCAGTTGCTCCCGGACGGCCGACGTCACCGACGGCTCCCCGGCGCAGGCACGCTCGGTGAGGTCGTCGATCAGCTGGTGACGCTCGACGCCCAGGGTCTTCATCGCCGATGCGTCGAGTTGCGACTGCGCGGCCCGCAGCCGTTCGCCGAGGGAGGCCAGCTCGCCGAGATCGCCCGACGCGCTCAGCCGGTTGATCAGGTGCGCGGCGGCGCTCGGTCGGCGCAGCGCCTTGATCTGCCTGGCGAGGTCGGGGTCCTGCGCCTCCTTCGCTGCAGCGACCAGCGCGTCGCGGGAGCGTACGAAGTCCGCCGGCGGCCCGGCGTACAGCTGGGCGACCGCGTCAGGAAGTGTCGGGGCGGCCACGCACCCATCTTGGCGCTTCCGGGCGGCCGCCCGGGCATCTTCGGGCACGGACGCGGCCCGAAACGGGGAACCGGCGACACGCGCGACGTAGGTTTGCGGCATGGATGCTGATGTCATCGTCGTCGGTGCGGGACTCGCGGGCCTGGTGGCCGCCGGTGAGCTGGTCGAGGCCGGCAAGCGGGTGGCCGTGGTGGAGCAGGAGAACGCCGCCAACCTGGGCGGGCAGGCCTGGTGGTCGTTCGGAGGGCTCTTCCTGATCGACACTCCCGAGCAGCGTCGGATGGGCGTACACGACTCGGCCGACCTGGCCTGGCAGGACTGGCAGGGCAGCGCCGCGTTCGACCGGCTGGGCGATGAGGACTCCTGGGCGCAGAAGTGGGCCCGCGCGTACGTCGACTTCGCCGCCGGTGAGAAGCGCTCCTGGCTGAAGGACAAGGGGATGGGCTGGCTGGCGCTGGTCGGCTGGGCCGAGCGCGGCGACGGGCGCGCGGAGGGGCACGGCAACTCGGTGCCCCGTTTCCACATCACCTGGGGCACGGGCACCGGCGTGGTGAGACCGTTCGTCGACGCGGCCCTGCAGGCCGCCGAGGCCGGGCGGCTCACCTTCCACCACCGGCACCGGGTGACCGAGCTGGTCACGCAGGGCGGGGCGGTGACCGGCGTACGCGGCGACGTGCTCGCGCCCGACGACGCCCCACGCGGTGCTCCCAGCAGCAGGGAGGTCGTCGACGATTTCGAGCTCACCGCGCAGGCCGTCGTGGTCACGACCGGCGGCATCGGCGGCAACCACGACATGGTTCGGGAGTGGTGGCCGCAGCGGCTCGGGACCGCGCCGAAGCACATGCTGACCGGCGTGCCGGCGTACGTCGACGGCGCGATGATCAAGGTCGCCGAGGATGCTGGCGCCCGCACCGTCAACCGCGACCGGATGTGGCACTACACCGAAGGCATCGCCAACTATGCGCCCGTGTGGCCCCAGCACGCGATCCGCGTCCTGCCCGGCCCCTCGCCGATGTGGTTCGACGCCCTCGGGCGGCGGCTGCCGATGCCCTGCTGGCCGGGCTTCGACACGCTGTCCACCTTGCGGCACCTGCGTACGACGCCCGACCTCGCCGAGTACGACCACTCCTGGTTCATCGTCACCCAGAAGATCATCGCCAAGGAGTTCGGCCTGTCCGGCTCCGAGCAGAACCCCGACATCACCGACCGCGACCTGCGCGCGCTCGCTTCCCGGGTCACCTCCGCAGCACCGCCGCCGGTGCAGGCCTTCATTGACAAGGGGCCGGACTTCGTGGTGGCCGACGGGCTGCGCGAGCTGGTCGACGGGATGAACAAGCTCACCGACGAGCCGCTGCTGGAGCACGACCTGATCGAGCGGCAGCTGGTGGCGCGAGATCGCGAGGTGGCGAACAAGTACGCCAAGGACGCTCAGGTCACCGCCATCAACGCCGCTCGCCGCTACCGCGGCGATCGGCTCGCGCGAGTAGCCGCTCCGCACCGCATCCTCGACCCGGCGGCCGGACCGCTCATCGGCATCAAGCTGCACATCCTCACCCGCAAGTCGCTCGGCGGCATCCAGACCGACCTCTCCTCACGTGCGCTGGGTCACGACGGCGCACCTGTGCCGGGCCTGTACGCGGCGGGCGAGGCGGCCGGCTTCGGGGGCGGCGGGGTGCACGGCTACAACTCCCTGGAGGGCACCTTCCTCGGCGGGTGCATCTTCTCCGGCCGCGCCGCCGGGCGCGCCGCGGCGGCTGCCGTCGGGTGACGGAGCCACTGCGTGGGATGCTCCCGCTATGACGACGCGCTGGGCCCCGCCGTGGGCGCACGGTGACGGGGAGGCGCCCCGGACCGCCGAGCCCGGGGGAGTCGACGAGCAGTTGACCGACGGTGCGTCCGGTGCGGGCGACGGCCCCAAACGGCCCATCGACGACGTCACCTTCGGCGTGCAGGTCGCCGCCTGGTGGTCACTGTGCGTGCTGCTGATCCTGGCCGCGATCACCGCGATCGGCGCGCTGCTCACGCACGTCTACCTCGTCACCGTGACGATCGCCATCGCGGTGATGCTGTGCGCGCTGCTCGAGCCCGCCGTGCGCGTCCTGCGCAGGATCGGACTGCCCCGACCGCTGGCCGCGTTCCTGGTCTTCGTGCTCGGGATCGCCGCCATCTCGTTCCTGACCTGGTACGCGCTCTCGCAGATCGCGGACGCCAAGGACGTGCTGGTCAATCAGGTGCAGGACGCCGCGGTGACCATCCGGCACTGGCTCGTCTACGGGCCGCTGCACGTCGCGCCCAAGCAGGCGGACAAGTACACGACCAACCTCGGCGACACCCTGGCCCAGAACCAGGGCAACATCCTCTCCGGGGTCGCGTCGCAGGCGAGTGGGGCCCTCGGCATCCTCTCCGGTGCGGTGCTCTGCCTCTTCGCGACGCTCTTCATGCTGCTGGACAACGGCTCGATGTGGCGCTGGGTGGTCCGGCTGGCCCCCGTCCACAGCCGCGGCCACGTCGCGACCGCCGGCGCGGCCGCGTGGAGCACGCTCACGGCGTACATGCGCAGCCTCGTGATCCTCGGCGGCCTGAACGCCCTGGCGATGGTGCCCGCGATGTGGATCGCCGGGCTGCCGCTCGTGGCGCCGCTCGCCGTACTGATCTTCCTCGGCTCGCTCGTGCCGCTCATCGGGGTCATCGTCGCGGGGGTGATCGTCTGCCTCATCGCCCTGGTCACCAAGGGAGTGGCGACCGCGATCGTGATGGCGGTGGTCCTGGTGCTCATCGTGCAGCTCTTCGGCAACATCGTGAACCCGATCATCCTGGGCAAGGCCGTCGACCTGCACCCGCTCGCGATCCTGGTGACCGTCACGGCGGGCACGCTGCTCGCCGGGGCGTTCGGCGCCTTCGTGGCCGTGCCGCTCGTGGCGGTGCTGAACAACGGGATCAAGGCGATCCGCAACAGTCGCGAGCCCGAACAGAGGGCCTGATCGATGTCGCACGCGCATCCCGGGCCGTTGCGGCGATTGGCGCTGCGTGCGTACCGCGTGCTGCCGGCCGGACCCAGTCACGTCGTGACGCGGGCGGTGCTGCCGTCGTGGGGGTTCGGCGCGGTCGCACTCATCGAGTACGACGGTCGGGTGCTCGCGCTGCGCCAGACCCATCGCATCGGGCTGTCGCTGCCGGGAGGTCATATCGACCGTGGCGAGCACCCGAGCGAGGCGGTCGTGCGGGAGGTGTGGGAGGAGACCGGCCTGCGGATCACGCCCGGTGACGCGTTCGCGACCGTCTTCGATCCCCGCACGCGCATCGCCGACGTCATCTACCGGGTGCGATGCGACCGGGAGCCGAAGGTGCGGGTCGCGAGCGAGGCCGTCGGCTACGAGTGGGTCGACCCGGAGAACTGGCCGCAGGGCGAGGCGGACGAGTCCACCGAGCGGATCCTTCAAGGGGCCCTCCAGGCGCGTACGACGCCGCAACCGGGCGTCCTGGTCGCGGACGACTGAGCCCCTGCTCCGCTCGAGTCGCGCCGGGAAGCCGTGGCCCCTCCGCCGGGCACGGACCCCTCCGCTCGACGGAGGCGTCAGGTCGTGAGCAGGACCTTGCCGATGTGGCTGGACTCGCCGAGGATCCGGTGCGCCCGCGCCGCCTCGGCCAGCGGCAGCCGCTCGTGCACGATGGGCCGCACACGACCGTCGGCGATGAGCGGCCAGACCTGCGCGCGGACGTCGGCCACGATCTTCGCCTTCTCGTCGCGCGGTCGCGCACGCAGACCGGTGGCGGTCACGGTGCCCCACTTGCGCAGCAGCGCGCCGAGGTCGAGCTCGCCCTTGGCGCCGCCGAGCATCCCGATGGTCACCAGCCGGCCGTGCGGGGCGAGCGCGTCGACGTTCTGGGGCAGATACTTGGCGCCGATGCCGTCGAGGATCACGTCGGCGCCGTGGCCGTCGGTCGCGGCATCCAGTTCGTCCACGAAGTCCTGATCGCGGTAGTTGATGAGGATGTCCGCGCCGAGGGCGCGGCACGCGGCCAGCTTGTCCGGTGAGCCGGCCGTGGTGGCCACCCGCGCACCGAACGCATGCCCCAGCTGGATCGCCATCGTGCCGATGCCGCTCGAACCACCGTGCACGAGAAGTGTTTCGGCCCTCTTCAGCCCTGCGACCATGAAGACGTTGGACCACACGGTGCAGACCACCTCCGGCAGGGCGGCGGCGTCGACCAGGCTCACTCCGGCCGGAACGGGCAGCAGCTGGCCGGCCGGGACGATGACCCGCTCGGCATACGCGCCGCCCGCGAGCAGCGCGCAGACCTCGTCCCCGACCTGCCAGCCCCCGACCCCGTCGCCGAGCTCGGCGATGCGCCCGCTCACCTCGAGCCCGACGATCTCGGATTCGCCGGGCGGCGGCGGGTAGAAACCCTGGCGCTGCATCAGGTCGGCGCGGTTGACGCCCGCCGCGGCAACCTCGACGACGACCTCGCCGCTGCCGGGGGTGGGGTCGGGTACGTCGGCGAGTGTCATGACGTCTTCGTCGCCGAATTGGGGGAGGGTGATGGCCTTCATCCTTCGACCGTAGTCGGGGCGTGGGGCGGCCCCGCGAGGTCCTGCGGGGTGTCCACGTCGTGGGCCGCGGTGTCGTCCACGTCGTACGCCGAGCAGCGCAGCCGGCGGGCCCAGCTCATCAGGGACGCGCCGACCGGGTCCGGCGGCAGGGCGTCCCGTGCCGGTTCGGTGCGACCCGCCAGCAGCAACGGCTGCGGCCGTCCGTCCGGGGTCCGCGCGAGGACGGCGTCGACGTCGTGCGGCGCGTGCGACAAGTGGTCGGAGAGCGCGACGGCTGCGCGGGCGGCGTACGGCATATCACCGCCGAGGAGGACGAAGGTCGGCGTTGCGACGTCAGCGAGCCCGGCAGCCAGGGCTGCGAGGGGCCCCGCGAACGCCGGTTCTTCGCGCACCCAGGTGATGTCCCGGGTCGTCGTACGCCGCGGGCCGACCGCCACGATCGGCCAAATGCCGGGCAGCGCGTCGAGCAGATGGTCCAGCAGCGGCCGCCCGTCCAGCGGTGCCCGGGTCTTGTCGGACCCGAAGCGGGACGATCGCCCGCCGCACAGCACGATCGCCGTCGGTTGCATGCACCCAGTCTGTGCCTCTCCCCGCGCGGCCGACATATGTTGCCTGTGGCGCGCGGCCGCGCTCAGGAGTCGTCATGCCACACGGAACGGGAGGGACGACGTGATCGGTGACCGTTGGGGCGTGACCGCTGCGGAGGTCGCACGGCCCTTCCCCTGCGACACCGAGGTGCCCGACCCCGTGCTGCGGGCCTGGCGCGGCGTGACCGTGGATGCGCCCGTCGAGCGGGTCTGGCCGTGGATCGGGCAGATCAGGCTGGCGCCGTACTCCTACGACTGGATCGACAACGCCGGTCGCCGATCGCCCGACCGGTTGAGCGATGTGCCACCGCCGGTGGTCGGGGATCCGTTCACCGCGGTGGCCGGGCGGCCGCAGGGGCGGGTCCTGTCCGTCGCGAACGGCGAGCAGTTGACCGCCCAGATCATGGGCGCGGTGATGTCGTACGTCCTTGTGCCGGTCGACGGGTCGACCCGGTTGCTGCTCAAGGTGGTGATGGCACGGGGCCGGCTCATCGCGCCCCTGGTGTCCGTGGGCGACCTGGTGATGGCGCGCCGCCAACTGCTCAATCTCAAGAGGCTCGCTGAATCGTGACACGGGACGGGTCTAGCGTCGACGGTGTCAGCAGTTCTCATGAGAGGGAGCGCGCCATGCCCGATGTCCTGATCCCCGGCCCGGACCACCCCATCACCGTCGAACCGACCACCCGCCACGTCGTCGTCCGCGTGGGGGACACCGTGGTGGCAGACACCCGGTCGGCCCTCGTGCTGCAGGAGTCGACCTACCCGGCGGCCTACTACCTGCCGCCCAGCGACGTGGACCCGCTGTTGCTGCGCGCGAGCGAGACCACCAGCCATTGCCCGTACAAGGGGGATGCGACCTACCGCGACATCGAGACCGACACCGGCACGGTGCACGACGCGATCTGGGTCTACGAGCATCCGCACGACGCAGTCGCCGCGATCGAGGGGCACATGGCCTTCTACCCCGACAAGGTGGAGCTCACGGTCGAGGACTGAGCAGGCCGCCGAGTGGCATACATACCCGTCAAGCGGCGTAGGTGTGAGTGCGCCACTCGAAACATGTGTGTGCCACTCGAGGGGAGGGGTCAGGGGCGGTGGCCGAGGCGGTGGGACAGATCTGCTGCTGCTCGTACCGTCGATCCCGCCAGCCCGTCGACCGTCTCGCCGGCGAGGCTGTCGTGCGGATAGGTGACGGCGACTCCGGCGACGGGGTGCGCGTTGTGGTCGAGCACGGCGGCCGCGACGGAGGCGAACCCCCTCGTCACCGAGTCCTTCTCGACCGCGTAGCCGCGCTGCCGCACCTGGGCGAGCTCCGAGCGCAACGCCGTCAGTGACGTCGCCCCGCGTGCCGCTCGCTGCACGAACGCCGCACGGTCGGGGTAGAGGGCGCGTACCTGGGCCGCCGGGAGAGCGGCCAGCATGGCCAGCCCCGAGGCGGTCAACTGGGCGGGCAGCCGCACGCCCACATCGGTCACCAGCGAAGGACGGCCAGGAGCGCGCTCCTCGATGACGTAGAGCACGTCACGACCGTGCAGCACCACGAGGTGCGCCGTGTGCGTCGTGGTGTCGACCAGGCGGGTGAGCGCCACGCGGGCGATGCGCTGCAACGGCGCCTGCCGGTTGTAGGCCGACCCCAGCTCGAACGCCGAAACGCCGAGCCCCCAGCGTTTCTCCTCGCTCAGATGCGTGACGAAACCGCGCTGGCGAAGAGTGGCGAGCAGGTGGTAGGTCGTGGAGCGGGGGAGGCCGACCTCGCGCGCGATCGTGGCCGCGGGCACCGGCTCCGCATGCCCCGCCATCGCCTGCAGGATCGCCAGCACCTGCCCGGCTGCCGGTGCGTTGTCGGCGGGCACGGTCGCGTGGGGCCTCTCAGGCGGCGGGAGTCGATGGGTATGTCTCGGATCCGAGACACCATATGCCCTCCGGTCGTAGTGCTGACCACCGCGAGCGCGGTGCAATGGGGGCATGACGGACACCGCAGTCGAGCAGGACACCCAGAACGTGGTGGAGGTCGGCATCGGTCCGCTCACCATCGAGCAGGTCGTCGACGTGGCGCGAGGGGGCGCGGCCATCCGCCTCAGCGAGGAGTCGCTCGCCGAGGTACGCGCCAGCCGCTCGATCATCGACCGGCTGGCCGACGACACCATTCCGCACTACGGCATCTCCACCGGTTTCGGCGCGCTGGCGACCAAGCACATCCCGCTGGAGCAGCGTCGGCAGTTGCAGCGCAGCCTGATCCGCTCACATGCGGCGGGATCCGGGCCCGAGGTCGAGCGTGAGGTCGTACGCGCCACGATGCTGCTGCGCATCTCGACACTCGCCACGGGCCGCACCGGCATCCGCGAGGAGACGCTGACGGCGTACGTCGCGATGCTGAACGCCGGGATCACTCCGGTCGTCCACGAGTACGGCTCGCTCGGCTGCTCCGGTGACCTCGCGCCCCTGGCGCACTGCGCGCTCGCCCTGATGGGCGAGGGTCCGGTGCGCGATGCCGCCGGCAACGTCAAGGACGCCGGCGAGGCGTTCGCCGAGGCCGGCATCGATCCGGTCGAGCTGCAGGAGAAGGAGGGGCTGGCGCTCATCAACGGCACCGACGGGATGCTCGGGATGCTGTGCATGGCGATCATCGACCTGCGTCTCCTGCTCACCACCGTCGACATCTCCGCCGCGATGAGCGTCGAGGGGCTGCTCGGCACCGACGACGTCTTCGCCGCCGACCTGCACGCGCTCCGTCCCCACACCGGGCAGGAGCTCAGCGCCGCGAACCTGCGGATCGTACTCGCCGACAGCGAGATCCGCGAGAGCCACCGCGACCCGGCGGCGTGCACCAGGGTCCAGGACGCGTACTCGCTGCGCTGCGCACCGCAGGTGGCCGGGGCTGCGCGCGACACCCTGGCGCACGCCGAGCTCATCGCCTCCCGTGAGCTCGCCGCTGCCGTCGACAACCCGGTCGTGACGATCGACGGCCGGGTGGAGTCCAACGGCAACTTCCACGGCGCACCGGTCGCCTACGTGCTCGACTTCCTCGCGATCGTCATCGCCGACGTCGCGTCGATGAGCGAACGGCGCACCGACCGCTTCCTGGACCCGGCGCGCAACGCCGGCCTGCACGCGTTCCTGGCCGACGACCCGGGCGTCGACTCCGGCTACATGATCGCCCAGTACACCCAGGCGGCGATCGTCTCCGAGCTGAAACGGCTCGCGTCACCGGCCAGCGTCGACTCCATCCCGTCGAGCGCGATGCAGGAGGACCACGTGTCGATGGGGTGGTCCGCGGGCCGCAAGCTGCGGCGCGCGCTCGACGGTCTCACCCGGGTGCTCGCCATCGAGATGCTCACGGCCGCACGGGGAATCGCGCTGCGTGCACCTCTCACATCCTCGCCCGGTACGGCGGCCGTCGTTCGCGCGTTGCCCGGGCCCGGTCCCGACCGCTTCCTCGCCCCCGACATCGAGGCCGCGGTGCGGCTGGTGGGCTCCGGTGACGCGGTGCGGCACGCCGAGGGCGTCGTCGGGAGACTCGCGTGACACCCCACGAAGCAACAACCATGAGGCACATCCACACGGCACGGAGGAAATGATGGAAGGCGCACGCCCGGTCCGCGCACCTCGCGGCACGACTCTCTCCGCACGGTCCTGGTCGACCGAGGCACCCATGCGGATGCTGATGAACAACCTCGACCCGGAGGTCGCCGAACGCCCCGACGACCTGGTCGTCTACGGCGGCACCGGCCGCGCCGCGCGCGACTGGCGGTCCTTCGACGCCATCGTGCGCACCCTGCAGACACTGCGCGAGGACGAGACCATGCTCGTGCAGTCCGGCCGACCGGTCGGGGTCATGCAGACCCACGAGTGGGCGCCGCGCGTGCTCATCGCCAACTCCAACCTCGTCCCGGACTGGGCGACCTGGCCGGAGTTCCGTCGTCTGGAGCACCTCGGCCTCACGATGTACGGGCAGATGACCGCGGGATCCTGGATCTACATCGGCACTCAGGGCATCGTCCAGGGCACCTACGAGACCTTCGCGGCGGTGGCCGAGAAGCGTTTCGGCGGCACCCTGGCGGGCACGCTGACCTTGACCGGTGGCTGCGGTGGGATGGGTGGCGCTCAGCCACTCGCTGTCACATTGAACGACGGTGTGTGTCTGATCGTCGACGTCGACGAGACGCGGCTGCGACGCCGCGTGGATCACCGCTACCTCGACGAGGTCGCTGACGACCTCGACGACGCGGTCGCGAAGGCTTTGGCCGCCAAGCGAGCCCGCCGTGCGTACTCCGTGGGCGTGGTGGGCAACGCGGCTGTGGTCTTTCCTGAGCTACTCCGTCGCGGAGTGGAGATCGACATCGTCACCGACCAGACGAGCGCTCACGACCCGCTCTCCTACCTCCCGGACGACGTCGAACTCGGCGACTGGCACGACTACGCCGACAAGAAGCCCGAGGACTTCACCGACCGAGCCCGCGCGTCGATGGCGCGCCAGGTGAAGGCCATGGTGGAGTTCCAGGACGCGGGGGCCGAGGTCTTCGACTACGGCAACTCGATCCGCGACGAGGCCCGACTCGGCGGGTACGACCGTGCGTTCGAGTTCCCGGGCTTCGTGCCGGCGTACATCCGGCCGCTCTTCTGCGAGGGCAAGGGCCCGTTCCGCTGGGTCGCGCTCAGCGGCGACCCGAAGGACATCTACGCGACCGACAAGGCCGTGATGGACCTCTTCCCCGACAACGACCGCCTGCAGAAATGGATGCGCGGCGCGAAGGAGAAGATCGCCTTCCAGGGGCTGCCCGCGCGGATCTGCTGGCTGGGGTACGGCGAGCGCGACAAGGCGGGCCTCGCCATCAACGACCTCGTTGCCAGTGGTGAGGTGTCTGCGCCGATCGTCATCGGTCGCGACCACCTCGACTGCGGCTCGGTCGCGTCGCCCTATCGCGAAACCGAAGCGATGGCAGACGGATCCGACGCGATCGCCGACTGGCCGCTGCTCAACGCGATGGTCAACACCGCGTCCGGTGCCAGCTGGGTGTCCATCCACCACGGTGGCGGCGTCGGGATCGGCCGTTCGCAGCACGCCGGTCAGGTGACCGTCGCCGACGGCACCGCGCTGGCTGCCGAGAAGCTGCGCCGGGTGCTGACCAACGACCCGGGCATGGGCGTCATCCGGCACGTCGATGCGGGCTACGACCGGGCGGAAGAGGTCGCGCAGGCCCGCGGCGTGCGCGTGCCGATGCGCGAGGGCTGAGCGGTGCCGACCGACGCGTCGTACGCCGGTTTCGACCGGATGTGGGCCGACCTGCAGCCGGTCGGCCGGGTCTCCTCCGGCGGATACCGGCGGTTCGCGTGGACCCGTGAGGACCACACCCTGCGCGAGTGGTTCGCGGGCGAGTGCGCGGCGCGCGGACTGGACCTGGTCGAGGACCGGATGGGCAACCAGTGGGCGTGGTGGGGCGATCCCGACGCCACACCGGGGGTCGTCGCAGGCTCTCACCTGGACTCCGTGCCGGACGGCGGCGCGTACGACGGCCCGCTCGGTGTCGTCAGCGCCCTCGCTGCGGTAGATGCGTTACGGGACAGCGGCTTCCGACCCAGTCGTCCGATCGGGGTCGTCAACTTCGGCGACGAGGAGGGCGCCCGCTTCGGGGTTGCCTGCGCCGGGTCCCGGGTCATCACCGGCGAGCTCGACGCCGACCGCGCGCTCGGCCTCACCGACGCCGACGGGGTCACCATGGGGGAGGCGCTGGAGCGTGCCGGACGACCCGCCTCGATCGGCACGGACGAGGCCGCCGTACGCCGGATCGGCAGCTTCGTGGAGCTGCACGTCGAGCAGGGCCGGGCGATGGCCGACGCCGACCGTTACGACCAGGACCACGCAGCCGTGGCGATCGGCACCGACATCTGGCCGCACGGTCGCTGGCGGCTCGACTTCGCGGGCATCGCCAACCACGCGGGTACGACGCGTCTGGAGGACCGGCACGACGCGATGCTCGCGTGCGCGACGGCTGTTGCCGAGGCGCGGGGCCTGGCCGAGAAGCACGGCTGCGTCGCGACGATCGGCAAGCTGCAGGTCGAACCCAACGGAGTCAACGCCATCCCCTCGCACGTGACGGCCTGGCTAGACGCCCGCGGTGCCGACGAGGCGGCCGTCCTGGCGATGGTCGAGGAGCTGTCGGAGCGAGCCGCCGCCGACGTGAGCCGCGAGTCGTGGACGCCCACCACGGCGTTCGACACGTCGTTGGCGGGTCGGCTGCACAACATCCTCGGTGACGTGCCCATGCTCGGCACGGGCGCCGGACATGACGCGGGCATCCTCTCCAATGCGGGCGTCAGTACCGCGATGCTCTTCGTGCGCAACCCCACCGGCGTCTCGCACTCGCCGAAGGAGTTCGCCGAACAGGCCGACTGTCACGTCGGCGTACGGGCCCTCACCGCCGTCCTGCAGGACCTGGCCGGATGACCGCCTACTGGGCGGCGCACGCGCTGCTGCCGACCGGGCTGGCCGCCGACGTCCGCTTCGACATCGACGACGGCCGCTTCACCGCGGTGCTGCCGGGTCAGCCAGAGGGCGACGCCCACCGGCTGCCCGGTGTGGTGCTGCCGGGTCTCGCGAACTGCCACAGCCACGCGTTCCACCGCGCGTTGCGAGGGCGCACCCACACCGGTGGCGGGACCTTCTGGACCTGGCGTGACGGCATGTACGACGTTGCGGCGCAACTGGATCCGGACAGCTACCTCCGGCTGGCGCGAGCGACGTACGCCGAGATGGCGCTCGCCGGAATCACGAGCGTGGGGGAGTTCCACTACCTGCACCACGCGCCGGGCGGTCGTCCCTACGACGACCCGAACGCGATGGGTGAGGCGTTGCGGCAGGCTGCCCGCGACGCCGGCGTCCGCCTCACGCTGCTCGACACGTGCTACCTCGCCGGTGGATTGACCGACGACGGACACGAGCCGCTGAACCCCGAGCAACTGCGCTTCGGCGACGGGGACGTCGAGGCCTGGGCCGACCGCATGCGGGCGTTGCGCGAGGACGACAACACCCGGATCGGGTCTGCCATCCACTCCGTACGTGCCGTGCCCAGCGAGGCCGTAACGACCGTGGTGGCCGCCACCGGTGACCGGCCGCTGCACGCGCATCTTTCCGAGCAACGTGCCGAGAACGACACGTGCGTGCGGTATTACGGCGTGACGCCGACCCGGTTGCTGCACGACGGCGGCGCTCTGACGGCACGTACGACCGCCGTGCACGCCACTCATCTGACCCAGGACGACATCGCCCTGCTGGGCGAGGCGAAGACCACGGCGTGCTTCTGCCCGACCACCGAACGCGACCTGGCCGACGGCATCGGCCCGGCCCGCAGACTCAGTGACGCTGGGGCGCCGCTCAGCCTGGGCAGCGATCAGCACGCGGTGATCGATCTCTTCGAGGAAGTGCGGGCGCTGGAGATGCACGAGCGCCTGATGTCCCATGAGCGCGGCCGTTTCACTCTGACGGGACTGCACCACGCCCTCGTCGCACACGGGAGTCTGGCGTGGCCCGACGCGGGTGCGCTCGCGCGGGGAATGCGAGCCGATCTCGTTGTCGTGGCGACGGACTCGGCGCGTACGGCCGGTTCGGATCCTGCGCAGATCGTCTACTCGGCCACGTCAGCCGACGTGCACACCGTCATCCGCGACGGCGAGATGGTCGTCGAAGACGGCCGGCACGTGCTGGGTGACGTCGGCACCCTCCTCGCCGAGGCCATCGACCCGCTCTGGGAGGGACTCGCATGACCAGCACCATCGTCACCAACATCGGCGAGCTCGTCACCGTCGACGGCACCCGCGGCGACGAGCTGGGCATCGTCCACGACGCCGCACTGATCGCGACCGACGGTCGCATCGACTGGATCGGCAGCGCATCCGCCGCACCGGCAGCCGATCGGTCCGTCGACGCCGAAGGCCGTTGTGTACTGCCGGGATTCGTCGACAGCCACTCCCACCTCGTCTTCGCCGGCGACCGCTCGGCGGAGTTCGAGGCCCGGATGACCGGCACGCCGTACGACGGGGGCGGCATCGCACTCACCATGGCGGCGACCCGCGCGGCGACCGACGACGAGCTGCGAGCCCTGGTCGGGCGCCGGGTCGCCGAGATGCGCGCGCAGGGCACCACCACGGTGGAGATCAAGAGCGGTTACGGGCTCACCCCCCACGACGAGGCGCGGGCGTTGCGGATCGCGGGGGAGTTCACCACCGAGACCACCTATCTGGGCGCCCACGTCGTCCCGCCCGACGCGCGTGACGACCGCGCTGCGTACCTCGACCTGGTGACGGGCGACATGCTGGCCGCCTGCGCGCCGCATGCCCGCTGGATCGACGTCTTCTGCGAGCCGCACAGCCCGCACGCCTTCACCGGGGAGGAGTCGCGGCGGGTGCTGCGTGCGGGGCAGGACGCCGGGTTGCTCGCCCGGGTGCACGGCAACCAGCTCGGACCCGGTCCGGGCGTGCTCCTCGCCGTCGAGGTCGGCGCGGCGAGCGTCGACCACTGCACCTACCTGACCGGCGAGGATGTCGAGGCCCTCGCCGGATCCGACACCGTGGCGACCCTGCTGCCCGGTGTGGAGTTCTCCACGCGCTCGCCGTACCCCGACGGGGGTGCGCTGCTCGACGCCGGCGTGCGGGTCGCGCTCGCCACCGACTGCAACCCCGGCACCTGCTATTCCAGCTCCGTGCCGTTCGTCATCGCGCTCGCGGTGCGCGAGATGGGGATGACGCCCGCGCAGGCCGTCCGAGCGGCGACCGCCGGGAGCGCCGCAGCACTGCGTCGGGACGACATCGGCGTGCTCCGAGTCGGTGCCCGGGCCGATCTCACCGCCCTGGATGCCCCCAGCTACCGACACCTGCCCTACCGGCCCGGCGTCCCGCTGACTCACGTGATTCTGGACGGACGCTGAGCGCGGGTTAGCCTTACCTTCGTGACCGACGCCTCTCCCGACCCCGCCCTGGTGGAGATCGGTCACGCCTGCGCGGACTTCGCCCGGACCGGCGACGCCGATCGGCTCGCGGCCTACGTCGACCGCGGTGTCCCGGTGGACCTCACCGACGCCTCGGGAAACACGCTACTGATGCTCGCGGCGTACCACGGGCACGCCTCCGCGGTGAAGGCGCTGATCGAGCGCGGCGCCGACGTCAACCGGCTCAACGACCGGGGGCAGTCGCCGTTGGCCGGCGCCGTCTTCAAGGGTGAGGACACCATCGTGTGGGTGCTGCTCGAGGCCGGCGCCGACGTCGACGCCGGCAGCCCGTCCGCAGCCCAGACGGCAGAACTCTTCGGCCAGGGCGACCTGCTGCGCTGAGCGCGGGGACGCGGCGTAGGAAAGTGACCGCACCGCCGACGACCCGCGCTGGGTACTGGACGCGGCGTCGGGAAGTGACCGCACGGCCGACAACCCGCGCGAGCGACACTCACCTGGGCGCTGGGATGACTGCGAACCGTTGGTCGGCACGCCTTCTAAGCAGCTGACGCTGTCAATTCGCGCGTATCGGACCGGGTGAGCGGGCACAGTGGCCCGCATGAGACTCCCCGACCTTATGTGTCGCTACGCCGAGCGGTTCGCCGCATTGGGAAGTGGAGAACACCACGTCGCCTCTCCCTTGGGCGCCTGGCTCGTGCTTGCCCTCGCCGGACCCGCGGCGTCCGGTGAGCTGGCGAAGGAGATCGAGGACGCGCTCGGCACCGACATCGACAGTGCGCACCGCGCGGCGAAAGAACTGCTCGCCCACCCGCACCCGGCGGTGCCCGCGGCGGTGGCTGCCTGGAGAAGAGACGACCTGCCCGGTTTGAACGCGTGGCTGTCCACGCTGCCCGCAGAGGTCGAGACCGGCCCCATTCCGACCCAGGGTCAAGCCGACTCATGGGCGCGAGAGCACACCCTCGGCCTCATCGACCGGTTCCCCGTCGGCACCTCTGACCTCGCCGTCCTGCTCGTGTCGGCGCTGGCGACCCGGGTCACCTGGATGACACGGTTCGATACCGCTGACGCGGCCGACCTACGTGGGCCGTGGAGCAGCACCCTGCACCGGGTGCTGCGCGCATCTCGCCTTCCAGGACACGATGCGTACATCACCGAGACCGAACGGGCCGGGCGCGTCGCCGTCCACAGCGCACTGGCCGACGGGCTCGTGGTCACCTCGGTGATCGCCGAGGCCACCGCGGCGCCGGGCGATGTCCTCGCGGCCGCGCACGACGTAGCCGTCGCGCAGGCCCAGGACGGCGCGGACGCCGTGTCGGTGTCGCTGTTCGATCTTCCTCTGGGCGATCACGCGCTGTGGACGATCACCGAGGAGGAGGGAGTCAACCCAGGCGAGCACGTGGATGCGCTGCTACCTGCGTGGCATGCCGACAGCGCGCACGATCTGGCCAGCGAGCCGAAGCTGGGGTTCGTCGCCGCCGGGCAGGCGCTTCAGCAGCTCGCCCGCCTCAAGGGACCGATCGATGCCAAGCAGACCGCGATCGCCCGGTACGGCCGCCGCGGGTTCGAAGCCGCCGCCGTCACCCACGTCGCGATGGCGACAAGTGCTCGCAGAGCGGAGCCGTCCGGTCTGCACCGCACCGCAACCCTGCGGTTCGGCCACCCGTACGCCGTTGTGGCCACGGCGCACGGGACCGAACCCGACGATCCGTGGGAGGGTCTGCCCGTCTTCTCCGCATGGATCAGCGAACCTGAGGACGCGCAGGAGTGACCATGGTCAACCGGCATGCGCGCTGCGGCGTCTCAGAAGTGTGATGAGCGTCCGTACCGCCCCGGCGTTCCTGGTGGTGGGCGCCGCGTGTGTGGCACTGACGGGCTGCGGTTCGGCATCACCGCGGGCCCCCGGTAGCCCGAGCACGGCGAATCAGCACCAGGTGACCCACGGAGCCACTCCGACGGCTAGTCCCACTCGCGCCTCGGCGTCGACCAACAGAGCGCGCACTCTCGCCGAGACGCGTCGCCTGATCGACCTCGTCACGGTCCCGGCCGGGGCGGCCCGGATGGCCGGCGCGCCCACGGCGCTGGCCGGTCCGGTGATGGGAGCACCGAGGTCGGCCTCGTTGATCGACACGTCACGGTTCTGGCGCGTGCCGATGACCATGCAGCAGTCCCAGAGGTGGCTCGCTGCGCATGCGCCGGGCGGCTTGAGCGCAACGGGTTCCGCCAGCTCGACCTCCGGCTCCGTCGTGACGAGCGTCGGATCCGCCTACACCGACGATCGGCCGAGCAGCGACGGGCAGAACGCGATGCTCGACATCGGGATCGCCCCCGCCGGCGCCTCGGCGAGCGTATGGCGCGCCGACGGGATCGCACTCTGGCTGGACTCCACCCCGGCCCCGGCTCCCGCTGGCGGCAGCCGACTGGCTGTCACGGTGGCGAGCGGCTGTCCACGCAGCGACCGGGGCGCCACTGACGTCACACCCGGACCGTCCTCGTCCCTCCTGCCGGCGGGGTCACCGACGGCCGGGCTGATCTGCTCCTACAACGGTCTCATTGGTGCAGCGTTCGCGCTGCGATCCCGGGCGCGGCTGGACACCACGCAGGCGGGTCGACTGGCGCGCAGCGCGGCCACGATCGGCCTCGCCCACACCAACGGGGACATCACCAGTTGCCCCATGGACGACGGATCCGTCACCGTCGTCGCGTTCAGCTACGCCGACGGCGCGCGTGCTTCCCTCTGGCTGACGGAGACGGGGTGCCGCTCGATCTCCAACGGCACCATCGACGCCGGCGATTACCCGTCCCTCTCCGCATTCGCCACCACGGTGGCAGGGCTCCTCCCGCGCTGACGGGGCCGCCGAGCGCCCGTCGAGCCGGTCGGCGTACGGCGTGATCTCACCGGGCCGCATACTCGAAGGGATGCTTCCTCTCGTGCGAGTCCCGACCGGCGGTGCTCAGCGCGCGCTCGGCCGGTTGTTGCGCTCCAAGGTGGCTGGTGACGACGCCCCCGCCAAGGCCAAGGGCATCTGGGAGGCCGAGGGGCCGCGCTGGTTCACCCCGGACGACCCGATCTGGCGGGTGCACCAGCACGCGGCGATGTTCCCCGGCGGAGTGGCGGCGCTGCTGTTGCAGTCACTGCATCCTTCGGCGATGGCCGGGGTCGCCGGCCACAGCGGCTTCCGCGGCGATCCGTGGGGTCGGTTGCAGCGCACCAGCTACTACATCGCCGCGACAACCTTCGGCACCATCGAGCACGCCGAGGAGGTCATCGCCCACGTCGCCTCGATCCACGAGCGTGTCCGTGGTCGCACCGACGACGGCACGCCGTACGCCGCGTCCGATCCCGATCTGCTGAGCTGGGTCCACGTGGCCGAGATCCACAGCTTCCTCACGGCCTACCAGATGTACGCCGGCGCTAGCGAACGGCTCTCGGCGCAGGAGGCGGACACGTATGTCTCCCAGGCCCGTACAGCCTCCACGCTTCTCGGCGCACGCGATCTGCCGGCCGACGTGACGGAGCTTCGCGAGCAGCTGCATTCCTACCGGGCGGTCCTACGGTCCACGCCTGCCGCGGTCGACGCCTGTCATTTCCTGCTGCGTGAGCCGCCGCTTCCGCGAGCGGCCAGGCCGGGCTACGTCCTCGTCGCACGCGGTGGAGTCGCCGCACTGCCCAACTGGGCGCGTCGCGGCCTCGGGCAGTCCGGGCTGGACGTCGCGCGCCGAGCCGACACCGTTGCGGGCTCGCTCAGCGTCGCCACGATCACCTGGGCGATGTCCGGGTTGCGCGACGCCGAAGAGCGCGCAGCCTGAACACGCCCCTCGCGTCCCGGTGAGTGACACCATCCGAGCGTGACTCGTGTGATGGAGCTGTGGCCGCAGATTTCCCGCGAGATGGAGGAGTTGCTGCGTGCGGACGGTCATACAGCGCTCGCAGATCAGGTGACGACCCTCGAATTCGCCCAGATGTGCGGATGCGGCGATTCGTTCTGCGACACCTTCTTCACGGTGCCGAGGCCGGACGGCGCCTGGCAACCACAACGGTGGACGATCGATCTCGAGCCGTCCTGGGCCGGCTACCTGCTGATCCACGTGCAGCAGACCTCACCTGAGCGGATCATCGAGGTGGAGGTGCTCTACCGGGACGGGCTCAGCTGACGCAAACCGAGCGTCAGCGCTTCTCGGCTTCCTTCTGAAGCTTCTTCTCGCGCTTGTCGATCGCCTTCTGCATCGGCGGGGCGAGTTCGCCGGTGGAGCGCATGTAGTAGTCGGCGACCTTGCGCTCGACCAGGGTCGTAGCACCCGCAAGCATCGCGGCCGAGATGACGGCGAACGCAGTGGCCTCGGCATGCGAGCGCTCGGGCTCGTAACGGTCGGCAGGCGCCTTCTTGCCGGTCGCGGCGCGCCACCCGGTCTGGGTGACCTTGGTCGCGACTCGGGTGGAGGCCAGCCGAGTCGCCGCGGAGAGCACCTTCCACGCAATCGAACCCATGAGCCCACCTTTCGACGACGGATCGGAAACCTTCGTCAAACCTACCCTGCGAATGTGGCGCCCCGCCGCGCGCGCGTATCGTGAGCGGCGGATACGACAGGGGAGCGCAGCAGCGCTGAGAGTGCGGATCGGCCGCAGACCCTCGAACCTGATCCGGTTAGTACCGGTGTAGGAAGTCGGGGCCCCTCGTTAAGAGGAGGTCGAATCCAGTGAAGTTCACCATCATGTCCGTATGCGCGGTCATCGCACTGCCCGCCCTGGCCGGCTGCGCGGTGAGCGGCAGTGAGGCCGCCGGTCCGCCGGACCACACCTCGGCGAAGGACCGTCAGGTGGTGCTGGTCACCCACGACTCGTGGGCCGTGCCCCCGTCGGTCCTCGCCGACTTCACCAAGACGACCGGCTACCAGGTCAAGGTGCAGGCCTCCGGCGACGCCGGCCAGCTCGCCAACTCCCTGGTGCTCACCAAGGGCGACCCCACCGGCGATGTCACCTTCGGCATCGACAACACCTTCGCCTCACGGGTGGCGGATTCGGGCGCACTGCAGGCATATTCGCCGCCTCTACCAGCCGGTGCCGCCACGTACGCGCTGAGCGGTGCGCCGGCCGCGATGCTCACGCCGATCGACTACAGCGACGTCTGCGTCAATGTCGACGATGCGTGGTTCGCCAAGCACCACCGCACGGCGCCGAGCAGCATGACCGACCTGACCAGCCCGGCGTACAAGGGACTCTTCGTCAGCCCGGGCGCCGCCACCTCATCACCGGGCCTGGCCTTCCTGCTCGCCTCCATCGCGAAGTACGGGCAGGGCGGCTGGCAGGGGTACTGGAAGAAGCTGATGGCGAACGGCGCCAAGCTCACCAGCGGCTGGAGCGACGCGTGGGGAGTCGACTACACCGCTGGCGGCGGCAAGGGTGATCGGCCGATCGTGCTGTCCTACAACACGTCTCCGGCCGATACCGTCACGGCGGGCAAGTCGACCACCTCGGCGTTGATGGACAGCTGTTTCCAGGAGCAGGAGTACGCCGGGGTGCTCAAGGGCGCCAGGAACACTGCCGGGGCGCAGGCGTTCATCCGCTTCATGCTGGGGCGCACGTTCCAGACCTCGATGCCGGGCAGCATGTATGTCTTCCCCGTCGACCGGGGCGCGGCGGTGCCGGCCGACTGGAAGTCCTTCGTGAAGACGCCGAGCAAGCCCCTCAGCCTGCCCGCCTCGCAGATCAGCGCGCAGCGGGACCGGTGGATTAGCCAGTGGCAGGACGTCACCTCGTAGGCGACGAAGTATGAGAGTCAACGGTCTTCACCGGTGGTGGCTGGCTGCGGTCGCTGTGGTGCCGCTCGCCTTCCTCGCGGTCTTCTTCGTGCTGCCCGTCGGCGGGATGCTCGCCCGCGGACTGCATCCGGACGGCCACTGGGCACTCGGCGAGGCCGTCGCCGTCTTCGGTCGCCCGCGCGAGCGCCGGGTCGTCCTCTTCACCCTGGGCATCGCCACGCTCGGCACAGCGGTGACCACGCTGCTGGGCCTGCCGGTCGCGTACGCGCTCTACCGGCTTCGGATCCCGGGCGCCGGGGTGCTTCGGGCGCTGGTCGCCACCCCGTTCGTGCTGCCGACCGTCGTGGTCGGCGTCGCGTTCCGCACGCTGCTCGTGAGTTCCGGGCCCCTCGGCTTTCTCGGTCTCGACGGCACCTGGATCGCGATCGCCCTGGCGCTGGTGTTCTTCAACCTGTCGGTGGTCGTGCGCACGGTCGGCAGCGCCTGGGCCGGCCTGGATGCGCGCCCCCAGGAAGCCGCTGCGGCGCTGGGGGCCGGACCGGTGCGGGTCTTCGCGACCGTCACGCTCCCTGCGCTGGCGCCGACGATCCTGTCGGCGGTCACGATCGTCTTCCTCTTCTGCGCCACGGCGTTCGGTGTGGTGCTGACGATGGGCGGGCTGCGCTACAGCACGATCGAGACCGAGATCTATCAGCAGACCACCGACGTGTTCGACCTGCGCACGGCGGCCGTCCTCTCGATCGCCCAGTTCGTGGTGGTGATCCTGCTCCTGGTCGTGGTCGAACGCGCTCGCGCCGGCGTGCGGCACCAATCGTCGCGCGCCGGGGTCGGACAGCGACGTCACCCCACCCGTCGCGACCTTCCCGTCCTCGCATCGACGGCCGCGGTCGTGGTGTTCCTGGTGCTGCCCCTCGCGAGCCTGGTCGTGCGTTCGCTGCATGCCGACGGCGGATGGAGTCTGGAGAACTACCGGCGCCTCGGCACGACGGGTGATGGTGGTGCGCTGCTGGTGCCGGTCGGCGACGCGATCGCCAGCTCGTGGCGCATCGCCGTCGACGCCACGCTGTTGTCAGTGGTGCTGGGGCTAGCCGTGGCGATCACCGTCGCCTACCGGCCGAGCGGTCGGTCAGGCGGTCGCCGTCGGCGTCGACTCGCCGTACTCGACGCCGTCTTCATGTTGCCTCTCGGAATATCAGCGGTGACAGTTGGATTCGGTTTCATCGTCACTCTGAATCGACCGCCCCTCGACCTACGCGACTCGCAGATCCTGATCCCCATCGCCCAGGCATTGGTTGCGCTTCCCCTCGTCGTGCGAACCGTGGCGCCCGCGCTGGCCGCCATCGACGACCGGCAGCGCCAGGCCGCGGCGAGCCTGGGGGCCGGCCGCCTGCAGGTTGTGCGCACCGTCGATCTCCCCGTCGTATGGCGACCGTTGCTCGCGGCGACCGGTTTCGCCTTCGCGGTGTCGCTGGGCGAGTTCGGTGCCACCAGTTTCCTGGCGCGCCCGGCCCATCCGACCCTCCCGGTGGTCATCTACCAGCTCATCGGGCATCCGGGCGGCGACAACTTCGGGATGGCGCTCGCGGCGTCCGTCCTGCTCGCCCTCATGACCGCCGCGGTGATGGCCGCGGTGGAGAGTCTGCGCGTGGGATCGGTGGGCCGGTTCTGATGGGGGAGCTACAGATCCAGGACGTCAGTGTCAGCTTCGACGGGTCGCCCGCGGTCGATGGGGTCGATCTGACGGTGTCCGCCGGTCACACGCTCGCGGTGCTCGGCCCCTCCGGATGCGGCAAGTCGACCCTGCTGCGCGTGGTCGCGGGACTGCAGCGACCCGATCGCGGGCGGGTGATCTTCGACGGCGTCGACCTGACGCAGACGCCCACCCATCGCAGGGGGTTCGCGCTGATGTTCCAGGACGGCCAGCTCTTCGCCCATCTCGACGTCGCGCAGAACGTGGCGTACGCGCTGCGTCGTCGCCGGCTCCCGCGGGCGGTCGTGCGGGCCCGGGTGGCGGAGCTGCTCGACCTCGTCGGCCTCGCCGGGCTGCAGGCCCGGCGGCCCGGCTCTCTGTCCGGCGGCCAGCAGCAGCGGGTCGCACTGGCTCGAGCGCTCGCCGCCGAACCACGACTCCTCCTGCTGGACGAACCGCTGTCCGCCCTCGACACCGCGCTGCGCGAGCAGCTCTCGATCCAGCTGCGGGACGTGCTGCGGACGACCGGGACGACGGCGATCATGGTGACCCACGACCAGGAGGAGGCGTTCGCCGTCGCCGACGACGTGGCGCTGCTGCGCGACGGCCGCGTCGTCCAGCACGGGCCCGCGCTGGAGGTCTGGCGCGCCCCCGTGGATGCCGATGCCGCGCGCTTCCTCGGCTACCGCACAGTGCTGCCGGCTGAGGCGGGACTGTCGCTTGGACACCCCGGTTCCCCGATAGCGCTGCGCCGCAACGCACTCCGGCTCGACCGCGACGGGCCCATCGAGGCCACGGTGCTGTCGAGCGCGGCAGACCCGGACGGCGTACGGCTCATGGTCAGGATCGAAGGCCTGGGCGATCTGCCCGCAGTCACCGACGGGCCCGCGCCCGAGCGCGGGGCGCAGGTGCGGCTGCGGGTGCAGCTCTCGTCGGTCGCGAAGCTGCCCGATGTCGGCAGGTCGGTCACCTCCCGGACAGATTGAGTCCATACTCTGTTCGCCTATGGCAGCGGCGGAGGACGGTCTCGCGACGCAGTCGATCGACTGGGTGTGGTGGCGACGGGTCGCGGTCGTCGGGTATCTCGTGGTGCTGAGCGGCTACATCGTGCTGTTCGGGGTGCCACTGGACCGTGTCGGCCTGATGCTGTGGATCATCGCCGGTGTCTCGTGTGCCGTCGTCGGCCGCGGGTGGCGTGCCTGGGGAAAGGTGATGCTGGACTGGCTGCCGTTCCAGGGTCTTCTCCTGGCGTACGACTTCAGTCGGGGTTTCGTCGGCCAGTACGACACGGACGGCACGGCCCCGCGCGACGGCGCCCACAACATCATCGGTCTCCCCCTGCACACGACCTTCCCGATCCACGCCGACCGCTTCCTCTTCGGCGGCACCCTGCCGACCCAGTGGCTCCAGGCCCATCTGCACCATCCCGGCGGCAGCCGTTGGTACACCGTGCTCTTCAGCCTCAGCTACACCAGCCACTTCCTGGTCACCCCTCTGGTCGCAGTCGCCCTGTGGATCTGGTGGCGGGACCGGTTCCGTGCGTGGGTCTACTGCGTGCTCGGGCTGACCCTCGTGGGGTTGGCGACCTACTTCCTCTTCCCGATGTCGCCTCCGTGGCTGGCGTCCGAGCAGGGATACATCTCCGGGGCGCCCGTCGGCCGCTACAGCGGAGAGGGCTGGGACTACCTGCACCTGAAGTTCGCCGCCCGCGCGCTCTCCGTGGGGCAGGCGCAGGCCAATCTCGTGGCCGCCATGCCTTCCTTGCACGAGGCGTTCACCGTCCTCGTGGCCGGCTTCTTCTGCTTCGGCGCACGCTGGTGGGTCAAGTGCCTGCTGGTCTGCTACCCGCTGCTGATGGCGGTCTCGCTGGTCTACGCGGGTGAGCACTACGTGATCGACGAGCTGGTGGGAGTCGCCTTCGCGATCTGCGTGCTGGTCTGCTGGCGGTTGCTGCGGCGCGCCCGGCTGCAGCGCGCGAGATCAGCTGGGGAAGTGCCGCACCGTGAGGATCTGTTCAGCACGACCGACGGGCCCGGCGACGTCGTTGAGGGTGGTGGAGGTCAGTCCCACCCCGTCCGCGCCGAAGGTCACCGCAGTGTCCAGTCCCACCCACGCGGGATCGGGAGCGCGGACCAGGTGGATGCCCAGGTCGACGTTCGGGAACATCATCTGCGTGGGGCGCATCCGGGTGGCGCTGCCGTTCGCGGCGTCGACGAGCATCACGAATGACGACATCGGGTCGGCCGGTTCGTCCTCCAGAAGCGCGGCGGCACTTCGCACCCACACCCCACGGCGGCCCTCGCGCCCGTCGGACGCTGTGCGCCACTCCAGCGACGCGATGAACGCGCCCTGCCACTCGGCGCCCCCCTCGGCGTAGGCGAGGCAGTCCTGCGGGGCCGGCATGGCGGGCAGTTCGCTGCCCTCGACGTCGGCGGTGTCGCTGAGCTGCAGACGCCAGGCCCGCGCCCGCACGATGGTGCGGCCGCCGATCGTCAGGTCGGCCTCCAGCAGCTCGATCGTGCGCCCCGGGCGCAGCGTGCGCACCTCGATGTGCAGGTCCTGCAGCGGGATGAGCCCCAGGATCTCGAAGCTGAGCCGGGCGATGCGCATGCTCTCGCGCGGCTCGTGCCGGATCAACTCCTCCGTGATCAGCCCACTCACCGGCGCCATGTGCTGCTCGTCGGGGCGCCAGGCGCCCTGCACCGAGATGCTCGGCCGGTAGTGCCCCGACCCGAGAGATGTGTAGAAGGCAGGCACCGAGGCGGCGGACGTCATACGGGGCACGGTACGAGAAGCCGACCGGCCGCCGGGAGCGGGCATCAGCGAATCCGCTTCACTTCATTCACGGTTGGATCAGATCAGGGGCTTTCCTGGGAATTTCCTATGGATCTGGTCAAGAGGCTGTCTAAGTAGTGTGCAGAGATGTAGGCGACTCTTGTTCTCGGTGGAGGGGCCCGAGAGGCTGCGGCTCGCCGGTCATTCCCGGCACGGCCTCGCAACAAGGAGATCCCGAATGCGCAAGTCCCCCGTTATCGCCGCGCTCGCCCTGGCATCCGCCTCGGCGCTCACCGGCGCCCTCACCCCATCTGCGTCTGCAGCCGGATCCGGTGTGCAGCAAGCACATTCGTGTACGCAGAAGGTCGCCAAGGGCTACGCCACCTGCTTCGCGGTGAAGCTGGAGAACACCAAGGGTGCCGCGGTCAACGCCGCCGGCCGTTCGATCACCCCGAGGGCCATCTCCGGCAAGACCCCGACCGACATCCGCAGCGCGTACAAGCTGGCCGGTCTGAACTCGGGCGGCCGCACGGTGGCCATCGTCGACGCATACGGCTACCCGAACGCCGAGCGCGACCTGGGCGTCTACCGCAGCCAGTTCGGTCTGTCGTCGTGCACGAAGGCCAACGGCTGCCTCACGATCGAGAACCAGTCCGGCAGCACATCCTCCCTCCCCGCCACCAACGTGGGCTGGGACCAGGAGCAGGCGCTCGACCTCGACGCCGTGTCGGCTGCGTGCCCCGACTGCAAGATCCTCCTCGTGCAGGCCAGCTCGGCCTCCAACGCCAACCTCGGCACGGCGGTCAACACCGCCGCGAAGAAGTCCGGTGTCGTCGCGATCTCGAACAGCTACGGCGGCGGCGACAGCTCCGACTCCACCTACGGCAAGTACTACAACCACCCCGGCATCGCGGTCACGGCGTCCACAGGTGACGACGGCTACCAGGGCGCCAGTTACCCCGCATCCTCGCACTACGTCACCGCGGTCGGCGGGACCTCGCTCTACACCGCGTCCAACACCCGTGGGTGGACCGAGTCCGCATGGAGCGGCGCCGGTTCGGGCTGCACCACGCTGAACACCGCTCCGAGCGGCCAGAACTCGGCCGTCACGCACTGCTCCGGCCGTGCCATGGCGGACGTGTCCGCGGTCGCCGACCCCAACACGGGTCTCGCGGTCTACGCACCCACCAGCTCGACCTCGTCCTCGTGGGCGCAGTACGGCGGCACGTCGCTGTCCTCGCCGATCGTCGCCTCGGTCTACGCGCTGTCCGGCAACACTGCCGGCTACGCGAACACCCTTCCCTACGCCCACACCTCGGGTCTGTTCGACGTGACGAGCGGTAGCAACGGGTCCTGCTCGTACTACTGCTCCGCGCAGAGCGGCTGGGACGGCCCGACCGGTCTCGGTACCCCGAACGGCACCTCCGCTTTCTGATCCATCCACTTCGCCCCGCGGTCGCACGTCGACCGCGGGGCGTTGTGATGCTCCGGCGCGGCACGAGCGCCGCCACTGCATCGATCGCATAAGTGCGTCCGAGGTCGCCTACCCACTAGTTTCGAACGGCAGGCCCGATCGACCCCTACGTAGGAGGATCACTCAATATGAACTCGAAGATCTGGTGGATCATCATTGCGGTGGTCGTGGTGGTCGTCGTTCTTGCCGTGGTCGGCGCGGTCATGAGCAGGTCGCGCAAGCGGGCACATCGACGCGAGGCGCACCACCTGCGTGACCGTGCAGAGCGCGGTCAGGCCACGGTGGCCAGGGCCGACGATCGCGCGCAGACCGCGACGGAGACTGCGCAGGATGCCCGCGCCACGGCGGATGCACAGGAGCAGCGCGCCCAGGAGCTGGAGACCGAGGCGCGGCACGAGCAGGAGGCCGCGGCGGCCATCCACCGCGAGCACGATGAGACGCTCCGCAAAGCCGACAAGGTCGACCCCGACGTGCAGACCGACCGCGCCGGCAACCGGGTGGGCGATGACAAGCGCAACGACGAGGACACCACACGCGACACCGCGGGCGCCGCGGCCGTAGCGGGACAGACCTCCTCTTCCGACGAGCCCGCCCGAGAGGCCGCAGAGGACGACCGTGGTGCAAGCGCGGCGGCACCCCTTCACGAGGATGGTTCGGATGCGGACGCCACGCCGGTTCCCACCGGCGGGACCCACTACGAGGACGAGGCGACCGGCCGGCCTTCTCAGGTCGGTCACGAGCGCACCGGCGAGAGTGCCGCGTTCGGTGAGCAGGGTGCTGGTCAGCAGGACCCGTATCGGGATGAGGCGTCGGGTCAGCCGTCGCACCTGGAGGGTCAGGGGGCCGGTGAGCGGACCGCGTTCGGCGAGCAGGGTGCTGGTCAGCAGGACCCGTATCGGGATGAGGCGTCGGGTCAGCCGTCGCACCTGGAGGGTCAGGGGGCCGGTGAGCCCACCGCGTTCGGTGAGCAGGGCACCGGCCAGCAGGACCCGTATCGGGATGAGGCCTCGGGTCAGCCGTCGCACCTGGAGGGTCAGGGGGCCGGTGAGCCCACCGCGTTCGGTGAGCAGGGCACCGGCCAGCGGGACCCCTATCGGGATGAGGCGTCGGGTCAGCCGTCGCACCTGGAGGGTGAGGGCAACGAGCTCCGGCAGGAGGATGCCGGTGAGCGTCCCGTCTGGGACGAGGAGACCGGCGAACGCACCCATCTGCGGGACGACGAGACCGGCGAGCCGCCCGCACACCGGTAGCGCATGGAAGCACCGCGTGCACCACACCTGAATTGATCACGACGCCCCAGGGACACCCTGGGGCGTCGTGCTGTGCCCGGACGGACCCGCGGCTTTGCCTGTGCGCGACCACTGACGCCGCCCTGCGCAAGTCCCTACGCTGGCGGAATGTTCTCCTTGTCGACCTCACGCCCGGCCACGACCTCGCAGACGGTGACCAGGCGGGTCCTGGGCGGTGTGATGACGCTGGCGGGCACCTCCCATCTGACCTTCGCCCGCCGAGAGTTCAAGGCGCAGGTGCCCGACTGGTTCCCGATGGATCAGGACCTGGTCGTGCTCGGATCCGGCGTGGTCGAGATCAGTCTGGGTCTGGCGATGCTCCTGCTGCCGGAGCAGCGACGTCAGACCGGGCTCGCGCTCGCGGCGTTCTATGTCGTGATCTTCCCCGGCAACATCGCGCAGTACGTCGAACGCACCGACGCGTTCGGACTCGACACCGACACCAAGCGACTTCTTCGTCTCTTCGGCCAGCCGGCCCTCGTCGCCGCGGCCCTGTGGGCAGCAGGTCTGCCCGAGCGCAACCGCTGACCCCGCTCGAACTTTCGCCATGCGCGACGGGGCAGATGCGCCCCGTCGCGCATGGCGAGATCGATGACGGTCAGCCGACGGTGCTGACCTCCAGGTCGCCGTCGGCGTACCGCTGGCGCAGCACCTTCTTGTCGAACTTGCCGACGCTGGTCTTGGGCACCTCGTCGATGAAGGTCCAGTGCTCGGGCAGCTGCCACTTGGCGACCTTGTCGGAAAGGAACTCCCGCAGCTCGTCCGCCGAGGGGGAAGCGCCGGAGCGGAGTACGACGGCCGCGAGCGGCCGCTCGTCCCACTTGTCGTCGGGCACGCCGACCACGGAGGCCTCGACCACGTCCGGGTGACCCATGAGGTGGTTCTCCAGGTCGACCGAGCTGATCCATTCGCCGCCGGACTTGATGACGTCCTTGGAGCGGTCGGTCAGGACAAGGAATCCGTCGTGGGTGAGCAGCCCGACGTCACCGGTGCGCAGCCACCCGTCGTCGAACTTGGCGGCCGCGTCGTCCAACTGCTGATCGGATTCGGTGCCGTTGGAGTAGTAGGCGCCGGTGACCCAGGGCCCGCGCACCTCGACCTCGCCGACGCTCTCGCCGTCCCACGGCTTCTCGTCGCCGTCGGGTCCGATGATGCGCGCCTCGACGCCGCAGAGCAGGCGACCGGCGGCGGCCCGGTAGTGCCAGTACTCGTCCGATCCCTCCTCGGCACGTCCCGGCGGGACGGCGAGGCTTCCGACGGGCGAGGTCTCGGTCATACCCCAGCCCTGGATGATCTCGATGCCGTGCCGTTCCTGGAAGGCCTTCATCAGCGCCAACGGCACGGCGGATCCGCCGACCATCAGCATCCGGCAGCTGGAGACGTCGGCGTCCTCGTGGTCGTCGAGGTACTGCAGCAGGGGGTTCCACACGGTGGGGACGCCGGCGCCGGTGGTGACCTTCAGCTGCTCGATCATCTGCGCGAGCGGCTCGGGCTGCAGGTACTTGTCGGGCATCACCAGCGATGCACCGGACACCATCGCGCAGTACGGGTAACCCCACGCGTTCGCGTGGAAGAGGGGTACGACGACCAGGAAGTTCTCCGCCTGGCGCATCGCGAGACCGGACACAACTCCGGTCGCGTGCAGGTAGTTGCTGCGGTGGGAGTAGACGACTCCCTTGGGGTTGCCGGTGGTGCCGGAGGTGTAACACATCGACGACGCGCAGTTCTCGTCCAGATCCTCCGGCCAGTCAAAGGTGTCCTGCTGCTCGTCGAGCAGCTCGCGCCAGCCGCGCACGCTCTCGACGTGCTCGGTCTGAGCGATGGCGGTGCGCACCTCGTCGCTGACCGCGTCACCGTTGATGATCACGTGCCGGATCGCCGGCAGCTCGGGCAGCACCTTGCTGAACGGCTCGGCCAGGCTGTCGTCGACGATGACGACCTCGCTGCCGCCGTGCACCGCTGTGTAGATCAGCTGCTCGGGGAAGAGGCGGATGTTGATCGCGTGCAGCACCGCGCCCATCGACGGCACCGCGAGGTAGGCGACGAGGTGCTCGGTGTTGTTCCACATGAACGTGCCGACCCGCTGGTCGTCGGTGATTCCCATGCCGCGCAACGCATTCGCGAGGCGCGCGGCATCCTGGCCGACCTCGGCGTACGTCGAGGTGCGCGCGCCGTCGGCGGTCCAGGTGGAGACGGTGCTGTCCCGGTGGACTGTGGTGCCGTAGCGCAGGAGTTGGGAGATGAGCAGAGGCGTGGTCTGCATGGTGCTCTTCATGTGATCAGCGTCTCACCCCGAAGTGACTCGCGCGTAGGGCTCGCCAAGGATCAGCGGAGATGGGCGAGGAACGGCTGCGAAGAGCCCCCACATCGCCTCAGCTATACCCCCTAGGGGTATTGTGGAGGGTGATCCAGGAGGTTCCATGCCCACGACCACCACGCCGGTGACTCTGACGACCCGCCAGGCTGCGACCGCGCTCGCCGAGACCGAGCTCGTCATCACCGGGATGACCTGCGCCTCGTGCGCCATGCACATCGAGAAGAGCCTCAACTCGCTCGACGGCGTGAACGCCCAGGTCAACTACGCCACCGAGAAGGCACGGGTGCAGCACGACCCGGCCGTCACGGGTGCTGAGCTGGTGCGCGCGGTCCAGGACGCCGGGTACGAGGCGCAGCTGCCGGTGGCCACGGACGCGCCGGACGCACCGACCACGCCCGATGTGCCGGACAACGTGGCATCCCTGCGCCAACGGCTGCTCGTCAGCTGGGTCCTCACGGTGCCGGTCATCGTGCTCGCGATGATCCCGGCCGCGCAGTTCCGCAACTGGCAGTGGCTCTCCCTGGTCCTGGCCGCGCCCGTCGTGGTCTGGGGTGGGCGACCCTTCCACGTCGCGGCCTGGGCCAACGCCCGCCACCGCGTGGCCACGATGGACACCCTCGTCTCGCTCGGCACTCTCGCGGCGTTCGGGTGGTCGCTCTACGCGCTGTTCGTCGGCGACGCCGGGGTGCCCGGCATGCACCACGGCTTCGAGCTCACCGTCTCCGCCTCGAGCGGGGCGGACTCGATCTACCTGGAGGCCGCTGCCGGGGTCACTGCGTTCCTGCTCACCGGTCGCTACATCGAGGCCCGGTCCAAGCGTGCCGCCGGTGCCGCCCTGCGCGCTCTACTCGACCTCGGCGCGCGCGACGTGGTGGTGCTGCGGTCGGGTGGCGAACGTCGTGTGCCGATCGGGGAGCTGGCTGTCGGCGACGCGTTCGTCGTGCGCCCTGGCGACAAGATCGCCACGGACGGCGTTGTCACCGAGGGCCGTTCGGCGGTCGACACCTCGGCGATGACGGGGGAGTCATTGCCGGTGGAGGCCGGCGAGGGCGATCACGTCGCCGGTGGGACGCTCGCCGTCGAAGGTCGGCTGGTGGTCCGCGCCACCCGGGTCGGTAGCGACACGGCCTTGGCGCAGATGGCGCAGCTCGTCGAGGACGCCCAATCCGGCAAGGCCGCCGTGCAGCGGCTCGCCGACCGCGTCGCGGGCGTCTTCGTCCCCGTCGTCCTGCTCATCGCGCTCGCCACCCTGATCGGCTGGCTGGCGTTCGCCGGCTCCGTCACCGCGGCCTTCACGGCCGCCGTCTCGGTGCTGGTAGTGGCATGCCCGTGCGCGCTCGGACTCGCGACCCCGATGGCGCTGCTCGTGGGCACCGGCCGGGGTGCCCGCGCCGGGCTGCTGATCAAGGGCCCCGAGGTGCTCGAGACCTCCCGCACCCTGGACACGGTGCTCCTGGATAAGACCGGCACCCTCACCACGGGTGTCATGACGGTGCGCGACGTGGTCGCGGCCGACGGCGTGGACCGCGATGAGCTGCTGAGCCGCGCGGGGTCGGTCGAGCACTCCTTCACCCACCCCGTCGCCCGCGCGATCAGCGCGGCGGCGTCCGGGCGCGTCGACGCCCACTGCATCAAGGACGTCAGCGGGCTCGGAGTGACCGGAATGGTCGATGACACGACCGTCCTCGTCGGCCGCCCCGCCCTGCTGGAGCAGCAGTCGGTCGCCGTCCCGGACCAGCTGATGGACGAGCTGCGTCGCCTTGAGAACGACGGTGCCACAGCGGTGCTGGTGGCCTGGGAAGGGTCTGCGCGCGGTGTCATCGCGGTCGCCGACACGGTCCGCCCGACGTCCGCGGACGCCGTACGTCGGCTGCGCTCGCTCGGTCTGCACCCGGTGCTGCTGACCGGCGACAACGCCGGGGCGGCCGCCCGGGTCGCGGCTGAGGTGGGGATCGAGCAGGTCATCGCCGGCGTCCTGCCGCAGGACAAGGTGGCGGCCGTGCGCGAGCTGCAGGAGCAGGGGCACGCGGTCGCGATGGTGGGCGACGGGGTCAACGATGCGCCGGCGCTCGCGCAGGCCGATCTGGGCATCGCGATGGGCGGTGGCACCGACGCGGCGATCGAGGCCGGCGACATCACTGTGGCGTCCAGCGACCCTCTCGCGGTCGCCGACGCGATCCGGTTGTCCCGCAGCACCCTTCGGGTGATCAAGCAGAACCTGGTGTGGGCGTTCGCCTACAACGTGGCGGCGATCCCACTGGCCGTGAGCGGACGGCTCGGGCCGATGGTGGCCGGGCTCGCGATGGCCCTCTCCTCCATCTTCGTGGTGCTGAACTCGTTGCGGTTGCGGCGTTTCCGCACCCTGCGCTGACGCGCCGCTCCTTCCGTCGGGGGGTAGACGGACGAATACACGAGGGTGGGGCAATAGCCCCACCCTCGTCGTTTCTTCCACCCCTCGGTGATTTCGTCGCCCCTCGATGGTCGGGAGGCGACGTCAGAAGAGGTTGACCGCTCGTGCGGCGACCAGGGTGACGGACAGCACCGACACCGTCCCGCCGAGCATGAAGAGCATCTTGCTGCGCGGGCTGACGGGCATCGTGTCGGTCGGGCTGAACGCCGTGGCGAGCGTGAACGCGGTGAAGAGGTAGTCGGTGAAGCAGGTGAGGAACGACGTGTCGTTCACATCGGACATCTGGGGGAAGAGCAGGTCCGGGTGCTCGGGCGGGTGCGGGTGCTCGGGATTGCGCGCGAACGGCCCGCCGCGGTCGATCTCCCAGAAGATCGCTGTGTTCGCAACGATGTTCGTGACCTCGATGACGACCGCAGCGACGATCATCTCGCGGGCGGACACCTTGCCGCCCGTCGCGATCGCGATGATCAGATGCGCGAGGTCGAGCGCGTTGACGAACAGGACGCCGAGCGCGGAGCACAACGAGGCCCGCCGCCATGTGGTGTCCTCCCGCCGCAGTCGCACCGGATCGGACAGCACGAGCGGCAGGAGCAGCAGCGCCTGTGCCACCGGCATCAGCCAGGCCGGACCGATCGACGCCTGCCGAGGCAGGAAGAGCTGCAGTGCGAGCGCCAGGGCCACGGCGACCGAGATCGGCCATCGGCGCATCGAGCGCTCGGGCGTACGACGGGGATCGATCACGAGAGGTCAATCTAGGCCCACCGTGGACACGATGAGCCCTCGACGGACCGGCCACATAGATTGGCTATGGCAGAACAGAGACGAGGAGGGTCCGTGGCGAACATGCGCGCCCTGATGGCCGACACGAGGCCACTGCGCACACCGGAGTTCCGTCGGCTCTGGACCGCGGGCATCGTCACGCTGATCGGCGCCCAGCTCACGGTCGTCGCGGTCCCCGCGCAGATCTACGAGCTGACCCGCAGCTCGGCGTACGTCGGTCTGACCGGGGTCTTCGGGCTCGTCCCGCTGGTGGTGTTCGGACTGTACGGCGGCTCGCTCGCCGACGTGATGGACCGGCGGACTCTGCTGCGCGTCACCACGGTCGGCCTGATCCTGAGCAGCGGCCTCTTCTGGGTGCAGGCGCTGATGGGCCTGCAGAACGTGTGGGTGCTGCTCGTGCTCTTCTCGGTGCAGCAGGCCTTCTTCGCGGTGAACCAGCCGACGCGATCGGCCGTGCTCCCGCGCATCCTGCCCGAGGAGGAGCTCCCGGCGGCCAACTCGCTGAACATGACGGTGATGCAGTTCGGCGCGATCGCCGGTCCCCTCGTCGGTGGTGCGCTGCTGCCGGTCTTCGGCTTCTCCTGGCTCTACCTGCTCGACACCCTGTCCCTGGTCGCCACCCTGTGGGCCGTCATCGCGCTGCCCCCGCTCCCGCCCGACGGCAACGCACCCAAGGCCGGACTGCGTTCGGTCCTCGACGGATTCGCCTACCTGCGCAACCACAAGGTGCTGCTCATGTCCTTCCTCGTGGACATCATCGCGATGCTCTTCGGTATGCCGCGTGCGCTCTTCCCGCAGATCGCCCACGAGTCGTTCGGTGGTCCGGCCGAGGGCGGGCTGGTCTTCGCGCTGCTGTTCGCGGCCATCCCCGCGGGCGCCGTCCTCGGCGGTGTCTTCTCCGGGTGGGTCTCGCGTACCGAGCGCCAGGGTTACGCCGTCATCGTCGCGATCGTGGTCTGGGGCCTCGGCATCGTGGTCTTCGGGGTGGCCATCGGCTTCGCGCACGGCAGCCACGCCGGGGTGCTGCTGATCGTCGCGCTCGTGGCGCTCGCCGTGTCCGGCGCCGCCGACATGGCGTCCGCGGCGTTCCGCTCGACGATGCTGCAGAGCGCAGCCAGCGACGATGTGCGCGGGCGGCTGCAGGGAGTCTTCACCGTCGTCGTCGCGGGTGGACCGCGGTTGGCCGACGTCGCGCACGGCGGGGCCGCGGCCCTCGTCGGCACGTCGGCTGCCGCCGCGGGAGGTGGGGTGCTGGTGGTGATCCTCGTGATCGCCGCGGCGCTGCTGGTGCCGGCGTTCGTGCGCTACCGGGTCGTGCGGGAAGCGGCCGCGCCGATGCCGGTGGGCGGCTGACCGGTAGACCCCGTCACGATGCCGGTCAGAGTGCTCGACGCCGGGCCAGGAACGACTGCAGCACCACGACCACGGCCAGGAACGCGCCGTTGACCAGGTCCGAGGCCGACGAACCGTACTGGGACAGGTGCACGCCGATGAGGTTCTGGATGACCGCGAGCAGCAGGACACCGGCCGCGGTGCCGTACATGGATCCCGAACCGCCGGTCAGGATCGTGCCGCCGATCACCACCGCGGCGATCGCGGTGAGCTCGTAACCGACCCCGATGTTCGTCACCCCGGACTGCAGCCGCGAGGCGTTGAGCATCCCGGCGACCGCGGCGAGCGTCCCGGACAGCATGTAGACGAGCACCTTCGTGCGGCGCACCCGCACGCCCATCAGCAGCGCCGCGTTCTCGCTGCCGCCGATGGCGAAGAGCGCCTGCCCGAAACGGGTGCGCACCAGCACCACCGCGGCGATCGCGAAGAAGGCGACAGCAGTCAGGATCGGCCGCCACGTGCCGTCGCCCAGGAAGGCGAAGACGGAGTGACCGGGCACCAGGTAGGTCGTCGACCCCTCGTTGCTGATGGCCTGCAGCAGGCCGCGGGCGAAGAGCAGTCCGGCCAGGGTGACGATGAAAGGCGCGAGCCGCGCGTAGGCGATGAGCGACCCCTGGATGACGCCGATGACCAGGCCGACCACGATCGGCAGGAGCACCGCCACGCCGCTGCCGCCGTGATTCATCCCCCAGGCCGCGAGCACCCCGCCGAGCGCGAACATCGATCCGACGGACAGGTCGATGCCGCCGGAGATGATGACGAAGGTCTCGGCGAGCGCCAGCAGGGAGACGTACGCGTTGCCGACCAGGATGGTCGAGAAGTTGCCGCTCGAGGCGAAGCCCGAGGAGAAGATGCAGGCCAGCAGCACCACGAGCACCAGGACGACCGGGCCGCCCTGGCGTTGCAGCAGCGCGAACACCCGCTCGCGCGGGGTCTCCGTCACCCCGCCGCCGGCCACATCCTCGGCGGGCGCGGTCATCTGGCTGCTCATCGGTTCGCACTCTCCCGGGCGATGAAGACGGCGATGCAGATGATGACGGCCTCGATCATCTGCTCGTAGGAGTTCTTGACGTTGTTCTGGATCAGCGTCGCGGAGACCAGCTGCATGAAGATCGTGCCGGCGACTGTGCCGATCACCCGGATCTGACCGCCGCTCAACGGGGTTCCGCCGACAACGACCGCGGTGATCGCGAGCAGCTCGTAGTTGAGCCCGTAGTTGGCCGGGTCGGCATAGGCCCCATGCCCCGCGATCAGGACACCGGCGACGGCGGCGAGCATGCCGGACATCACGTAGACCGACAACAGGATGCGACGCACGGGCAGCCCGGCGAGGAAGCTGGCCGACGCGTTGTCGCCGACGGCCACCAGGTTGCGGCCCAGCGTCGTCCGTCGGACCACGAAGGCGATGATCGCCACGAGCCCGGCGCCGATGTACGCCATCTGGGGTAGCCCCAGCCATCCGGTGAGCCCGAGGTTGAGCAGGGTGGGGTCGTTGAGCGGTTTGGCCGTGGCGCCGTTCATGATCACTGCGAGCCCGCGTAGCCCGATCATCAACGACAGCGTGGCGACGATCGGTTGCACGCGGGCGAAGGCGACCAGACTCCCCGAGATCGCGCCGCAGACACCGCCCGCCAGGATCGCCAGGGCGATCGAGACCCAGACGCCGTACCCGAGGTAGAGCGGCAGCACCGCGGAGGTGAGGGCGATGACGCCTCCCACCGACAGGTCGATGCCCTCGGTGCCGATCACCAGCGCCATGCCGAGCGCGACGATAAGCACCGGGACGGCCTGGTAGAGCTGCACGCGCAGGTTGTCCAGGCTGAGGAAGGAGGAGCTCATCACGGCGTTGACGGCGATGAGGACGACGATGCCGGCATAGACGGCGTACTTGGCGACCGGCGCCGCCCAGCGCCGGCGCCCCACGGGCTGCTCGGCCTTCGTCGAGGTCAGGGTGGCGGTCATGAGGGATCCTTCGCCGGTTGCACGTCGTCGGAGATGGAGGGGTCGGCGGCCAGCGCCTGCATCAGGTTCTCGTCGGTGACGGCGTCACCGCTCAGGTTGTCCACGACCTTGCCCTCCCGCAGCACCACGATGCGGTCCGAGCCTTCGATCAGCTCCTCCAGGTCGGAGGAGATGAGCAGCACCGCGAGGCCGTCCTGCGCGAGCTCCTCGATGAGACCCTGCACCTCGGCCTTGGCGCCGACGTCGATCCCGCGGGTCGGCTCGTCCAGGAGCAGGGCCTTGGGGTGCAGGCACAGCCAGCGGGCGAGCAGCACCTTCTGCTGGTTGCCGCCGGACAGGTCCGAGACCCGTTGGGAGGGACTGGAGACCTTGATCTGCAGCCGCTCGATGAAGTACGAGACGATCTCATCCTGTTTGGAGCGCTGCACCAGTCCCAACCGGGACAGCCGCGGCAGGGCTGCGAGCACGATGTTCTCCCGCACCGACAGGCCGGGCACGATGCCGTCGAGTTTGCGGTCCTCGGGCAGCAGCGCGATGCCTGCGCGGATCGCGGCGGCGGGTGAACGACGCCGGAGGCGCTTGCCGTTGACGGCGACCTCTCCGGACTCGGCGTGGAGGGCGCCGACGATCGCCCGGGCGGTCTCGCTGCGGCCGGCGCCGAGCAGCCCGCCCAGCCCGACCACCTCGCCGCGGCGTATGTCGAGTGACACGTCCTCCAGCGTGTGGCGCACGTTCAGCCCCTGTGTGTGCAGGACGACGTCGTCCTCGACGTCGCGGTCCTCGGCGAACGCGGTGCTGCCGTGTTGGCGCAGATCGCTCGCGTCGCGTCCCAGCATCATCGAGACCAGCTGCAGCCGGTCGATGTCCTCCATCGCGCTGGAGCCGACGACCTGTCCGTCGCGCATGACGGTCACCCGGTCGCAGACCCGGTAGAGCTCCTCCATCCGGTGGCTCACGTAGAGGATCGCAATCCTGGATGCAGCGAGACGCTGGATCACGGTGAAGAGCGTCTCGACCTCGCGCTTCTCCAGCGACGACGTGGGCTCGTCCATGATGACGACCCGGGCGTGGATCTCCACGGCTCGGGCGATCGCGACCATCTGCTGGGCGCCGAGCGCCAGTGAACGCAGCGGTCGAGCGGGATTGACGTCGATGCCGAACTCCCGCAACCGGGCTCGGGCGTCGCGGTTCATCCGGGCCGTGTCGACCAAGCCGAAGCGGCGTGGTTCGCGGCCGAGGTAGAGGTTGCGGGCCACGCTCATCAGCGGGATGAGGTTGACCTCTTGGTAGATGGTGGAGATGCCGGCCGCCTGGGCCTGCAACGGGTCGGTGAAGCTGACGGGCTCGTCCAGCAGCCGCACCTCGCCCTCGTCAGCGGTGTAGACCCCGGTCGAGATCTTGATGAGCGTGGACTTGCCCGCGCCGTTCTCACCGACGAGCGCGTGCACCTCGCCCGCCCGTAGTTCGAGGGAGACGTCGCGCAACGCGCGTACGCCGGGGAAGGACTTGCTGACGCCGTCCAGGCGGAGCACGACACCGGAAGAGTCGGACATCAGGGCCTTTCGAGCAGCGATGGGGCGGGGCACCTCAGGGTCCCTCGCCCCATCGCCTCCGTGGTCGAGGATCAGTACACGTCGCCGTTGGAGAGCGCGGCCTTCGCGTTGTCCTTGGTGAAGTGGTGGTCGGCGATGATGACCTTCGTCGCGACGCCGGCCGAGGTGTAGAACTTCTGCAGCGCGTCGAACGCCAGCGGCCCGAAGCGCGGGTTGGTCTCGACGTCGGCGACCATCACGCCGTTCGCGACGTCCTGCACGCACTGCTGCGTGCCGTCGATCGCGACGACCTTGATGTCCTTACCGGGCGTCTTGCCCGCGGCACGGATGGCCTGGATCGCTCCGAGGGCCATCGTGTCGTTCTCGGCGTAGACCCCGGTCAGCTTCGGGTGACTCTGCAGGATCTGCTCCATCACCTTCTGCCCGGTGGCCTGGTCGAAGTTGGCGGTCTGGGACGCGACGATCGAGATGTTCGGGTACTTGGCCTTGATCTGGCTGGTGAAGCCGTTGGTGCGGTCGGTCGCGACGTTGTTGCCCGAGGTGCCCTGCAGTACGGCGACCTGCCCCTTGCCGCCCATCCCGCCGGCGAGGTCGTCGGCCGCGATCTGGGCCTGCTTGTAGAAGTTGGACCCGATGAAGCCGATGAAGTCGCTGCAGGCGGTGCCCTTGACCGTGCGGTCGATGGTGAGGACCGGGATGTGCTTGGCCTTGGCCGCCGAGAGCGCCGGGGTGAGCCCGTCGGAGTTCTCCGGCGCCACGATCAGCACCTTGGCGCCCTGGGAGATCATGTCCTGGATGTCGGTGTTCTGTTGCGACACGTTGGCGTTGGCGTTGCGCTGGATCAGCTTGATGCCGAGGGTCTTCGCCTCGTCGGTGATCGACTTGGTCTCTGTCGCCCGGAAGGGGTTGCTGGTCGACTCCGACTGCGAGAAGCCCACCGTCACGCCCTTCAGGTCGAGCTTGGGGGCGCCGTACTTGGTGTAGGTGCAGGTGGGGCCGGACCCGCCGGCCTGTGTCTGGACCTGCTGCTGACCTCCGTTGCTGCTCGAGGACGACGATCCGCTGCTACTGCTCCCGCCACTCGCCGAGGAGGAGTTCCCCGAGCTGCTGCTCTTCGTGCAGCCGGCGGTGCCGAGGACCAACGCCGCTGCCACCGCCGCCACCCCTGCCGACCTTAGATTCCGTGGGCCGCGTCCATCCAGTCGAACCATCGTGCACACCTCTTCCACTGTGATCGCCGTCACGTCGCGGCGTGAGCCTCATCTAACTCGCCCGAACGAGAGCGGTCAATAACGATCACCTAACGATGCGAATCAGTGCCACAATGTCGCCTCAGCTCGCGACACAGGCGTCGCTCAGCGGCAGAAGCGGTGTTTTCATTGCGATCGAATACGATCAAGAACCATCTTTCGCCCAAATTCCGGTAGCGTTCGGCTCATCCGGCGTCCAAGAGGTGGTGAAGGGCAGTGATCGCAGCCGAACGGCGCGCAGCCATCCTGGAGATCGTGCGGTCCCGGGGAGTGGTCTCCCTACGGGCGCTGGTCGAGACGACGGGCTCCTCGGAGGTCACCATCCGGCGGGACCTGCGGTCCCTGGAGCAGGAGAACCTGCTCAACCGCAGCCACGGCGGCGCCGTCCTCCCCGGGGGTCTGACCCACGAGCTGTCCTATCTGCAGAAGTCCTCGGTGGCTGCCGACGAAAAGGTCGCCATCGCCGTCGCAGCGGCGGGGCTGGTGCAGGAGGGCGACGCGATCCTGCTCGGTGCGGGGAGCACGACGCAGGCGTTCGCGCAGCAGCTCACCGGCTTCCGCGATTTGACGGTAGTGACCAATTCCCTTCTGGTTGCAGAGAAACTGGCCGGAAGCTCGGTCGAGGTCATCGTCACCGGCGGGACGCTGCGGGGCTCGACGTTCGCCCTGGTGGGCGCCGAGACGGAGCGCAGTCTGGCCGACCTGCGCCTGCACCGGGCCTTCCTCTCGGGCAACGGTCTGAGCGTCGACCACGGTCTGTCGACTCCGAACGTGCAGGTGGCGAGCTCGGACCGGGCGATCGTGAGCGCCGCCTCCGAGGCCGTCGTACTCGCCGACCACACGAAGCTGGGCGTCGACACGATGTGCCGCACGCTGGACACCGACCGGATCACCCACCTCGTGACGGACTGGCGAGCGGATCGCGCCGTCGTCGCCGCCTTCCGCGAGCGCGGGGTGGTGGTGCACGTCGCGACCAAGGTGACCGCTGACGCCGACACCGGCGCCGGCAGCACCGGTTGAGCGGAACTGACCGGTCGTGAACACCGGTAGAAGCTGACGAAACGTCCACTCGTTGTCGGTGATCGGGGGCACTATGAGTAGCTCGATCTCATGACTGTGGAGGGCGCTATGGCGAACCAATCCGGTGACCGGTCGACGGTGCAAGGCAGCGGTCGAGATGCCGTCGAAGGGGTGACGACGTCCGGCCCGGTCCCGGACGACCAGGAGATCGACGTGACGTTGGTGCTGCGCAGACGCGCTGAACTACCGTCCGCGAGTCACGCCTCCGATCCGATCGACGTCGCCGAGCTCGCCGAGCGGTACGGCGCCGACCCGGCTGATCTGCAGGCCGTGCGTTCGGTCGTGACCGACGCGGGAGCCCACGTGCTCTCCGAGGATCCCGCCGGTCGCCGTGTGATGGTGCGGGGTACGTACGCGGTGCTGAAGAAGCTCTTCGGCGTCGAACTGACCCAGGCGCGCGGCGACAGCGGGTCGTTCCGGATGCGCACCGGTGAGCTGTCCGTGCCGACGGGCTTCGGCGGAGCGGTGATCGCGGTGCTGGGTCTGGACGATCGTGACCAGGCGCGCGAGCGGTTCGTGCACGCCAGCGCGGCAGCGACGTCGTACACACCGATCCAGCTCGGGGAGATCTACCACTTCCCGGCGGGCACCGACGGGACCGATCAGGTGGTCGCGATCATCGAGTTGGGCGGCGGCTACCAGCAGGACGACCTCGACGCCTACTTCACCAAGCTCGGGGTCGGCTCACCCGCGGTGACCGCGGTGGGGGTCGACGGGGCCGAGAACGCACCGACCGGTGACGCCAACGGGCCGGACGGAGAGGTGCTGCTCGACATCGAGGTCGTCGGCGCGCTGGCACCGAAGTCCCAGATCAAGGTCTACTTCGCCCCCAACACCGACGCCGGCTTCCTCGACGCCGTCACGGAGGCCGTGCACGCGTCACCCGCGCCCGCGGCGGTCAGCATCAGCTGGGGTCAGAGCGAGGATCAGTGGACCGCGCAGGCGAGGACGGCCATGGACGCCGCCTTCGCCGACGCGGGGGCGCTCGGGGTGGTCGTCACCACGGCCGCGGGTGACAGCGGATCCTCCGACAGCGGAGTGGGGGTGCACTGCGACTTCCCGAGCTCCAGTCCGAACGCCCTGTCCTGCGGGGGCACGTCGCTGCAGGCGACCGACACCACGGTCAGTTCGGAGACGGTGTGGAACAACGGGGCAGGACGTGGCGCCACCGGTGGCGGTGTCTCGGACGCGTTCCCAGTGCCGGCGTACCAGGCGAGCGTGGGCGTTCCGGCTCGCAAGGGCGGGGGTGCCGGACGCGGCGTACCCGACGTCGCCGGCGTCGCCGACCCGGCCACGGGCTACCAGGTGCGGATCGACGGCACCGACACCGTGATCGGTGGCACGAGTGCTGTCGCACCGCTCTGGGCAGCGCTCACGGCACGCCTGGTGCAAGCGACCGGACGCCGCTTCACCGACGTCCACACCACGCTCTACACCGGTGCGGTCGCGGGCGTCGTGCCGGAGGGCTTCCGAGACATCACCAGCGGCAAGAACGGCGCCTACCAGGCCAAGCGCGGCTGGGACGCCTGCACCGGTCTCGGTGTGCCGGTCGGCGACGCGCTGCTCGCCCGGCTCAAGGACGCCTGAGCCGCACGCTTATCGGGCGGGTCAGGCGACCTGGAACGAGCGCTTCGAGAGGCCGAACTCGTAGCCCGCGATCGTGGTCTGCACCGGTGCGTCGGCTGCGGTCGCGGCGCCGATGGTGACGAAGAGCGGGGTGTAGTGCTCGACCGTGGGGTGGGCGAACCGCAGGCCGGGCGCCCGGTCGCGGTACGCCGAGAGCAGGTCGACGTCGCCGCGTGCCAGCGCGTCGGCGGCCCACTCGTCGAAGTCCCGTGACCAGCTCGGCACCTGGTTGTCGAAGAACGCCTCGCGGGTCAGGTAGGGCAGGCCGTGCGTCATGAACCCGGATCCGATGACGAGCACGCCCTCCTCGCGCAGCGGGCGCAGGCGCGCGCCCAGATCCATCAGCCGCTGCGGGTCGTGCGTCGGCATCGACATCTGCAGGACGGGCACGTCGCCGTCGGGGTACATCACCTTCAACGGCACCCACGCCCCGTGGTCCAGGCCGCGGCGGGTGTCCTGGTGCACCGGCTCGGTGTCGGGCATCAGCGACGCGACCTTCGCGGCCAGTTCGCTCGCGTCCGGGGTCGCGTAGGTCATCTGGAAGAACCGCTGCGCGAAACCGCCGAAGTCGTAGACCAGCGGGGTGTCGGCCGCGCTGGCCGAGATGGTGAGCGGGGCGGACTCCCAGTGCGCGCTCACGATGAGGATCGCGCGCGGGGTCGGCAGCGCCTGCGCCCAGGCGAAGAGCTGGTCGATCCATCGAGCGTTGTCGAAGAGAGGGGGCGCGCCGTGGCTGAGGTAGAGCGCGGGCATCGCTCCGTCCGCCGTCGTCCAGGGCCGGCGGTCTCGGCTGCGCGGGGCGGTGGAGACCAGGAATCGGTCGAATGCCGCGCCGGGAAGGTCAGGGGCGTTCACAGGTCCTCCACTCTTAATGTTCAAGCTTGAATAAAATACCATAGAGGGATGGCACCTGACGAGGACACCCGCTGGTTGGACGATGAGGAGCGCGCGGCCTGGCTCGACATCGTGCGCATCGTGGTGAAACTTCCCACCGTGCTCGACGCCCAGCTCGGCCGCGACGCCGGCGTCAGCTACTTCGAGTACATGGTGCTGGCCATGCTGTCCGAGCGCCGGTCCCGCACCCTGCGGGCCAGCGATCTCGCGCGCGTCGTCAACTCCTCCGCGACCCGGCTGTCCAACGTCGTACGCCGGCTGGAGCAGCGTGGGCTGCTCGCTCGACTGCCCGACCCGGACGACGGGCGGGGGACGCTGGTCCGGCTCACGGATGCCGGCCTGGACCTGACGATCAGCGCGGCCCCGCTGCACGTGCAGACGGTGCGCGCCGCCGTCTTCGACCCGCTCGAGCCCGGCGATGTGCAGGCCCTGCACGCCTCGCTCGGCCGGATCCTGGCGCGCATCGATCCGGACTCCGCCACCGAGCCGCTGCCGATCGAGGTCGAACCCACCCACGAGCGGGCCCAGCCGACGGCCTAGGGCATCGCTCGCCTGCATGGCGCACCTAATCTGGGGCGATGGTGATCGAGCACCGGTACGCCGCGCGCCTCCGCTGGTCGGGGTCGACCGGGGTCGGGTACGACCACTACCCGCGCGAGCACGAGGTCGTGGTCGCGGGCGAATCGCTGCGGATGAGCAGTGACCCCCACTTCGGCGGCGATCCGGCCTCCCGCAACCCCGAGCAGTTGCTCGTGATGGCGGCCAGCAGCTGTCAGCTGCTGTCCTTCCTCGCAGTGGCCGCCCGCGCGCGGCTCGACGTCCTCGCGTACGACGACGACGCGGCCGGGTTGATGACGCAGGGCGACGGCCCGGCGTGGGTGGAGCTGATCCAACTGCGGCCACGCATCGAACTCGCCGCCGGAAGCAGGACCGATCAGCTGCAGCGCCTCGTCGAGATCGCCCATCGTGAATGCTTCATCGCCCGCTCGCTGCGCAGTGGGATGAAGATCGAGGCCACGATCGTTGTGGAGGGTCAGGACGTGACCGTGGTGCGGGTGGCCGATGCCGCCGCCCCGCGCGTCGAACCGCAGCGGGGGTGAGCACACCGGCGCGTCCGCGTTGCACAATCGAGGCAGGAGGCCACCGATGTCCCAGATGCACAGTCGCGACTACTCCCAGCTGCAGTACGCCGAGAGTCTCTACGAGCAGAAGGACTACGCCGAGGCCGCCCTGGTGCTGGAGAAGCTGCTCGACCACTCGGACGTGACGCACGGCACGACCGACGCGCGCCTGCTGCTGGCCCGGTCCTACTTCCACTCCGCGCAGCTGGCCAACGCCGAACGTGAGGCGCGCGCCGTGCTCGCCGTCGCCCCCACCGAGGGGTACGCCGCACTGCTGCTCGGGCGCACGCTGCAGCGCCAGTCGCGGCACGCCGAGGCCCGCAACTTCCTGGAGATGGCCAAGATCTGGGGTGTCGACGCGTGACGCGCTGACGGTGTTCGCGACGGTCGACGGTGTTCGAACGCCCTCGACGAACACGAACGCCGTCGACGAACGCGAACGCCGTCATGGTGCGGCCGCCCGCGGGGCGCGATAATCGGCGAATGGATCCGCTGTCTGCGCGAGTAGCCACTCCCGATGCGCTCGAGGCCCTCATCGGCCAACCCTCGGAGCGCACGCGTCACAAGGTGCGCACGGAGTTGACCGACGCCGACCTGCGATGGCTGGCGGCATCCCCGTTCTGCGTGCTCGCGACCAGCGATGCCGACGGTCGGTGCGACGCCTCACCGAAGGGTGATCCGGCCGGCTCGCTCGTCCACGTCATCGACCGGCGCACCGTCGCCATCGCCGAACGCCCCGGAAACAGAAGGGTGGACGGCTACCACAACATTCTCGCCAACCCGCATGTGGGGATGATCTTCCTGGTCCCGGGGCGCAGCGACACGTTGCGGGTCAACGGTCGCGCGCAGCTCGTCAGCGACGCGCCCTGGTTCGACCGGTTGACGGTGCGCGCCAGCCGACCGGTGCTCGCTGCGGTTGTGCAGGTCGAGGAGGTCTTCGGACACTGCGCGAAGTCGCTGGTGCGCTCGGGTATCTGGCATCCGGACGGCTGGGCGCCGCAAGCCGTCGACGGGCTCGGATCGAGCCGTGCGTCGCGCTCTCTCGATGAGTTCATCCGGGAGACCGAGAGCGAGCAGGTCGCCGGATACAGTTCCGGGCTCTACTGATCCGGCCCCCACGATTCGGCGGAGTGTGCGAAACGGAGGGGTACGCCGTGCGTACCCCTCCGTTCTGAGTCGAGCAGGGTCGAGCTCAGGCCTGCTTGATGGCCGAGATCTCGATCTGCAGGGTGATCTTGTCGGAGACGAGCACGCCGCCGGTCTCGAGCGCGGCGTTGAAGTTGATGCCGTAGTCCGAGCGGGTGATGGTGGTCGAGCCCTCGAAGCCGACGCGCTCGTTGCCGAACGGGTCCGTGGCCGAGCCGTTGTAATCGAAGTCGATGGTGACCGACTTGGTGGTCTCCTTGATGGTCAGGTCGCCCACCACGCGCAGGGTGTCGTCGTCGACCGCCGTGACGTCGGTGGAGTGGAAGGTCATGGTGGGGAACTTCTCGACCTCGAAGAAGTCTCCGGTGCGCAGGTGGCCGTCGCGGTTCTCATCACGGGTGTCGACGCTGGCGACCTGGATGGTGATGTCGATCTTCGCGTCGGACAGGCCGGCGCCGGACGTGGCGGTCCCCTCGATGTCCTTGAACGAGCCGCGGACCTTGGTGACCATCGCGTGGCGGGCGACGAAGCCGAGCTCGGAGTGCGCGGGGTCGATGGTGTAGGTGCCGTTCAGGTCCTTCAGGGCGGTGCTCATGGGTGCTCCTCTGCGAGATGTTCACGTATGGATGACGTGCTGGGGACAACTTTCCCCAAGATTGGGTGATGTGTCAACTATCCAGGTAGAGTGGACTGCATGACTTCAGGTGTGAGATGGCTCGACGACGAGGAACAGCGCGTGTGGCGCCAGTGGTTGCAGACCAATTCGCGCCTCCAGGCCCACCTGGCGCGCCAGATGCAGGAGGAGTCGCGGCTGTCGCTGCCGGATTTCGAGGTGCTCGTGACGCTCAGTGAGACCCCCGAACGCCGGATGCGGGTGGTGGCGCTCGCCGACAGCATCAAGTGGGAGCGCAGTCGCCTGTCCCACCACCTCACGCGGATGGAGAAGCGCGACCTGGTGACCCGTGAGGAGTGCGCGCAGGATCGGCGCGGCGCTTTCGTCGCGCTCACCCCCTCAGGCCTCACCGCGCTGGAGGGCGCTGCCCCCGGTCATGTCCGCGAGGTGCGGGCCGCGATGTTCGACGTCCTCAGCCCGCAGGAGATCGCTCAGCTCGACCACATCACCGCCACCTTGCTCGCCCGGTTGGGCCAGGAGGATGAAGGCGGCCTGTGCTGCGGGGCGTGACCTCCCGTCGTTCAGTCCTCTGAGCGGCCCTCGGCAGCATCCTGCGGAGAGGGGTCATCGCGCCGGAAGCCCCAGTAGGTGTTGTTGCTGACCAGGAAGAAGGTCAGCAGTCCGAGCAGCAGCCACCAGACGAGCACGAGCAGGTGCAGCCCCAGGGAGTCGCCGCCCAGGTAGACGATGCTGCGGACGGAGTCGACACCCGCGCCGTTCGGCAGCCAGCGCCCGACGACCCGCCACAGGGTGGGCAGCAGTTCGTAGCCGTAGGCGCCTCCGGCGCTGGGGTTGCCGAGCACCACGAAGAGCAGTATCGAGATGCCGATCCCGATGATCCCGAAGAGTGCCTCCATCCCCATCGTGAAGACCGAGGCGGTCAGCGAGACCAGCATGCCGACACCGGCGACAGCCCAGAAGTGTCCGTTCAGGGCGCCGATGATCGGCCCGACCACGAGCGCGCCGCCGATGCCGGAGGCGACCGCGTACGCCGCGCAACCCACCAGCCGCCACAGCATCCGGCGGAAGTTGCGTGCCCGGGTGCCGCGGCGGATGCCGAGGAACGATGCCAGCAGGTAGCCGCCCACCATCCAGCCGACCACGAGATAGAAGCTGGTGAGCCCGCGGCTGTCGCCGGCCTGGACCGGCACCACGTCCTGGGTCTTCAGCGTGCGGCTCTGGCTCGAGGCCACCTGGGAGAAGATCGCGTTGACGGCGGCGGTGATCGAGGATCCCTCGGCCGAGTTGACCAGCAGAGTGTCCTGCTTCGAGTTCGGGTTGAAGAGGTAGACCGCTTGCCGCCGACCCTCGCGCAGCTCCTTGGTCGACTCCGCGCGATCGCTCGAGGCGTAGGCGGCGACAGGTCTGCCGTCGATGGCGTTCAGCTTGTTCGCGACGTAGCCCTGCCAACCGTTGCTCGACACCACATCGACGGTGATCGCGTGCGGCTGCGGTTTGTGAAAGGCGCCCACGTACGACGCGATGAAGAGCAGCTGGACCAACAGCACGGCGAGGATCACGCCGATGCTGCGGGGGCCGAGGACATCGCGCAGTCGTCCGCGGAAGGATTCGTCCGCGCTGCGCTCGTAACCGGGCCGAGGGCCGGTCGTGGGCGGCCGGCGAGTGGCGCCGTGCCCCGGTTCGCTGGTGCTCATGGGCCCTCCCGACACCGGTCCGGTGTGGGCCGGTCTTCGTGAAGATACCGGACGCCTGCGGCCGAAAGGCCGCACGAATGTACGATGCTGCCCTGTCTCAGGCCAGGATCGGACCCATGACGCGCCCGGTACTGCACACCCCACGGATCGAGCTGCGTCCGATGACGCTGGAGCACCTACCCCTGCTGCACCGGTTGGACTCCGACCCGGAAGTCATGCGCTACCTGATCGGGAGGGCACGCACGCCCGCCGAGATCGAGCAGTTCTGGGGGCCCCGCTGCGCCGACACGGCTGCCGACGAGCTGGGGGTCGGCTGGTGGGTGGGGTTCCAGGAGGGGGAGTTCCTCGGGTGGTGGGACCTCGGGCGCAGTGACTCGCCCCCCGGCTCGCCGGGTCGCCTCGCCGAGGCGGAGATCGGGTGGCGTCTGGAACGACGCCGCTGGCGCCAGGGACTGGCGAGCGAGGGGGCGGCGGAGCTGCTGCGGCACGCGTTCGAGACGGTGGAACTACGGCGGGTGTGGGCCGAGACGATGGCGGTCAACGCGGGTTCGCGCGGCGTCATGCGGCGCATCGGCATGCGGCACGTGCGGACCGACGTACGGATCTGGGACGACCCGCTGCCGGGCTCCGAGGAAGGTGAGGTCGTCTACGAGATCACGGCCGAGGAGTGGCTCCGCAACACCGCACCCTGACCGGCCGGGATGCCCTCCCCGTCAGTGACGCGCCGCGCGGACCGGAAGCCAGACGCACAGCCCCATGAGCACCATGGCGAGCGGGAAGTGCACTGCTTGGACCCCGGGGTTGTCACCGATGATGCCGCCGAGATAGGCCTCGAGGACGAGCGCCACGGCCAGCGCGATGCTGCCGAAGAGTAGATCCTTGCGCTCGCGCAACCTGAGGACCGCCCAGACCACCGCGACGATCGCGAGGAGGATGGCGAGGTCGGCGCCGCGGGCGTGCACCTGCACCCAGCTGCTGTTGTTCTCCTTGGACTCGCGGATGAAGATGCCCGCCCAGACGCCCTGGAAGAGGACGACCACTGCCACCACCCCGACGAGGGCGGCGAAGACGCGGTGGTGGGTGGCGGAGCCGGGTGTTGTCGAACGTGTGGGAGCGGACATCGAAGACCTCCGGAAACGTTGGGTGGGCACGAGACGCACGAACGCGGACATGGCATGGGCCGGCTCTCGACGCTGAGTCCGGCGAACGCGACACTGGCACGCATCGTCCAGACTCAACGCCCGGACCTGAGAGAATCCTGAGGATGATCTCAGGTTGCCCTTTCGACGGTCGGCCCCGTCCCGTCACGCGGCGTCGATCCCAGCGCGAGTGCCATGCCAGTTCCGAGGATTTGATCTGGTCCGGGGGCGCGCCGATCCTCTGCCGCAGAGCGGTGGCGCGGAAGCCACGGTCGTCGTCCATGGACTGCAGCAGCGACGCGGCCAGCGGCACCTCACCCATCGCGAGAGCCGCCACGACGCGGTCTGCCGGGTCGCTGGACTCGACCAACTGCCGTCGTACGACGCGCGCGTCGATCACCACCGTCGTCAGCGTGGCCTCGTCGATCCCGAGACCCTGACCGATGTCGATGACCACACGCCGCATGATGCCGCAGCCACGACATGCTTCGCCTCGAGGAATGAACCGCGGACCGATGGGTACAGCACGAGGGAGGGTTCGCCCGAGGAGCGGGCCGCGTGGTCGAACGGGTTGCCGGACGGGATGGGACACGCGCGTTGGTAACGTCGGCAGAACCAAGCAGAACACTCTCTGGAGAGCAGCGTGAGCAGTGCACGATGCAGTGATGGACGCCCGACAGCACGATGACGGACGTCGGCCCGGCACCGGCGTGCAGACCGAGCAGGTGGTGCTCGTCGACCCGGCCGGCAACGCGATCGGCTCGCATGACAAGCACACCGTGCACGGCGCGGACACGCCGCTGCACCTCGGCTTCTCCTGCTACATCTTCGATGACCGGGACCGCCTGCTGGTCACCCGGCGTTCGCTGCACAAGCGCACCTTCGGCGGGGTCTGGACCAACTCCGTCTGCGGTCACCCGGCTCCCGGCGAGACGCTGCGGGCGGCGGTGATGCGGCGCGTACGCCGCGAGCTGGGGTTGGCGATCGGTCTGCCCCGGCTGGTGCTGGCCGACTTCTCCTACTACGCCTCGATGCACTCGATCGCCGAGAACGAGCTGTGCCCCGTCCTCGTCGCCCACGCCCTGGGCAGCAGGCCCCATCTCGACCCGGACGAGGTCGCAGACCTGCAGTGGGAGCCGTGGACGCGGTTCGCCTCGCAGGTGGCGAGCGGCGAACGCATCGTCTCGCCGTGGTGCCGCGAGCAGGTCGAGGCGCTGGCGGGATTGGGTGACAGCCCCGACCGTTGGCCCAACGCGTCGCCGGGCCTGTTGCCGGCCGCGGTCCGCTGGTGAGGTTGCCCGCGAGCGCGGCGCCGTTGTCCGCGCGGATGCTGCTGGCGGGATTCGACCGCCTCGTCCGATCCAACCTGCGCTCGGTCAGCGTCCGCGGCACCCTGCCGCCGGCGCCCGTCATCTGGGCCGGCAACCACCACTCGTGGTGGGACGCGTTCGTGGCCTCATCCGTCCTGCGCGGGGAGCACCACGACGCGACCCTGGTGATGGACGCGGAGAACCTCGCGTCGTTCGGGTTCCTCAAACCGCTCGGCCTGGTGCCCAGCGATCAGCCTCGGGCCGGTCTCACCGCGCTGCGGGAGGGCCGCACGCTCGTCATCCTCCCCGAGGGCGAACTGCTCGGACCCGGCCCGATGCGCCCTCTGCACCGCGGAGCCGGCTGGTACGCCGAGCACACGTCGGCGCCGCTCGTGCCCGTCTCATTGAGGGTCCTCATCCGCGGGCACCAGCACCCCGAGGCGATCGTCGACCTGGGCGCGCCGGTGCAGGGCGCCGATCTCGCCGCGGTGATGGCGGCCCAGCTGACCGCGTTGGACGAGCTGATCGCGACCGCCGACCCGCGCGAGCCGCTGCCGGGTTTCCGGCAGGTGGTGTCCGGACGCCGGTCGTTCGACGAACGGATCGGCCAACTCGCGGAGAAGGTGCAGCGTTGAGGGCACTGCTCGCGGTGGTCACGGCGTACATCACGGTGAAGGTCGCTGTGGGACTGTCGAACTCGAGATCCTTCCCCGTACTCGACGCCGCCGCGACGTCGACGGGCGGTGGTGACGATGTGTCGCTGATCGTCCCGGTGCGCGACGAGATGGCCAGGTTGCCGCCGCGGCTGCCGGGGATGCTCGCTCAGAAGGTGCGGGAGCTGATCTTTCTCGACGACTGCTCGACCGACGGCACGACGCAGCTGCTGCACGACGTCGCCGCCGAGCACCCGCACGTGCGGGTGGTCCAAGGGCGGCCGATGCCGGACGGCTGGGTCGGCAAGACATGGGCGTGCTCGCAAGGCGCGGAGGCCGCGCTCGGCGACGTGCTCGTCTTCTGCGACGCGGACATCTCGCTGGGGGACGGAGCGATCGACGCGGTGCTGGGTCAGCTGCACGCCCAGCGTGCGGATCTGATGTCGGTCTTCCCGCGTCAGGTGACGAAGACCTTCGCCGAGCACGTCACGATGCCGCTGATCGACGACCTGCTGCTGACCGGCCTGCCCTTCCAGCTGCTGGAGCAGCCGAGGGCCAAGGGCGCGGCCGCTGCCAACGGCTCGATCATGGCGTTCCCGCGTGCCTCTTACGACGCGCTCGGGGGTTTCGCGGCCGTCCGCACCGAGATCGTCGAGGACCTCGCGATGGCCCGGCACACCCGACGCACCGGACACCGACTCGGCCTCGCGCTCGGCGGAGACCTGATCAGCACCCGGATGTACGAGGGCTTCGACGAACTCGTCGCCGGCCTCGGCAAGGGCCTGCTCGCCGTGATGGGCAACAGGCCGCTGCTCGTGGTCTACACCGCCTGGCACCTGCTCGCCTACACGGTGCCGCCGTTCCTGATCCGCCGTCAGCCGGCCTGGGCGATCCCGTGGGCGCTGGCCGTCGCGGAGCGCCTCGTCGTCGAGGCCACCACCGGCAGACGTCAGTGGTGGCAGTCGCTCACCATGCCGCTGACCCCGCTCTACGCGATCCCCGTCGCCGCGGTCGCGGTGCGGCGCACCAAGCACTGGAAGGGCCGGACCTACCCGTGAGCACCTTCCCTCAGCCGCGCACCGAGCCGGTCGCAGGGCACCTGGGCCGGTGGGGCACCGACCCGCTGGCCCTGATGCAGGAGGGTGCCGCGCTGGGGCCGGTCTTCCGACTGCGGCTGTGGCGCACGGCGTACGTCGGGTTCAGCCCCGCGTGGAACAGGTTGGTGCTGGGCGACCTCGACACGTTCCGCAGCCGCGGCGGCATGAGCCGCCTGTCGCCGTACCTCAGTGACGGCATCGTGCAGACCGACTTCCCCGAGCACGCCGACCGCCGCGCCGCGCTCAACCCGGGGTTCTCCCGGACCGCGGTGGGCTCCCTCAACGAGCAGATGGAGCAGGTCGTCCGCACGCTGCTGCCGGCCGGCCGCTTCGACGCCGTCGCATGGTCCTCACGGCTGGTGCGCGCCGTCCTGTCGCGCACCTTCCTCGGCACCGGCGGCACCCACCCGGTGCTCGACGACTTCCTGGATCCGATGAGCCGGCCGCTGCCGCAGCCGTTCCTGCCGCGGCCACTGCGCTTCCGGCGGATGAACGCCGTCCTGGCCGAACGTCTGCGTGATCCCCGAAGTGGTTCGCTGGCAGAGGTGTTCGCGGCCCACGGCGGCGTGCCGGAGATGCGGGTCGCGCTCGGTGCCGGGTACGACACCACGGCGCACACGCTGGCCTGGCTGCTGCGACACGTGGCGCTGGATCCCACCCACCTCGCACCCGAACGGCACGGACATGTCGTGAGAGAGGTGCTGCGGCTCTATCCGGCAGGGTGGCTGGGCAGCCGGGTCACTCGCCGCCCGGCCGAGTTCGAGGGCCGCACCATCCCCGCGCGCAGTCTGGTGATGTACAGCCCGTTCCTCACCCATCGTGACCCGTCGCTGTGGGAGCGGCCGCAGGAGTTCGACCCGGACCGCTTCGCCGACAAGGTGCCCGCCTGGGGCTACCTGCCGTTCGCCGCCGGTCCCCGCACGTGCCTCGGGCGGCACTACGCGACGCTCCTGCTGCACGTGGTGCTGCGGGTGCTCGCCGATCGCCGCCTGCTCTTCCACGACGGGGACGGGGCGATGCGAGCAGGCGTCACGTTGAGTCCGGCCGGTCCGCAGCAGCTGGAACTGGTGGCGGCATGACCCGCAGGACGGTCGCCTGGCCGCTCGCGTTGGTTGCGGCTGTCCTCTACAGCTCGTTCCTGCTGTCCTACGTCGTGCGCCGGGGGCAGCATGCCGACTTCGTCAGCCAGCTCGAACTCCCCGGCGCCCCGTACGCCGACTGGTACCGCGCGTCCGACGTGCTCGCCGGCCTCGCCCTGCTGGCGATCGCCTGGCTGTGCTGGCCGGACCGTCACGTCCGTACGGCGGTGCGCTGGGCGTGCGTCATGGTCGCTGTGGTCGGGGCCGGATCCCTGCTCGACGGCAGCACGTCGATGGACTGTGCGTCCGGGACGGGCACGACCTGCGACCTGGGCGACCACAGCGTGCCCGGCCTGCTGCACCAGCTGATCGTGGGGCACACGCTAAGTGGACTGGCCGGATTCGCGGCGGCCGGCATCGGCGCCGCTTGCTGCGCACGGGCGAGCCACCCCGCACACCCCGGATGGATGCGCGTGCACATCGTCCTGGCCGCCGGCATCGGGCTGTGCGGCCTCGCCGACCTGGCCCTGCTGCTCGTGAACATCGACATGGGATTGGTCGAACGGTTGCGCATTCTGCTCGTGTCAGCGTGGATCGCGAGCGTTCCGTGGACCGTTCGTGCCGTGCGGCACGACGCGTGGGCTCGGTCCACTCACGACGCCGACACTCGTGCGGTGCGCTCATGACCGGCAGGGTGGTGGTGGTCGGAGCGGGGCTCGCGGGACTGTCGGCGGCGTGCCACCTGGCCCGCAGCGGCCACGAGGTGGTGGTGCTGGAGCGCGGCGACTGCGTCGGCGGCCTCGCCGCCGTCCGGCACGACGAGGGCTACACCTTCGACCTCGGGCCGACGGTGCTCACGATGCCGGACCTCATCGACGACGCGTTGCGGGCCGCCGGGACGAGCCTGGACGACGAGCTGACCCTGCGGCAGCTCGACCCGGCGTACCGCGCTCGCTTCGCGGACGGTTCGACCCTCGACGTACTCGCCGACCACGCGGCCATGACGGACCAGATCCGTGCCGCGTGCGGCGCGCACGACGCGGCGGCCTACGAGAAGTTCGTGGTGTGGTTGCGCGAGCTCTACGAGTTGGAGATGCCGCGCTTCATCGACCGCAACTTCGACCGGCCCTGGCAGATCGCCGATCCTCCCGGGCCGGCGGTGAAGCTGCTGCGGATGGGCGGGCTGCGCCACCTCGATCCGTTGATCCGCAGCCGTTTCGACGACGAGCGGCTGCACCGGCTCTTCACCTTCCAGGCGCTCTACGCCGGCGTCTCGCCGCAGCAGGCCATGGGCATCTTCGCGGTCATCACCTACATGGACAGCGTCCGCGGGGTCTTCTTCCCCGAGGGCGGGATCCACGCCGTGCCCCGCGCGCTGGCCCGCGCCGCCGAGGCGGCCGGGGTGCAGATCCGGCTGCGGCAGGAGGTGACGGGGCTGCGGCGTACGCCGTCCGGCGCCGTCAGCGGGGTCGTCGCAGGTGACGACGTGGTGGCCGCCGACGTGGTCATCGCGACCGGCGACCTGCCCACGATGTACGACGTGCTGCTGCCGGGAGTACGCCGTCCGCTGCCGTTGCGCCGTCCGCGGTACTCACCCTCGGCCGTCGTATGGCACGTCGGCACCGCCGATCCTGCGCCGGACGACGTGCGCCATCACAACATCCACTTCGGGCACGAGTGGGCGCACTCCTTCGATGAGCTGCTCGACGAGCGCGTGCTGATGCGCGACCCGTCCCGACTGGTGTCGGTGCCGTCGGTGACCGACCCGTCCCGTGCCCGGCCGGGAGGCGCGGCGATGTACGTGCTCGAGCCCGCGCCGCACCTGGGTGGGTCGCTGGACTGGGACCGGATGCGCGAGCCCATGAAGGAGCGACTCACGAAATTCCTTGCCACGAGCGGATATCCGACCGACATCGTGAGCGAACAGCTGGTCACCCCCGGCGATTGGGCCGCCCAGGGTCTGACCGCCGGCACTCCGTTCGCGCTCGCGCACACCTTCTTCCAGTCCGGGCCCTTCCGTCCGACCAACGTCGCGCGCGACGCGCCCGGCCTGGTCTTCGCCGGTGCGGGTACGACGCCCGGCGTGGGGGTGCCCATGGTCCTGGTCAGCGGCAAGCTGGCCGCGCAACGTGCCCTGGCACAGTTGAGTGAGGAGTCGAGATGAGCGCCGACCCTGCGGTCCTGCAGGAGGGATATGCCCGCAGCGCGGTGCTGACCCGCGACTACGGCACGACCTACTACTGGGGTGCCCGCACCCTGCCCGCAGCTCAGCGCCGCGACGTCTACTCGGTCTACGCGCTGTGTCGCCTCGCCGACGACATCGTGGACGCGCCCCACGCCACCGACGGCGAGCACCGCGCCGACACCGGCACTCGGCTGGCCGATTTCGCCGCCTCGTTCAGGGCTCACCGGGCCGGGATCGGCGAGGACCCGGTGCTGAGCGCGGTCGCCGACACCGCCGAGCGCCGCGACATCCCCCAGGAGTGCTTCGAGCGGTTCTTCGGGGCGATGGCGAGCGACCTGACGGTCACGTCGTACCCGACGTACGACGACCTGCTGGGCTACATGGAGGGCTCCGCCGCGGTCATCGGGGAGATGATGCTGCCGGTTCTCGAGCCCACCGATCCGCGCGCGTACGCGCCGGCGCGCGACCTGGGCCTGGCCTTCCAGCTCACCAACTTCCTGCGCGACGTCGACGAGGACCTCGACCGCGACCGGCACTACCTGCCGCTGGAGGATCTGGAGCGCTTCGGCGTCGACCCCGACCAGCGGAGCGCCACCGATGAATGGAAGGCCTTGATGCGCTTCGAGATCCAGCGCACCCGCGCGCTCTACGCGCATGCCGACACCGGGATGCGCTACCTGCCGCCGGCGTCCGCTCGCTGCGTGGTGATCGCGCGACGGCTCTACGCGCGCATCCTGGACCTCATCGAGGACGCCGACTACGACGTTTTCTCCTCCCGTGTGCGGCTCCCGACCTGGCGCAAGGCCGGGCTGGCGGCACGGCTGCTGGTGACACCGGTCGCGTTGCTGCGCTGACCCGGGGTGGGAGCCGGAGTGTCCGCAGATGCGCGCGGACGGGTGGACGAGACCGCGGACAGTCGCGGTGGCCCTGAGAGGCTGGCCCGGTGCGACACCTCACCTACCTCCTGATCCTGCTGGGTTGCGTCGTCCTCACTCTGCCGCTGGAGTTCGTGATCGGTGCCCGGGTGTGGCGCCGGCCGACGCGGGCGGCGCTCGCGATCGTGCCGCCGGCACTGATCTTCATCGGGTGGGACCTGATCGGAGTGGCGCGCGGCTGGTGGACGTACGGCGCGCGCTACCTGGTCGGCGTACACCTCGGGTCGCTGCCGTTGGAGGAGGTGCTCTTCTTCCTGGTGGTGCCGCTGTGCGCGCTGCTGACCTTCGAGGCGGTGGGCATCTGCGGGCGCCTCCTGCGTGGCCGCGGTGCGCAGCCGGCCGAGCGGGTGGGCGCTGGTCACGATGCCTGAGTACACCGTCTCCGTCGTGCTCGGCCTGGTGGTCGTGGTGGTGCTGGAGCTGGCGTGGTTGCGCACCGGACTCTTCCGGTCGGTGCGCTACTGGGTCAGCATGGCGATCGTGCTCGGATTCCAGGTGCTCGTCGACGGACTGCTCACCCGCGGGTCGAGACCCGTTGTCGCGTACGACGATTCGCAGAACCTCGGGATCCGGTGCCCACCGGGCATCCCGATCGAGGACTTCGGGTTCGGATTCGTGCTGTGCACCGCGGTGCTGCTCGGTTGGGTGCGGTGGCAGCGTCGCGACGCCCGGTTGTCAGCGGAATCCTGATGCCGGCACCACGGATCCGCTGACAATCGAGAGCTCAGCGGCGTACGCCGTCGTCCTCGTCGAAGGGCCGCAACGGCTCGCCGTCCTCCGGTTGATTGCTGATGGCGCCGGCGTCGACCGCGGCACCGGTCAGGTCGTTCTCGCGTCCCTTCCCGCCCGCGCCGAACTCGTTGAAGATCAGGTTGAGCACGAAGACCACGATCACCGTGGAGGTGATGGCCGAGCCGAAGATGGTCTGGAATCCGTCGGGGAAGTTGCGGTAGAAGTCCGGTGCGATGACCGGCAGCAGTCCGATCGACAACGACACCGCGATGATCAACAGGTTTTGGTTGTCCACGAAGGACACCTTCGCCAGCGTGCGGATGCCGACCGCGGTGACCATCGCGAACATCACCGTGCCGGCGCCGCCGATGACCGGCCCGGGCAGTGCCGCGACCAGCTCGCCCATCTTGGGGATCAGGCCGAGGAGCACCAGGAACCCACCGCAGACCGCGACCACCCAGCGACTCTTGATCTTCGTGATCTCCACCAGACCGACGTTCTCGGCGTACGCCGTGTCCGGGAAGGAGTTCATGAACCCCGCCAGCACCGCGGACAACCCGTCGGTCGCGAGGCCGCGCGCCACGTCGTTGGTGGACAGCGGCCGGTCGACCATCTCCGACACCGCCAGCATGTCGGCGGTGGACTCGGTATAGGTCACCAGCATCACGATGCACATCGACACGATCGCGGCCGCGGCGAACTGCGGCGGCCCGAAGTGGAACGGTTCGGACACCCCTGCCCAGTCGGCGGATCCGACGCTGGAGAAGTCGAGCAGGCCCATCGGCCACGCGACCAGCGTGCCGACGATGACGCCGAGCAGCACGGCGATCTGGCCGATGAAGCCCTTGAAGAAACGTGAGATGAGCACGATCACGAGCACCACGAGACCAGCCAGCAGGATGTGGGAGACCTTGCCGTAGTCGCCGTTCTGTACGACGACCTGGGACCCCGCCTTGGTCGTGGCCGTGAAGCCCTCGGCCTTGTCGGTGATGGTGATGCCGGCCCCGTTACCGCCGAATGGCAGCGTCGTCGGGTTCTTACCGGTGATCAGCGAGGCGTCCGCGCCGATCAGCGACAGACCGATGACGGCGATCACGGTGCCCGTCACGAGCGGCGGGAAGAAGCGCACCAGCATCGAGAACGGCTTGGCGATGATCAGCGCGAAGACGCCGGCGATGAGCATCGCGCCGTACACGACCTGCAGGCCTTTGATGTGGCCGTCCGCGCCGGGCTTGGTGCCGTACTGGGTGGCGATGATGATCATCGGGTTCAGCACGGTGAACGTCGCTCCGGCCACCACCGGCAGCCGGACACCGAGGATCTTGGAGATGCCCACGGACTGGATGATGGTCGCGATGCCGGACACCAGAAGGTCGGCATTGATCAGGATCGCGATGTCGGTCTTGCCGAGCCCCAGGGCGGCGCCGACGATGATCGGCACGGCGACCGCGCCGGCGTACATGATGAACAGGTGCTGCAGGCCGAGCACGATCAGGCGCGGCGCGGGCAGCACCTCGTCGACCGGGTCCACCGTCTTCTGCGTCGTCCGTATCGACATCGGTTCCTCTTTCCGCTGCGGCAACCTCTGGGTCGGGCGTGAAGTGAGACCTACGAGACTATGGCGGCAGCGTGTTTCGACGACGTTCCTTTCCGATAACGGGCCGGCAACGCCACTGCCTACGCTGAGCCCGTGAGCGACTACGAGGTCACCGGCGCCCGACTGACCGTGCCGTTCACTTCGCACGGCCTGGAGGGGTCGATCGAGGTCGGCGTCCACCGCAACCAGGATCCCGTCGCGTCCGGCCACACTCGCCTGTTGCCCGACGTCGAACCTGTTGCGCTGCAGGGTTTCCCGGTCGTCACGGCATCGGTCCACCTGGACGTCATCGGGCCGGCGGGGGTCTTCGGGTGGGTGCAGCTGGTGACCCAGCGGCTCGAGCGTGGCGAGATCCACCGGGCGGTCGATGCGGTCGACTGGATGGCGCCGTTCTGCGCTTTCGGTTACCTGCCGACGTTCATGGACGCCCCCGCCAACCCCGGCGATCGGGACGTGACCTGGAGTGCCGACACGTTCCTGGTGCAACTGCCCGATGTCAGCCGCACGCGCCGCCTGCAACCGCTCGGCGGCTTCCAGTGGGGCTACCGCCTCGCGGGCGGGCGGCCCGCGGGACTCCTCCCGCTGCGTACTGCGGATGCGGCCGGCTGGCGCGACCTGCGGGTGGTGCTGGGGCGCGAACACCCCGGCTGGCAGACCGAGGGGTGAGGCTCGAGGCGGTCAGGCGGGCTTGCCCCACCCGACCGGCGCCCACTGGGTGTGCGCCCACGGGAAGTCGTTGACGTCGAGGGAGCCGTACTTGGCCAGGATGTCGGTCGCCCAGGGGTTGCTGCCGGTGCGTTGGATCTCCGTGGCCGGGTGCTCCACGTTGAACGCGTGGCAGAACAGGTTCTTGTCGCCCGCCATCCCGCCGTACTTCTGCGCGGCCCGTGCCAGCAGCAGCGTGAACGGCCGGAGGCCGAGCGTGTCCAGGTTGAGGGTCGGCGGGAACCGGAACCACTGGCCCTCGGCGGGCGTGTCCACGTTGGAGTCGGTGCCGTCGGACTGTTTGGCCGGCCACGAGACCACGCCGCTGCGCGCGTTCGTGATCGTGAAGTCGAGCGCGTGGCCGATCACGCCGTTGCGAGCCTCGCTGATCCCGACCTGCATCAGCGGGTTGAGCATCGCCACGACCGCCGATGAACCCTCGGTCAGCTCCATCGGGTAGTTGGCGGTGGGCAGGTTGGTGAAGCGTGGCGCGGCGACGTAGTAACCGCCTGTCGCCGCCGTCCAGGTGCCGTCGGACTGCTTGCGGCACAGGAAGTACTCGCGCATGATGCCGGTGCCGCGGTCGTAGACGGCCATCGAGCTGTCACCGCCACCTGCGGGAGTCGCATACGGCGGCAACGGGATCCGGCCGTTCACATGGGCGGCCAAGGTGCTCCCCGCGGAGGCGTTGCTGGCGGTCATCGTGGTGAACGGGCAGCCGGCGATCGTCGAGTCCACGACGTAGGTCGGGATGTTGTACGACGTGGTGTTGAGCGAGGTGACCACGCCGTAGGAGTTCTGGGTCAGGTTCGGCATCCGCGCCGCCATCGCCGCGGAGTTCGTCGCCAGCGGCATGGCGGCGACGCTCCGGGTGAAGACCGTGCCGTTGGCGACGTACGGATACCAGAGGTCGCCGTGCCAGATCCCCGGGTCCGCGACCTTCGGGGCCTCGCGCCCACGCAGCGTCGTGCTGGCGGCGAGTGCGGCCGGCGTACCGGCTGCGGTGAGCGCACCGGCACCGGCCAAGGCCAGCGCGCCGCGGCGGGTCACTCCGTCTTCGTTGGCAGGCATCTCTCGAAGATAAGGATTCGAAGGACCCCGACGGCACCTTGCGCGCATCATATTTAGGAGACCGTCGCACTGCGTGTTGACGATGTGACGGATGAGGTGAATACGGGTCGCCGGCAAGGCGGCTCGCGCGAACGTTGTAGAGGACCGGCGGCCGATGATCACTGACGATGACGTGCAGACATGGGGCGGCAGGGATGCCGTCGATCGGGACGGCCACGTCGTCGGTGAGGTCGGCGAGGTCTACCTCGACGACCGCACCGGTACGCCGACCTGGGTCGCGGTCGCGACAGCGTCGGGGTCGGGCGCGCAGTTCGTGCCGCTGCACGAGGCGTGGGTTGACGACGGCGAGATCGCCTTCCCCTACACCCACGATCAGATCTCGCGCGCACCGAGACTCGCGCCCGGCGAGCACCTGGACGTCGATCAGGAGCGTCGCCTCTACGACCACTACGGAGTGGAGTACGACGATCTGGATGATGCGGACGAACAGGATCTGTTCGCCCGCGCGGGAGATGTGAAGCCTGAGGCCGGGCAGGTGGACTCGGTCGGCGAGGACAAGACGCCCCTCGACGGTGTGAAGCGTGCCCGGCTGCCGGGCCCCCCGGCTCCGGACGAGGACGACGTCGCACCTGTGGACACCACGTGCCTGGAGGAGCGTCTCGTGGTCGGAACGCGCGTACGCGTGTCCGGCAGGACGCGCATCACCACCCGTGTCGTGACCGAGGAGCGCACGATCACGGTCGCCGTTCGTCGCGAGGAGTTGGTCGTCGAGCACGAGCCGGCGACCGAGCGCGGCGCGGAGGCCGACGGTGGCGCGGACGGGAGTCTGGGTGTCCACCCGCTCGCGGACACGCCTCGGGTCCTCGTGCTGCACGAGGAGGTGCCGGTGGTGATCATGCAGAGCCGACCAGTGGAGACCGTGCGCATCGGCGTGCGCACGGTCACCGTCGATCAGCAGGTCAGCGAGAACGTACGACGCGAGTTCCTAGCCGGCGACGACGCCGACTGACGCCGTCGCCGGGTCCGAGACTCAGAGTTTCGCTGTCAACTCCAGGTGCATGCCGTCGGGGTCGGAGAAGGACAGGATCGCCAAGCCGAAATCGGTGAGCTCGTTGACCTCGCCGTGGGGTGCTCCCAACGCGTCCAGGGCGTCCCGTGCCGAGTCGAGGTCGGCCCGCGAGGCGACCATGAAGCTGACGTGGTCCAGCCCGGTGCGGTCGGAGTCGAAGGTGTCACCCACGGCGGCGACCGGACGCAGGCCGAGAAGCGCACCCGAGGGGGTCGAGAAGATGGTCCCGCCGTAGATCTGCTCGGGGGATTCGCGCACACCCGGCTCGTTGACCCGGTCCGACTGGTCTGCGGCGATCGGCCAGCCGAAGACCTGCGTGTAGAAGTCTTTGGAGCGTGCGATGTCGGTGACGGTCAGTCGGACGTGGGCGAATCCGTCGGACGAGACGATGGCCATGAGTGCTCCTGGAGTGGGTGGGTGAGCTCGTGGGAGGGGTGTCCCTGCCGACCACTCTCGCGCATCGCCCTGCTGAGGTACGAGCTTCGGCGAAACTCAGGACGGGTTGGCGTCTGTGCGCGCCGGGCGGAACACCGAGCGCAGGGTCTCGGCGAAGAGCTGTGGTTCGCAGGCCGCGGGGAAGTGTCCACCGCTGTCGTACTCGCGCCAGTCCGACACCTCGACGTATCTCTCCGCGAGGTCCCTCGGCGCAGGCGGCAACGGGATGCGCTCGCCGCCGAAGTTGGTCACGGCCGTCGGAACCGCGGGCCGCTGCTCCGGGTCGGGCAGGACGCGGCCGCCGTGCATGAAGTTCCAGTAGGGCAGCATCGAGGAGCCGATGCTGCCGGTCGCCCAGTAGAGGGTCAGGGTCGCGAGCAGAAGGTCTCTTGGGAAGGTCGTGTCGCCGGCGTCCGTCTGGGGGCTCCACGCCACGATCTTCTCCGCGATCCACGCGGCCAAGCCCGCCGGTGAGTCCTGCAGCGCGGCCGCGACGGTGTTCGGCTTGGTGGCGTGCTGGTGGGCGTAGCTGCCTTCGGCGGCCGTCCACGACTCCACGGCGCGCGCGTACTCCGCCTCGGCCTCCGTCCACGGTCTCGCCGCAAGGGGCAGCCCCGGTGTCGCGAGGTGGATGCCGGCGACCGCGTCCGGGTGCGCACGTGCCAGCTGCATCACGACCCCGGCGCCGAGGTCGCTGCCGTGCGCGACGTACCGGCGGTGCCCGAGACCCGGGCTCATCAGGTCGTGCCACAGCTGCGCGGTCTGCGCCTGACTCGATCCGCCCGGTGGCGGCGGGTCGGAGAGACCGAAACCGGGCAGGGCGGGCGCGACGACCGTGAACGCGTCTGCCGGGTCGCCGCCGTGCGCGCCCGGGTCGGTCAGCAGGGGGAGGACCTCGAGGTACTCCAGGAACGAGCTGGGCCATCCGTTGCACAGCAGCAACGGCAACGGGTCCGGTCCACGACCTTCCGCGATGACCACGTGCACGCCGCGACCGTCGATGTCGGCGCGCAGGTGACGCACCTGCGCGAGGCGCTCCTGCAGCGCGGTCATGTCCAGGTCGCGCCATTCGGTGAGGAGGCCGTCCAGCCACGTGCCGGGAACGCCGCGGGCCCAGTCCTCGTCGGACATGGGGCCTCGTCGGGTGCGATCCAGCCGGTTCCGCAGGTCCGTCATGACAGCGGGGTCGAAGCGCACGGCGGTCGGTGCGAGTGTCACCTTCGCATCCACGGTCACTTCTCCTCGTCGAGCCGAAGCCCGTCTCGCTCGTCGTCCCACGCGGCCGCGCTGATCCGCCAACCGTCCGGTGTCCGCACGAACTGCAGCGTCTTCGCTCCACGACCGGTGAACGGAACACCGTCCTGCACACCGGCCTTGGCGTAGGTGCTCCACCGCTGCGCGATGTCACCGAAGATCTCGGTGCGGCCGGACACCTCCCATTCGTGGAAGTCCACCAACGTGCCATTCGTCAGTAGTGCGCGTCGGGGAGCGATGAACCCCTCGACGTCGTAGACGGCCGGTGTCATGCCGCAGGTCCGCACGATCACCGCCTCGGGCAGCAGGAAGGCTCGCATCCGTGCCAGGCGGGTCACCACGTCCGGGCCCGACGTGAACGCGTCGAAGTAGACCCGGACGATCTCGTCGATCGCTTCCAGATCCCCCGGGTCGGTCCCGGCGGTGCTCGACATGTGTCGAAAGTAGCCGCTGCCGTCAACCGCGGGAGGAACGGTGCCCGCGATCGTCTCCGTTCAACGCGATCGCCGACTCCTTCCTCGCGCCGGGCGCTCGCGCTGCTGCCGCGCTCGCCACCGTCGACCCGCGTCGGACGGGATGTCGAATCGGTCAGGAATCGAGAAGCCGCGTCATCGATGCTGAGTAGCGTGTTCGTCACCATCACAACGACATTCGAGGAGAGCCGGCATGGCCGACACGACCGCAGCGACGAAGAAGACCGACTCGACCAAGGGGGCTGCGTCCGGTTTCACCGCCGCCGAGCGCGCGGCCATGAAGGAGCGCGCCGACGAGCTGCGATCCAGCGGGCGCGGTGGCAAGAAGAAGGCGGAGGAGGCACAGGCCTGCCTGGACAAGATCGCCGAGATGGCCCCGGACGACCGGTCGCTCGCCGAACGGATCCACGCGATCGTCGCCGACGTGGCTCCCGACCTGGACTCCAAGACCTGGTACGGCATGCCGGCGTACGCGCGGGACGGCAAGGTGATCTGCTTCTTCAAGCCGGCCGAGAAGTTCGGCGCGCGCTACGCAACCGTCGGGTTCAGCGACGTCGCGACCCTCGACGCCGGCAACGTCTGGCCGACGGAGTACGCGATCACCCGGTTGACCGACTCCGACATCAAGCAGTTCACCGAGCTCATCGAGCGCGCGACGCGTCAGTGACCGCCCGGCGCGGGCAGCGCGCGGAGGTGGCTCGCTAGCGTGGCGATGTGACGACCACGACGACAGACCTCGACCTTCCCGCCCTGCGTGCGCACTTCCCGTCGCTGCGAGAGGGCACCGCGCACTTCGACGGGCCCGGCGGATCGCAGACGCCGGACGTGGTCGGCCGCGCCGCCGCCGCGACCATGCTCAGCGACATCTCCAACCGCGGCACGAACACCGGCCCCGAGCGCCGGGCCGATCGGGTGGTGCAGGAGTGCCGCGCCGCGTTGGGTGACCTGATGGGGGTGCCGGGCGACACCGTCATCTTCGGGCGCAGCATGACCGCCCTGACGTTCGAGATGGCCCGCACCCTGGCGGCCACCTGGTCGCCCGGTGACGAGATCGTCGTCAGCCGCCTGGACCACGATGCCAACATCCGCCCGTGGGTCCTCGCGGCCGGCGCCGCGGGAGTGACGGTGCGTTGGGCCGAGTTCGACGCTCTCACTGGGGAACTCGAACCCGACACCATCGGCGCGCTGCTCACCTCGCGCACCCGGCTGGTAGCGGTGACGGCCGCGTCGAACCTCATCGGGACGATGCCGGACATCCCCGCGATCGCCTCCCTGGTGCACGCCGCCGGCGCCCTGCTCTACGTCGACGGGGTGCACTACGCCGCGCACTCGTTTGTGGACGTCGAGGCCCTGGGCGCGGACTTCTTCGCGTGCTCGCCCTACAAGTTCTTCGGCCCGCACTGCGGCGCGCTGACCGGCAGGGCCGACCTGCTGGCGGGGCTGCTGCCCGACAAGCTGCTGCCCTCGGCGGACCGAGTGCCCGAGCGGTTCGAGCTGGGCACGCTGCCGTACGAGTTGATGGCGGGCACGACGGCCGCGGTCGACTTCATCGCCGGTGCGGTGCCCGGTGAGGGCAGCCGACGCGAGGCGCTGGCGCGCAGCACCCACGCGCTGGAGCTGCACGAGGACCGCCTGCGGGGCATCCTCGAGAGCGCGTTGAGCGAGCTGCCCGACGTCGCGATCCACTCCCGCGCCGCACGGCGTACACCGACGCTCCTCGTCACGTTCGGCGGCCACGACTGCGCGCCGATCAGCACCCACCTGGCCGGACTCGGCGTGAGTGCGCCGGCGGGTTCGTTCTACGCGTGGGAAGCCTCGCACCACCTCGGGCTCGGCGCGGCCGGCGGCCTGCGGATCGGGGTGGCGCCGTACAACGACGAGAACGACGTCGACCGGCTCGTCGACGGCATTGCGGGCTACCTCGCATCGGGGACCTCGACCGCCGGCTGATCGTTGTCGGGCGAGATGTCGGTTTCGGAGGGTCCGCGGACCCACCGACCCTCCGAAACCGACATCTGGAACACCCGTCAGAACGGGCTCTGTAGCGGGAACATCACGCCGCTCCGGAGGGTTGAGTCAAGTAGACGCAACTTAACGCAGCCCCGAGTTGACAAGAGGGGCCACCGCGGAGTTGAGTCGGAGGCAGTCAACCCACCGGAGCCGGTGGGCTGAACGCTCGCCGGGCACCCGGCGCATCAGACGAAACCGCGACCGCGGGAAGAGCCGGTCGCACCGAGCAACAAGGAGCACCGAACATGGCACGTGCGGTAGGTATCGACCTGGGCACCACCAACTCCGCGGTCGCCGTCCTGGAGGGCAACGACCCGGAGATCATCGCGAATGCCGAGGGCGGGCGTACGACGCCGTCCGTCGTCGCGTTCGCCAAGAACGGCGACGTGCTGGTCGGCGAGATCGCCAAGCGCCAGGCCGTCACCAACGTCGACCGGACCATCCGGTCGGTCAAGCGCCACATGGGGACCGGCTGGTCCACCGAGATCGACGGCAAGACCTACACGCCGCAGGAGATCTCCGCGCGCATCCTGCAGAAGCTGAAGCGGGACGCGGAGTCCTACCTGGGCGAGGACGTCACCGACGCGGTCATCACCGTGCCGGCGTACTTCGACGACGCCGAGCGTCAGGCCACCAAGGAGGCCGGTGAGATCGCGGGCCTCAACGTGCTGCGCATCGTCAACGAGCCGACCGCCGCCGCGCTCGCCTACGGCCTGGACAAGGGCAAGGAGGACGAGCTCATCCTGGTCTTCGACCTCGGTGGCGGCACGTTCGACGTGTCCCTCCTGGAGGTCGGCAAGGACCCCGAGGACGGCTTCTCCACCATCCAGGTCCGTGCGACCAGCGGTGACAACAAGCTCGGTGGCGACGACTGGGACCAGCGCATCGTCGAGCATCTGCTCACCACGGTGAAGAACACCACCGGTGTCGACCTGGCCAAGGACAAGATCGCCATGCAGCGGCTGCGTGACGCGGCGGAGCAGGCCAAGAAGGAGCTCTCCTCCTCGACCAGCACCAACGTCTCGCTGCAGTACCTGAGCATGGGTGAGAACGGCCCGATCCACCTGGACGAGACCATCACCCGCGCGCAGTTCGAGCAGATGACTAAGGACCTGCTGGAGCGCACCAAGGCGCCGTTCAACAACGTCATCAAGGACGCCGGGGTCTCCATCTCCGACATCAACCACGTTGTCCTCGTGGGTGGTTCGACGCGTATGCCGGCCGTGGCCAGCGTCGTGAAGGACCTGACCGGCGGCAAGGAGCCGAACAAGACCGTCAACCCCGACGAGGTCGTCGCGGTCGGCGCGGCGCTGCAGGCCGGTGTGCTGAAGGGCGACCGCAAGGACGTCCTGCTCATCGACGTGACGCCGCTGTCCCTCGGCATCGAGACCAAGGGTGGGCTGTTCACCAAGCTCATCGAGCGCAACACTGCGATCCCGACCAAGCGCTCGGAGGTCTTCAGCACCGCTGAGGACAACCAGCCGTCGGTGGAGATCCAGGTCTACCAGGGCGAGCGCGAGATCGCGAAGGCCAACAAGCCGCTCGGCAACTTCGAGCTGTCCGGCATCGCTCCCGCCCCGCGCGGCGTGCCGCAGATCGAGGTCACCTTCGACATCGACGCCAACGGCATCGTGCACGTGTCCGCCAAGGACCGCGGCACCAACAAGGAGCAGTCGATGACCATCTCCGGTGGGTCCGCCCTGCCGAAGGAGGACATCGAGCGGATGGTCAAGGAGGCCGAGGAGCACGCCGCCGAGGACAAGAAGCGGCGTGAGGAGACCGAGGCCCGCAACACCGCGGAGCAGCTGGTCTACTCCACCGAGAAGTTCCTCGCCGACAACGACGACAAGATCCCGGCCGAGACCAAGACCGAGGTCACCGAGGCCAACGACGCCCTCAAGTCCGCGCTGAAGGACGAGTACGCCTCCGCGGAGGACATCTCGGCCAAGAGCGCCAAGGTCTCCGAGGTCTCCCAGAAGATGGGTGCGGCCATGTACGCCGCGTCGCAGGCCGAGGGCGCCGACGGCGCGACCGGAGCCGAGGGCGCCGGTGCCACGGGTGCCGCCGACGGTGCGAGCAGCGCCGACGACGACGTCGTGGACGCCGAGGTCGTCGACGACGAGGAGACCAAGTGACCGACCAGGACCGTCCCGGTCCGTCCTCCGGCAAGGAGGACGGACCGGACGAGCCGGTCGTCATCCGCGACAAGCGTCGCTTCGACCCGAAGACGGGGGAGGTGCGGGGCGGTCAGCAAGCGCAGGAAGATTCAGTGAGTAACGACTCGGAAGAGACTTCCGGCAGCGACAGCGCCTTCGGTGGCGCGGTCGGAGACGACCTGCCCGGCGGCAAGCAGCCGTCGTCCCCGCAGGATGCCGGCGTGCCGACGGACCCGTCGTTCGTCGTGCCGGACGACGCCTCGTCCCTGACCGACGAGCACCCTGACACGGTGCTCGCCCGGGAGCGGCTGGAGGACGTCCGGCGGGTGCAGGCGGAGTACGTCAACTACAAGCGCCGGGTCGACCGGGACCGCGAGACCCAGCGGGACGCGCAGACCGCGCGGATCGTGGAGTCCCTGCTGCCCGTGCTCGACGACTTCCACCTGGCGCGTGAGCACGGTGACCTGGCGGGCACGCCGTTCGAGAAGATTGCCGACAAGCTGGAGACGACCCTGGGCCGACACGGCCTGGAGCGCTTCGGCGAGCCCGGTGAGGCGTTCGATCCCGCACAGCACGAGGCGTTGATGAACGTGGAGGCCGACCTTCCGGACGGCACCACGGCCACCACCGTCGTCCAGGTGATGCAGCCCGGTTACCGGATCGGCGACCGCGTCGTCCGGCCGGCCCGGGTCGCCGTCGCCGACCCGACGTAGTAACACCCACCCCGTCGAGCGGAGGGGTCCACACTCGGGCGGAGGGGTCACGACCCCTCCACTCGGGACCGGACCCCTCCGCTCGGTGAAGCAGGCAACGGAAGGAGAGCGCTGAGGATGGCGAGTCAGGACTGGCTGGAGAAGGACTTCTACGCGATTCTCGGCGTCTCGCAGGACGCGTCGGACGCGGAGATCAAGAAGGCCTACCGCAAGCTGGCGCGCACGTGGCACCCGGACCAGAACCCCGGTGACACCGCGGCGGAGCAGAAGTTCAAGGACATCGGCGAGGCCAACTCGGTGCTGTCCGACCCCGATCGGCGCAAGGAGTACGACCAGCTGCGTCAGATGGTCGGTGGCGGCGCGCGCTTCACGGCCGGCGGCCCGGGCGGGATGCCCGGCGGCGGAGCGGGCGGCTTCGAGGACCTCTTCTCCCAGTTCGGCGGTGCCCGCACCTCGGGTGGTGGCACCGGGGGCCAGCAGATCAACCTCGACGACATCCTGGGCCGGTTCGGTGGGGGTGGATCGCCGTTCGGCGGTGGCGGGTACGGCGGCTTCGGTGCACCCAGCCGCGGAGCCGACCTCGAGGCGCGTACGACGCTCAGCTTCCGGTCCGCGGCCGAGGGCCAGACCGTCTCGCTGCAGGCGGCAGACGGCGCGACCATCAAGACGCGCATCCCCGCCGGTGTGAAGGACGGCCAGACGATCCGGCTGCGCGGCAAGGGCCAGCCCGGTGAGGCGGGCGCCGGGGATCTGCTGCTGCGGGTGACCGTCGAGCCGCACCCGGTCTTCGGCCGTGACGGCAACAACCTGACCGTGGACCTGCCGGTCACGTTCGCCGAGGCGGCGCTGGGCGCCACGGTCTCCGTGCCGACGCTCGAAGGGGCACCGGTGAAGGTCAAGGTCGCCGCGGGGACGCCGTCCGGCCGCAAGCTGCGGGTCAAGGGCCGCGGCGTGAAGACCTCGTCCACGACCGGGGACCTGATCGCCACGGTCTCGGTCGTCGTACCGACCACGTTGACCGACGAGACCCGGGCCGCCATCGAGACGCTCGCCACGGACGCCGACGGCGACCCGCGCGCGGAGCTGTTCGCGAAGGCCCGCGCTTAACCGTCATGGCATCCAACCGTCCGGGTGAGGACACCCCGGTCTACGTCATCTCGGTCGCCGCCGAGCTGGCGGGCATGCACGCGCAGACGCTGCGCCAGTACGACCGGCTCGGTCTGGTGACCCCGTCACGCACCGGTGGCGGTGGCCGGCGCTACTCCAGCAGGGACGTGGCGCTCCTGCGGGAGGTGCAGCGGCTCTCGCAGGAGGAGGGCATCAGCCTCGCCGGCATCGCCCGGATCCTGGAGCTGGAGGAACAGGTCGAGACCCTTCAGCGGCAGGTCGATCAGCTCACCGAGCGTTTGGACGACGCGCGGGTCGTGGCGCAGGCCCGTACCTTCGCCGTGGGGCCGGACGGTCAGATCGTCGCCCTGCGTCCAGGGCAGCGCGCCGACCGCCCGCGGTCGGGCACGTCCCTGGTCGTCTGGGGCCAGCGCACCTGACACTCCAGGCGTCCGCGGGCTGCGCGCCGTCGATCGCGCAGCCGCCGGGCGCCGGACTCAGCTGTAGTCCGCGAACACTCGCCGGGTGGCGCCGTCGACCGTGACGCGGCCGCCGTACGGGAGGATCCACTGCGGGCGGGTGTGACCGAAGGGCGGCCCGACCGCGACGACCGCATCGGGGTTGTATTCGCTCACGACGTCGATGATCGTGTCGCGTTGCTCGTCCCGCCTCGCGCGCCGCTCCCGCGTCGAAGGTCGCGTGGTGAGGTCCGACGTGGGCGGTCGGGCGACGACGACCGCGTCGACCGCGGCGAGGATGCCCCGCTCGCCGAGCGACCGGGCGATGTAACCGAACTCGCGCGCCGAGATGAGCTCTTCCGACGACTCGAGCAGCAGAACCGCGCCGTCGAGGACGGATGCGTCCGTCGGGAACCGACCCGCTGTCAGCAACCACTGCACGACCTCGATGCACCCGCCCCAGGTGCGGCCGGTCACCGGGCGTGCGGGCCCGGACCAGGCCCACGGCTCGGTCGGTTCGCGATCGCCGTACTGCGTGAGGGCGCGAGGGTCGCTCCAGTCGTACCCGATGTCCTCGGACTCTCCGGGATCGATGAGCTCCAGCCGGTCCCCGGTCAGCAGCGCCGCCCGCAGGGACGCCTCGTGGATGGGGTCGACCCCGGGCCCCGGTCCGAGGTGGATCTGCGTGGAGCCGCCGTAATAACCGGCGACGCCGTGGGTCCAGAGCCAGTTCAGCAGATTCGTGTTGTCGCTGTATCCGAGGAACGGCTTGGGGTCGCGCGTGACGAGCCCGGCGTCGAGATGCGGGATGACCGTGATCTGGTCGTCGCCGCCGATGGTGGCGATCACGGCGCGGATCTGCGGGTCCGCGAACGCGGCGTTCAGATCATCGGCCCGCTCGCGGGCCGGTGCGCCAAGGCGGCGGGTCGTCGGAAACTCGACGGGCACCAGTCCGGTGACCGACTGCAAACGCTGCAGAGCCTGCTCGTGCACCGCGGGAGCGACGGCCGGGGCGGCGAACGACGGTGACAGCACCGCGATCTTCTCCCCCGGGCCGGCCTTGCGCGGCGAGATGATGTCCATGCCGGAACGCTATAAGCCGCGTCCACCGGATTCTCGTGACGCACAATGCGGACATGCCGACGCCTGCACACGTCTCGTCCCACCCCACCCGACGTGGTCTGCTGGGCGGCGCAGCCGTCGCGGCGCTCGCCGGGTGCTCGTCGCGAGCGACCGTGTCGGCGCCCACCGCGCGGGTGCTGAGCAGCAGTGGCACCAGCCGGACGACGTTCGCCCTGCAGGGCCGCTTCGCCTCGACGTACCTGAAGTCGACACCGACCTACCAGATCGTGCTGCCCTCGAAGTTGACCTCGATCGGTGCGGCCGGCGTGGTCATCGGTCTGCACGGGCGCGGCGGCGACCACACCTCGATCGTCGGCCTGCACGCGCAGGCCGCCGTCGACACCGCGTACGCCACGGCCCGCCGGCCGCTGGCTCTGGTCACGGTCGACTGCGGTGCCGACGGCTACTTCCACCGACGCACGGACGGCACCGACGCCGGCGCGATGGTCATGCAGGAGTTGCTGCCGCATCTCGCGCAGCGCGGGATGTCGACAGGCAGGGTCGGGCTCTACGGGCTGTCGATGGGCGGGTACGGCGCAATGCTGCTCGCCACCCGCTACCCGTCCATGGTGCGTGCCGTCGCGTCGGCGTCACCGGCGTTGTGGCTGTCCGCGGGTCAGACCCCGGCCGGGGCGTTCGACGACGCCGCGGACTTCGACCGCAACACGATCTTCGGTCGCATTCCCGCCCTGGAGCGGGTGCCGCTGCGCGTCGACTGTGGTGACTCCGACCCGTTCGCGTCCGCCACGCACACCCTGAGAAGCCGCCTGAAGCCCCCTCCTGCGGGCGGATTCGCGCCAGGAAGCCATAACGGGTCGTTCTGGGCGGCCCACCTGCCCGCGGCGCTCACCTTCCTGGCACAGCACTGATCCGCAGGCGGTCGACGAGTCCCGTCAGTCGGTCGACGGCGCGACGTCGCAGGAGCAGGCGGCGACCGGGACCGGCCCGGCGTCGACTGCGGCGGTGCGCTCGGCGCCCACTCCCGCGAGGTGGGTCCGCCGCGCAAGCCCCGCCGCCAGCAGCACGAGTGCCAGCACGACGGCGGCATAGACGAGCACCGTCGGACGCAGTCCGAAGGACTGGCTCGCGAAGCCCGCCACGACGGCCGGGATGCTGAACGCCACATAGCTCACGATGTACGTCGACGAGAAGACCTGGCTGCGATGCTCCGGCTCCGTGCGGACGGCGAAGCCAGACAGGATCAGCAGGAACGAGCTGCCGAAGCCGAGCCCGCCGATCGCCGCGCCGACCACGTAGAGCGGCAGCGACTCGACCAGTACGGCGGCGATGGTCAACGCGAGTCCACCGCCGAGCGTGAGGAACCCGAGCACCTCGCGTCGGTGCTGCGGCAGCTTGGAGACCAGCGCGGCGCCCACCGCGCCGGCGGCGAAGTTGGTGGCGACGACGAGGCCGGCGACGAAGTGGTTCTGGACGCCAAGGATGCGCGCCACGACCGATGAGCCGAGCGACAGGTAGAGACCCCCGAGCGCCCAGGTGGCGCAGAGCATCGGCACCGCGGCGAGGAAGGTCGCGCGGAGCGCGGCGGGCACGCCGACGCTCGGGCGCAGGGTGCGCCAGACGGGCTGCCGCCCGGCATCCGCCGCGCGTGGCGCATCCGGGATGCGCACGAGCAGCAGCGCCAGGGCGAGGTAGGCGATCAGCAGCACCCAGTAGACGAGGAGCCGGGGCGCGGGGGCCCACTGCACGAGCGCACCGGCGAACGCCGACCCGAGGGCGATGCCGGCCACCGGCGCCGACGACGTCACGACCGAGCCCGTGCGGGGAGTGGCCTGTCGGTCGACGATGAGTGCGCTGATCGCTCCCATCGTCGCGCCGGTCGCGAGCCCTTGGACGATGCGGGCGGCCATCAGCCCGCCGGTGCCGTGGGCGTCGATGAAGAGCGCCATGCTGACGGCCAGCAGCAGGAGACCGCTGACGGCCACCGGGCGCCTCCCGATGTGGTCCGACAACGAGCCCACGGTGAGGAGGGCGAGCAGCAGCGCGAAGACGTAGACCGCGAAGATGAGGGTCAGCGTCGACGGGGAGAAGTGCCAGAGCTGCTGGTAGAGCGGGTAGATGGGTGACGGAGCTCCGGAACCGGCGAAGATCGCGGTGGCGGCCGCGCCTGCCACGACGAACGCCGCGGGACGGTGCAGGGGTGTGAACACGGTGACCTCGAGTGTTAACGCAACGGGATTGGCTTTAGCCAACCGTAGCAGGCTCAGAGGCTTAACGGAAAGATCTTTGCAATAATGCCCGTATGACGTCCACTGCACCACTTCGTCGCACCGGTGGCCGCAGTGCCCGCGTGCTCGATGCCATCTACACCGCCGTCGGCCAGCTGGTGGGCGAGGGCAAGCCCGACCGGCTGACCATCCCGGTGGTCGCCGAGCGAGCCGGGGTCAACCCCACGAGCATCTACCGTCGGTGGGGGGACATCGACGAGCTGTTGGAGGAGGTCGCCGTCGCGGCCCTCACCAAGGACGGCGACCGCGCACCGGACACCGGCTCGCTGGCGGGGGACCTGCAGGCCTGGGCTCGCATCGTCCTGGAGGACATCGGCACCCCGAAGCGCACCCGCTATCTGAGGGCCATGGTGGCCGCCCGGGACGGACTCGCGCCGGACTGCCCGTGCCTGGCTCAACGCCGCGTGATGGCAACGGAACTCATCGAGCGCACTGCAGCTCGCGGCGAACGCGCGCCGAGCGTGGAGCAGATCATCGACCACCTGGTGATGCCGCTCTACGGCCGGGTGCTGATGGGCCACCCGACCGATCAGAGCGACGCGGATCGCCTCGCGGCCGACGTACTCGCCCTCGCCGAGCGCGAGGTCGCGCGGACCACGGGTCGGTGAGTCCTCAGGCGCGGTCGCGGTAGCCGGGATGCACGTCCGGGTCCAGACGGTGCCCCTCGGAGAGTTTGGCGAGCAGCGCGACCAGTTGCTCCCTCTCCTCCTGCGTGAGCGGCGCGAGGACGGCTGCGTCGTGCTCCTGGGCGAGTCCGCGTAACTGCAGCAGCGCGTGCTGGCCCTGCTCGGTGAGCGTCAGTTCCTGGGTGCGCCGGTCGGTGCTGCTCCGGGTGCGCGTCACCAGGCTGCGACGTTCCATCGAGTCGATGAGCACCACCACTCGGCTCGGAACCGCGCCGAGCCGGTCCGCCAGGCCGCGTTGGCTGATGCCCGGCTCGCGCCCGAGGAGCCGCAGTACTCCTGCATCGCTCGGCGTGAGCCCGAGGGAACGGGTGCGCTCGGCGAACCGGGCGGCAGCGAAGTGCCCCAGTTGAGACAGTCGGAAGGCGGTTCGCGAAGGGCCGGGCACGTCAGAAGTATATCGACGTTGACAGAATCATTCTGCAAATGAATGATTCTGATCATGACTGAAAATATCGCACGCCGGGCGGCGCCCTCGATCGGCCGTCGTCCGGGCGGTCCGCATCCGGGGATCGTGGCCCTCGTCGCGCTGCTTCTCACGCTGCTGGGACTGGTCGTCGGTGCGGCAATGTCCAAGGGCCATGCGCTGGAGTCGCCGTTCACCTCATCGCAGCATCTCGCCCACAGGATCGGGCAGTACCGGTCCGCGACCCGGGTGATGGCGTGGATCCAGGTCGGTTCGGCCGTACCGCTCGGCATCCTGAGCGCGACGCTCTACGTGCGTCAGCAGAAGCTCGGCGTCCGGGTGCCCGGGCCGGTCATCGGCGTCTTCGGGGGCTTTCTCGCCTCGACCATGCTGATGCTCTCCGGCCTGATCGGGTGGGTCTCGAGCCGACATGAACTCGCCACGGACCCCACCCTGCTGCACGCCCTCAGCTTCGTGTCCTTCATCACCGGCAGCGTGGGTTTCGTCCTCGGCATGGGACTGCTCGTCGCGGCTCTCGCCGTGCCCGGGCATCTGCTGCGACTGCTCCCCAGGTGGTTGACCTGGGTCGGCCTGGTGCTCGCCGCGTGCTGCGAGCTCAGCTTCGTGGCGATGGTGGCGCAGCCGTTGCAGTTCCTCTTCCCGATCGGCCGCTTCGGCGGACTGCTCTGGCTCGTGGCGGCAGGATTCCTGCTCCCCGCGTCGCGGCGGTCGCGCCAGGACGAGGTGCCCGCATGAGTGCCGTCGTCGTCGGCGCCAACGGCCTGATCGGCAACGCCGTCACTCTGTCCCTGGCCCGGAGCCATGCCGTCTGGGTGCTGGGTCGTGACGCCGCAGCCTTGGAACGACTGGCCTCCTCGACATCGGCCCGGATCACCGCCGTGCCCCTGGACGCGACCGACGACGCGGCGTTGGAAGCCGCCATCGCGCAGGCGGCCGAGGCGGAGGGCGGCTTGCGGGTGGCGGTGAACAACGTGGGCCTGAGCCACCGACCGACTCCCTTGACCGAGCTCGACCTCGAGCAGTTCGACCGCGTGATCGCCACGACGCTGCGTGCGGTGGCAGCGGCGATGAAGTTCGAACTGGGCCACATGAGTGCAGGGGCCGCGATCGTGAACGTCGCCTCCAGTGCCGGTCTGTCGGGGACGCCGGGGATGTCGGCCTACGCCGCGGCGAAGCACGGCGTCGTCGGACTCACCCGCACCGCGGCCATCGACTACGGCGAGCAGGGCATCCGCGTCAACGCGGTGGCACCCGGTCCCATCGAATCCGGGCCGATCATGGCGCTGGGCCCCGAGGTCCGCGAACGGGTCGGGGGGTACATCCCGTTGCGACGGATGGGTTCCGCCCAGGAGGTCGCGAACGCGGTGACCTGGCTGGCCTCCCCGCAGGCCGGGTACGTCACGGGCACCACGCTCTCGGTCGACGGGGGAAAGACGGCCTAGTCGCGCAGACCCCGGCGAAGTGTCGGGGGTGCCCGTGCCGTGGTGGAATCGATCGCATGGCAGACGTCGTCGTCCTGGGCTCGCTCAACATCGACGTGGTCGTGCGGGCGCGGCGGCTGCCGACACCGGGCCAGACGGTGACGGGCACGTCCGTCGAACGCCGACCGGGCGGGAAGGGCGCCAACCAGGCAGCCGCCGCCGCGCGGGCAGGCGTGGTCACCCGACTGATCGGCTGCGTGGGCGACGGCGACGAGGGGCCGGCCTATCGGGCGGCCCTCGCCGAGCGCGACGTCGACGTCGATGGGGTGCGCGTCCCGCCGGACGTCGACACCGGGCACGCTCTCGTCACGGTCGACGACGCCGGCGAGAACACCATCGTGGTGGTGCCGGGAGCCAACGAGCAGGTCGGCGACGCCGAGGTTCAGGCCCTGCGCCTGCAGCCCGCCGATGTGCTCCTGCTCCAGTTGGAGGTGCCGGTCAAAGCGGTGCGCGATGCGGTGCGCCAGGCGCGGGCGGTCGGGTGCACCGTCCTGCTGAACCCCTCGCCGTGGCGGCGCCTCGAGGACGAGCTGCTGGACGCCTGCGACACGGTGATCGTCAACGCGGTCGAGGCCGAGGAGCTGCGCGAGGCGGGGTTCGACATGGCGCGCGCTGTCGTGACCGCAGGATCCGGCGACGTGCGCTGGGGTGACGTGGTGGTGCCGGCAGAGCGGGTGGAGGATCCCGTCGACACCACCGGCGCTGGTGATGCCTTCGCCGGAGCTCTTGCCGCCGCTCTTGCGGGGGGAGCCGATCGGCGTGCGGCGCTCGTCGCCGGCGTGCGGGCCGGGGCGGTGGCGGTGCTGCACGAGGGCGCGCAGGACTGGCATTTCTGATGCCGTGCCCATGGTGCCCGGGTGTCGACCGCGCGGCGACCGGTCTGTTTGGCATGGTGGGGTCGTGATCGAGTACCTGCTGATCTTCCCCGAACGCGAGGACGCCGAGGACGTGGCCGAGGAGCTGCGCGCCGAGGAGGCTTTCACCCAGGTGCGGGTCACTCGCGAAGCGCTCGCGGGAGAGGACGATTCGGAGTCCCACGAGTGGGCCGTCTACGTCGGACTCGACACGATCGACGACCGCGCCTCAGCCCCAGCACGTGCTCTGGTCGAACGCTTCACGGCGCTCGCCGAGGAGCATGACGGGTGGTTGGACGAACGCGTCTGAGCGTCCGGCGGTAGTGCCTCAGCTGCAGTCGGAGGCCGGGCCGGCGTCCGGGGCGGTGTCACCGTCGTCGCCCGAGCGCTCCGCACGTGCGAGCAGCGCGGCCGTGTTCGCGGCGAAGACCGGGCTGTACGACGTGGCGTCGGTGCAGCCGCCTTCATCCGGGCCGCCGATGACCCCGGTGACCCGGGTGACCCCGTCGGCCCCGGTAGCCAACCATGGACTGCCGCTCGAGCCGGACACGTAGCCGCCGCAGCGGAACGTCGGGTCGGTGACGGTCATGTCCAGGCCGACCGTGCACGACACGGCGTGATCGTCGCGGCCGGCATTGAACCCCTGGACGGTGATGCTGGTCGAGGGCGCGGGCGTGTCGCCCAGTGTGTTCGCGCCCGTCACGTCCTGCAGCCGGCGCATGGTGCCCCCCACCACCGTGCGAGCCACCCGCAGGAAGGCGACGTCGTCGGCCTCGCTCGTATCCGATCGCCAGGCGCTGTCCACGAAGACTGCCGTGACCGGCCAGACGCCGTACGGCGCGTCGCCGGCGTCGTAACCGGGCACGACCTTCATCCCCTTGCCGTTCCCCGACACGCAGTGGGCTGCGGTGATCAGGAGGTCACCGGTGGTGCTCGACACGACGCTGGCCGTGCAGGTGTGGTCCTGGCTGACGTCGCCGCCGGCGAAGAGCGCCGCGACGGTCGGCAAGGCCCGCACGCTGATGGAGTGCGGCTGATCGGACTGGTCCGATGGAGCGAAGAGCTCACCGGGCGGGAGACCGAGAGCGACCGCCGCGATGGCGGCGGCGATCGCGAGTTGCGTCGACGGCACCAGAACAAGCTAGTGCCCGCGCCTGGGAGGCGCGGGCACCGTTGCTGTGAAGGAGCTTTCAGACGTGCTTCGCGTCCGAAACGGCTGACGCGAGGTTGCCGAGCGACGCCTCCAGGTCCTTCTCGGGGACCAGGGGGAAGGTGATCTTGGACAGAAGGTCCTTGTCGGTCACCTTGCTCCAGTCGTAGGTGAGGGTGACGTTCGTCGAATCCGGGCCTTGCGGCTCGAGCTCGTACATCCACTCCCACCCGGGCGGTTCGGTGCCGGCCGGAGCGGTCTTCCAGGCGATCAGCTTGTCGGGCACATAGCCGGTCACGTGGTTGTCGGTCTGGTACTCCCCACCCATGTGATCACCCTCCATGTCGACGGTGAAGACGTCGCCGACCTTGGTGATGCGCTGGGGGTTGTCGACGCCGCGCACGAAACCGGAGCCGTCCAGCTCCTTGTGGCGGCGTGGATCGGTGAGCACCTCGAAGATCACCTGCGCGGGCTCGTCGATCTGTCGTTGGACCACGATTCTCTTGTCATCACTCATGACTCCACCCTTACTCGCGGACGTGCCGAACGCAATGCATGTCCATGGCGGACCGTCATGCGCGCGGCGAGCACTGCTGTGGCGTGGCGGTCGAGGGCGTGCAATCGCGCGAGCGCCCTCTCCACCGTCACACTGTCCGCCGACCGCAGCGCCGACATCAATCGGTTCACTTGGGGGGGTCGACGCCTGCTGCACGTGCGCGCCGCAGGTTGACCGGCGTCGTGAGGCCCATCGCCAGCACCTTGTCGGCCTGCACTCGGAGCGTCGGTCCGGACGGCGCGGCAGCCGCCGTGCGCAGTGCCGAGTACGCCACGCCGGTGAGTGCCGGGCTGAACAGCGTCGCGTAGCCGACGTTCCCGGCCTTGTTCGGGTGGTAGGAGTCGACCCACGGTAACCGGCGACTGTGAGTCAGGACACAGAGTCGTCGACTGTGCCCACACCGGTTGTCAGCGGATATCTGGCGCCGACCCCGTAAACCCGCTGACAACCGAGCGGGGGAGGCTCAGTCAGCCGGATGCCCGGTCGGCGTGCGCCTGATCCAACGCGCGAAGGCCCGCGAGTCCTCGCGCCACGGTGGCGGTGTCGCCGGAGCGCAGATCCTGCACGTACTGCTTGAGCAAGGAGGTGGAGACACCCGCGGCCTGTGCCTGGCGCAGGTTCTGCGGTTGGTCCAGCTGCATGGACAGCACCGCAGCGGCCGCGGCTCGCGGATCCGACGGCGCCGCGGTGACCGAGACCCGGGGCGCGGACGCTGTGGAGGTCGGGTCGAGCACGGGACCCACGAGACCGGCGTACGCCTGCTGCCCGGCGCGGTTCGGATGGAAGGAGTCACCGATCGGCAGGCTCAGCCCGTTGATCCACGGCGCGGACGCGCAGGGAGCGTGGCCGGCGAAGCGGGACCGAGGATCGACGAAACCGAACCCGTACGACGCGGCGGTCGTGCGCAGCAGGGCGTCCAGTTCGTCGGTGCCCGCGTCGAGACCGGAGCGGTCCTGGGAGCTGAAGAAGGTGAGCGCGTTGCAGTCCTGATCGCCCAGCACGTGCGGGTATCCGACCACGGTCACCTTCGCGTGCGGGGCGCGGCCGCGGACCTGGGCGAAGAGGGCCCGCAGGCGCCCCGGCAGAAGGGTGCGCAGCGTGCTGCGGCCCGCGCTGATCGCTCCCCTGCAGTCGCTCAGCCACGACGGGCTCGCGCAGGTGAAGAGCACGAACGCGAAGCCGACATCGTTGCCGCCGATGGTGATCGACACCCGCGACGTGCCGGCACCGAGGGTGGACAGCTGCTCCTCGCCCATCGACGCGGTGGTCGCGCCGCTGCACGCCTGATAGCTGAGCTGCAGGTCGTAGCGCTCAGCCAGGAGGGGTGCCCAACCATGCGCGGAGCGGTAGCAGACCCCGGTCGACCCGCCGGAGCCCACGCCCGCGGCATACGAATCACCCAAGGCGACATAGGAGTTGGTGCCGGTAGCGGTGCCGGTGCCGGGCGGGACCGAAGGCGTGGCGGTGCGCGTGGACGTCGTCGGTGCGGACGGCGTCGTCGACGTGCCGGCGGAGGACGACGGCGCGGACGATCCGCCCGAGCAGGCGGCGAGCAGCGCGCCGGCGAGCGCCACCGCGGCGATCCGGGTGCGGGCGCCCGGTCGCGGGTGCGATCTCAGTGGCAGGCCTTCCCGGGTGTGGGCGCGACATCGAGCGCCGGGTTCTGGTCGAAGAAACCCGCCGGCTTCAGCCAGAACGAGACGGTGTCGGCCGGCATCACCGGCCACTCCTCCATCCGGGGCACGTGGTGGATGCCGAAGGTGTACCAGAGCACCACGTCGGTGTCCTCGATCGACCGGTCTGCGCTCGTCCATGCGGGCAGCCCTTCGTCGACCGTGCTCTGGTTGACGAATTCGCCGCAGGGCCAACGCTCCTCGGCGTCGTACGGCGTCACCCAAACGGCGTGCTCGAGGACGCGTGCCCGCGCCAGAACGGGGGAGTCGGGATCGAACATCGGCGGCACCGCGGCACCCGGCACGAGCTTGTACGCGACCGGCCCGCCCACCTTGTTGGTGCGGCCCGGGTTGGTGACCTTCCAGGACCGCTGGGTGGACCACTCGTAGTCCTGGCGGCCCTCGGACTCGGTGCGCAACGGCACATCGGCCTGGGTGAGCGCGAGCCCGTAGGGATTGCCGGAATCCGTCGGCAGCCGTTGCGTTTCGGACATCACGACGGTGTTGCCCGCGGTGTCCGGGTCGCCGTCCGCGTCGATCGCCAGATCGAGGCGGGCCACGATGAAGTGCTGGTGGATCGGCGCGTAGGTCTGGTGGTCCACGACGGTGCCGTACGGCGGCGGGGTGTCACCGTCGTACGGCGTGGTCACCATGATCCCGGTGGCGCGCACCTCGCACTCCATGTTGCCGTCCTCGTAGAAGCGCCAGTAGACGAGGTACTCGTAGTTGGCGACGGTGACGTGGAACGACACGACCAGCCGGCGCATCCGGCGCACCTGCGCGCCGGCCCGCTCGTCGACGTGCTTCCACAGCACCGCGGCGTCCTCCTCGTGCAGGCAGATCGCGTGCGGGATCTCGCGCGGCTCGCCGGCGGTGTCGTGCAGGGTGGCGTCGACGTAGACGATCTCGCCCAGGCAGTCGCAGCCGAGCTCCAGCGACCGGGTCATGAAGCCCAGACCCCACTCGCCGATGTCGTACGCCGTGCGGCGCACGTGGTTGGGCGTGGGGTCGCGGTAGGGCACCACCATCTCGGCGAACGACAGCCGGTCGGCGATGGAGCGCACCCGTGGCCGCCCGCCCTCGTCGACGCCGTCCTCGTAGCCGACCCGGTGCAGCACCAGGCCCTCGCGGTAGTTGAAGCCGAGTCGCAGTCGCCAACGCTGCCAACGTAGTTCGTTACCCCGCAGCTGGAAGCTCACCCCGTCGGGCTGGGTGATCTCCAGCAGCGTGCGGTCGGTGCGGGCGTCGTATCCGGCGATGTGCTCGGGCGCGTACTCACCGTCGACGGGCGCGAACCCGTTCGGCAGCGACGCGGGTGCACCGGTGTCCTCGATCTCCAGCAACTCCATCGTGTTCATGTCCACGATGAGCTTCAGGCCGCTGACCGGGTGCGCGTACGGATTGGACGTGGGCGCGTCTCGCACCCACACGTCGCACCAGCCGACCCGGCGGCCGCGGTACTGCTCGGGCACCAGGAAGCCGCCGTAGGTCCACAGGTCGATCAGCACCAGCGACATGTCGGTCACGCCACGACTCGCGAGCGCCGCTGCCACAGAGGGGTGTTCGCGCATCGCGTGGTCGCAGTCGTGCCACTCGTCGGTAGTGGCGTTGGGCTGGTGACCGGGCACGGCCTCCCACGAGAGCACCCGGTCCTCGGTGATCGAGACGACCCCCTTGTACGCCGTCCCGTCGGCCCGATCCCAGAGGACGACGCGCGCCTCACGCGCGACGTCCTGTCCCGGTTCGAATTCGCGGACGAGGCCCTTCGACGGCTCGCGCAGCTCGATCGACGCAACACGCCACCCCGGCCCGAATCCCCTGTCACGACGAAGGATCGCCGTGGTGGCCCGGAACTCCTCTGCCGACAAGGGGTCGAGCGGATGGGCCGTGCTCGTGGTAGCGGCGTCGGTCACGGTGCTCCTGGCGGATGGTGGGAGGTGTGCTGAGCCCAGCATCGCACCGCACGCGTACTCCCGTACGGGGGCGGCCTCGGGGCACGCACCGTTACCAGCGAGGGCCTAAGACCTTGGACCGGTCATGGTTAGGACTCAGTCCTGTAGTCCTACGGCGCGGGCGGATAGTGCACTGGGGGAGTCCGCACATCCCAGGTGTCGGGGCAGGGCCCGGCGCAGACGGAGGAATCCGATGACCACCACACGCATCTCCCGACGAACCGGCGTCGCGCTCGGTGTCGCCGCAGCACTCGTCGCGCTCCCCGCGGCCCAGCAGTCCGCATCGGCTGTCGGCCTCGGGCACGCCCCCGCTGCGTCACCGGGCGCGACGCTGCCGGCCACGGGGAACGCGATCGGCTGGACCGCTGCCGTGCAGCACCAGACCGGTCGCGACGACGACCACGCCCGGCTGGTGATGGTCTCTCCTGCCGGCGGGATCGTCCAGGTGGGCGACGTCTCGAACGACGCGCGCATCGAGGACGTCACCCTCGGAGGCCGTTACGTGATCACGGCCCGGGAGGTCTTCGGCAGCACCTCGCAGGGCGACCAGACGCGGGTGACGGCGTGGGACGCGCACACCCGGAAGCCGTACTACTTCCGGCTCTCGGGCACCGGCTACACGCTGGCTTTCGCAGGCAACGGCATCCTGGTGGCACCGGCCTCGGGCAAGGGGGTTACCGTCCGCACCTTCGCAGGAACGGTCCGGACCCGGTACGCCGACCTCCCGGTCGCGACCGGTGGCCCGGATGGCATCGCGGTGTCGCCCGACGGTCGCACCCTCCTCGAGGGCGCGAAGCAGCTCTATCTGCGGGACGCCGCCACGGGGAAGGTGCTCAAGTCGGTCAACCCACCGCCCGCGGCCGCGAACGGCAACTGCTCCGTCGCGCGATCCTGGACGCCCGAATCGTTCGAGGTGCAGTGCAGTGGTAACGGACTGGGCGACGGACGCACGTACCGCGTCGGATCCGACGGGACCACCACCACGCTGGTCGGAACGGGGGAAGCCAGTGGCGGTGCATGGCCGACGTCGGCGGGCGTCGTGGCGGGAACCGACGGGGAGATCAGGCAAGGACCGTTCGTCCTGCACGCCTCCACAGGGAACCGCACGCTGCCACTGGACTACTACGCGGACCTCACGGGGAGTCGCGGGACAGTCCTGACCGTGGCGTCGGACATCGCGAACGGCGGCACGATCTCCACCTACGACGTGAACTCCGGTGCGCGCAAGACGCTCGCCGGCTCCGCGACGACAGGCGGGGGACTGTACTTCGGCGGGGTCACGATCGACGGCGATCGCTGAGCACCCCGTCCCTGCTCGCGCCCGCCCACCCGTCTCGGGTGGGCGGGCGTTCCTCGCTCGAGCGATCTCGGGTTGAGCGGAATCGACTCAACTTCTCCTGCGTTGCATCTGGCAGATGACCGAAGACGATTCCGTAACCGGTGGCCGAGTGGCACGCTCGGAGCGGAGCGTCGTACACAGCTGTCCGACCAGGGAGATCATGTGGACCTTCAACTGACCACCAAGGCGCAGGAGGCGGTCTCGACCGCCGTCCAGGGCGCCTCGAGCGCCGGCAACCCGCAGGTGGAGCCGGCGCACCTGCTGCTCGCACTCGCCGAGCAGACCGAGACGACGACCGCACCGCTGCTGGAAGCGGTCGGGACGACGACCACGGCGGTGGCTGCCGCCGCGCGTACGGCGATCGCCGCGTTGCCGGCCGCGACCGGGAGTTCGGTCGCGCAGCCGAGCATGTCGCGCGCGTTCGTCAACGTGCTGGAGCAGGCCCGCGCCGCGATGACCGCGATGGGCGACACCTTCACCTCCACCGACCATCTGCTGCTGGCGCTCGCCCGCACGGGTGAGTTCGGCCTGGACGCCGACGCGATCCAGGCCGCCGTACCCGCGACCCGCGGCGGCGCGAAGGTGACGTCGGCGCAGCCGGAGGGCACCTTCGACGCGCTGGAGAAGTACGGCACCGACCTGACCGCCGTCGCGCGCGAGGGCAAGCTCGACCCGGTCATCGGGCGCGACTCGGAGATCCGGCGGGTGGTGCAGGTGCTGTCGCGCCGCACCAAGAACAACCCGGTCCTGATCGGCGAACCCGGGGTCGGCAAGACCGCTGTGGTCGAGGGTCTGGCGCAACGGATCGTGGCCGGCGACGTGCCGGAGTCGTTGCGCGACAAGCGACTGGTGAGCCTCGACCTCGGCGCGATGGTGGCGGGGGCGAAGTTCCGCGGCGAGTTCGAGGAGCGGCTCAAGGCCGTGCTGGAGGAGATCAAGAACGCCGGCGGCCAGGTCGTCACGTTCATCGACGAGTTGCACACCGTCGTCGGGGCGGGCGCGACCGGCGAGGGCGCGATGGACGCCAGCAACATGCTGAAGCCGATGCTGGCGCGCGGCGAACTGCGGCTGGTCGGCGCGACCACGCTCGATGAGTTTCGTGAGCACATCGAGAAGGACCCCGCACTGGAGCGGCGCTTCCAGCAGGTCTATGTCGGCGAGCCCAGCGTCGAGGACACCATCGCGATCCTGCGCGGGCTGAAGGAGCGCTACGAGGCGCACCACAAGGTGGCGATCGCGGACGCGGCGCTCGTCGCGGCGGCGTCCCTGTCGGACCGCTACATCACTGCGCGGCAACTGCCGGACAAGGCGATCGACCTCATCGACGAGGCGGCGTCCCGACTGCGGATGGAGATCGACTCCTCCCCGGTCGAGATCGACGAGCTGCGGCGCGCGGTGGACCGGCTGCGGATGGAGGAGCTGCACCTGCAGAACGAGAGCGACGCGGCGTCCAAGGACCGGCTCGAGCGGCTGCGTGCCGACCTGGCCGACCGCCAGGAGCAGCTCGCGGCGCTCAACGCCCGGTGGGAGTCGGAGAAGGCCGGCTTGAACAGGGTCGGCGACCTCAAGGCGCAGATCGACGAATTGCGCACCCAGGCGGACCGGTTGGAGCGGGACGGCGACCTCGGTGAGGCGTCCAAGATCCGCTTCGGCGACCTGCCGGCCATGGAGGCCCAGCTCGACCAGGCCCAGGCCGCCGAGGCCACGTCGTCCACGGCGGGGGTCGCGGGCGAGGGCCCGATGGTCAAGGACGAGGTCGGCGCCGACGACATCGCCGAGGTCATCTCCGCGTGGACCGGCATCCCGGCCGGGCGGCTGCTCGAGGGGGAGACCGAGAAGCTGCTGCGGATGGAGGAGTTCCTCGGCGAGCGGCTGATCGGTCAGACCGCGGCCGTCCAGTCGGTATCGGACGCCGTACGCCGCTCGCGTGCCGGTGTCGCCGACCCCGACCGGCCGACCGGGTCGTTCCTCTTCCTCGGACCCACCGGTGTCGGCAAGACCGAGCTGGCCAAGTCGCTCGCGGACTTCCTCTTCGACGACGAGCGAGCGATGGTGCGCATCGATATGTCGGAGTACTCCGAGCGGCACGCGGTCGCGCGGTTGATCGGCTCACCGCCCGGGTACGTCGGCTACGAGGAGGGCGGTCAGCTCACCGAGGCGGTGCGGCGGCGGCCCTACTGCGTGGTGCTTCTGGACGAGGTCGAGAAGGCGCACCCGGAGACGTTCGACATCCTGCTGCAGGTGCTGGACGACGGTCGGCTGACCGACGGGCAGGGTCGCACTGTCGACTTCCGCAACGTCATCCTGATCATGACCAGCAACCTCGGCTCGCAGTTCCTGATCGATCCGATGCTGTCGCAGGAGGCTAAGCGCGAATCGGTGATGACCGCCGTCCGCACCTCGTTCAAGCCGGAGTTCCTCAACCGGCTGGACGAGGTCGTCATCTTCGACCCGCTGTCGAAGGCGGAGTTGGCGCGCATCGTGGACCTGCAGGTCGCGGCCCTGGGCCGGCGCCTGTCGGATCGGCGCATCTCGCTGGAGGTGACCGACGCGGCTCGTCAGTGGCTGGCCGACGAGGGCTACGACCCGGCGTACGGCGCGCGGCCGCTGCGGCGGCTGGTGCAGAAGGAGATCGGCGACCGGCTGGCGAAGGCGATCCTCGCCGGAGGCGTGCTCGACGGCGCGACCGTCACGGTCGACAAGCCGCAGGGCGAGCCGAGCCTCACTCTCGCCTGACCGCCCTAGGAGTCGGTTGTCCGCACTTCCGTGTACCCGTCGACACGAAAATGCGGACAACCGGCGAGCGCGCAGCGGGTCAGGCGGTGCCGACCAGGAGTCCGGCCAGCAGATCGGGCACCTCGTACGGCGTCATGTGACCGATGCCGTCGAGCACCTCCAGGCGGGCACCCGGGATCTCGCTCGCCAGGGCGGTGCCGAGCCGTTTGGAGGTGAGCCGGTCGCGGGTGCCGACCACCACGGTCACCGGCACCTTCGCCAGCGTCGCGGCGGCAGCGGTCTCGTCGTGCTGCATCAAGGCCCCGTGGAAGGCGCCGAACGCGCGCATCGACGTACGGGCGGTGAGCGCGCGCGAGCTCTCCAGCAGCGCGGGGTCGGGGTCCTTGCCGTAGAGCGTGCGCTGACCCTTCAGGGTCACCAGCCTGCCCATCCGCCCGGGAGTGCAGGCGAGCAGCTGCATGGCGACGGCCTCGCCGCGCACCCCGGCGCCGGTGAGACCGCTGAGGGCGGTCGAGGTCAGCAGCACCCGCTGCACCCGCCCGTCGAACGCGCCGGGGTGCGCTCCTGCGTACGCCATCACGCTCATCCCGCCCATCGAGTGACCCCCGAGGATGAGCGGTGACCCGGCCGGCACGCACTGGTCGATGACGGCGTCGAGGTCGGATCCGAGACGTCGCACGGACTCGTCCTTCGGGCGTTTACTGCCCCGTCCGAACGTCGAGTGCCCGTGTCCCCGCTGGTCGTACGTCACCACTCTCAGGTCGCCCGGCAGCCGCTCGGCCACCAGGTCCCACGACTGGTGCGCGAGGGTCCACCCGTGCGAGAGGACCACCGTGGTCGCCTCGGGGTCGACGGGTTCGCGGACGTACGCCGCGAGGCGGGCCCCGTCGGCGGTGGTCACGGTGCGATGGGCAAATGTCGTTGTCGGCACGAGGGGCAGCCAACCACGGCCGCGCCACCGGCGCCGGTCGCAGGCCCCCGACGCGGAACCCGCGCAGCCGGTCCGGACGTCGGAGCAGGAGTCCCTTTCCCTACTCGCGCGTATAGGTTGACCGCATGCAACGACGCACCGCCCTGTCCGCGGCCGGCTCCACCCTGCTGGTCGGTGCCCTCACGCTCACCGGATGCAGCAGCACCGCAGGCAAGGCGGCGGCCAAGACCACCGCGGGGGAGACGGCGGTGCAGCGGCTGCAGGCGGTGAAGAAGGTGGTGGATGCCGCGACCGGCTTCCACATCGAGCTCTCCTCGGCGAACGTCCCCTCGACGGCCAGCGGCCTGTTGTCCGGCAGCGGCGACGGCTCGCACGCCCCCGCCTTCAAGGGAGCCCTCAGGGTCCAGATCGCGGGCGCCAGTGCCAGCGTCCCCGTCGTTGCGATCGGCAACGTCGTCTACGCCAAGCTGCCGTTCGCGAACGCCTACTCCACGATCAACCCCTCGACGTACGGCGCGCCCGACCCCAACGTGCTCTTCTCCTCCGGCCCGGGCGGCCTGTCGGCGCTGCTCCCCATCACCCAGGGCGCCGCGTACGGATCTCAGAAGCGCGACGGCAGTGAGACCGTGCAGACCATCACCGGCACGCTGCCCTCGAGTGCCGTGCACAAGACCCTGGGCTTCGGCAAGGACTCCACCGGCCTCGACTACAACGTGGAGTATGAGATCACCAGCACGAACCAACTGCGCCAGGTCCGCGTGACCGGCCCGTTCTACACGGCCGGCGGGACGACGTCCTACCTCACGCGCTTCACCAAGTACGGCGAGAAAGTCGATGTCAGCAAGCCCTCGTAGGTCGACAGCCGAGAGGAGCCCGAAGGCGCTCCTCGGGGTCGCCTCGATCGCCGTGGCGCTCGCAGCCGCCGACACCTACGTCGTCGTCCTCGCACTCACCGACATGATGACCGGCGTCGGGGTCGGCATCGACTCCCTGCAGAAGGCGACCCCGATCATCTCCGGCTTCCTGCTGGGCTACGTCGCCGTGCTCCCGCTGATCGGCCGGCTCGCCGACCTGTTGGACCGCCAGCGGATCCTGCTCGGCTGCCTGGCCATCTTCGTGGTGGGCTCGGCGATCACCGCCATGGCACCGGAGCTTTCCGTGCTGGTCGTCGGCCGTGTGTTGCAGGGTCTCGGCGGTGGCGGGCTCGTCCCCGCCACCCTCGCCCTGGTCGCCCAGCTGTGGCCGCCCGGCAAACGTGGCACACCGCTCGGCGTGGTCGGCGCCGTCCAGGAGATCGGCAGCGTGGTGGGCCCGCTGCTCGGCGCCCTCATCCTGACGATCTGGGACTGGCGCGCGATCTTCTGGGTCAACGCCGTGGCCGGGGTGCTGCTCGCGGTCGCCGTCCGGGTCATCGGGGGACCGGTGCGTCCGACGCCCGGCACCCGCCCGCGTTGGTGGCGGCCCGTCGCGGCGGTCACCGCGGTCGCCGGCGTGGCCGGCGCCGTCCTGCTCACGCTCGCCCTGACCGCGCCCTCGGCGCTCACCTCCTCGATCCGCTGGGGCGGACCGTTCGTGCCGTACGGCGCGCACACCTCGCGGATGATCACGCCGATCGGGGTGTGGGCGATGATCGCGCTCGCCATCGCGCTCGTGCTGACCGTCCCGCTCCTGTGGCGCACCTTCGCCCGGGTCGACCTGCCGGGCGCGGCGCTGATCGGCGTCGCGCTGGGCGCCCTCATCCTCACCTTCGCCACGTCCGACCCCTCCAAGCAGGTGATCGGCCCGCTCGGTCTGTGGCTGCTGCCCGTCGCGGCCGTCGCCGCCGGGCTCTTCGTCTGGCGGCAACGGTCCGTCTCCGACCCGCTCGTCGCATCCGGCGTCGTACGCCGGCGGGTCACCCCTGCGCTCGCGTGCTCGCTCTTCGCCGGCACCGCGCTGGTGTCGATCGTGGTCGACGTCCCACTGCTCGCGCAGCTCACCGTCGCGCACAGCACCGAACGCGACGGCGCCCTCATCCTGTTGCGCTTCCTCGTCGCCGTGCCGGTCGGCGCACTCGTGGGCGGTCTGCTGCTGCGCCAATTCGGGCCCGGGTTGATCGCTCCGGTGGGCCTCGCGGTCGCTGCGGTCGGTCTGCTCGTGATGTCCACCTGGGGCAACGGGTCACTGGAGAGCCTGCCCGCGTGGTTCGTCCTGATCGCGGTGGGATTCGGCATCGGGTTGTCGATCGCGCCCATCAACGACGCGGCGCTGCACGATGCCGCCCCCGATCAGCAGGGCGTCGTCTCGGCGCTGGTCGTGGTGAGCCGGATGATCGGGATGGTGGTGGGTCTCGGTCTGCTGACGGCGCTCGGCCTGCACCAGTTCTACGACCGGGTCGCGCAGATCCCGAATGCCACCGACACGCAGATCGCCGCCGCGGCCGTCGTGCAGGTGCAGACCATCTTCCTGGGCGCCGCCATCGCCGGTTTCGCTGCGGCGCTCATCGCGATCGCGTTGGGGATCCGCCGGATCCCCGTGCATCACCTGATCGAGGAGACCGACGCCCGGGAACCGGTGAACTCGTAGTCGACCATCTCGGTGCGCCGGGTCGCGCGCTCGTACTCCGGCACGCTGCCGGGCCAGAGCACCCGGTTGCGGCCGAACTGGTCCAGGTACCAGCTGTCACACCCGCCCGCGATCCACACCGTGCGCTGAGTACGCCGATCGAGCGCGGCCATGTGCGCCTGTGCCACCGCCTCGCGCACCTGCACCGCACCGGCCCGCCGCCGGTCGCGTTCGTCCAGCAGCCGCAGCGTCAGCGTGATCTGCGACTCGATCATCATCAACACCGAGGTGTGCCCGAGCGCGGTGTTGGGGCCGAGCAGGAAGAACAGGTTGGGGAAGTGCGGCACCGTCACCCCGTAGTACGACGTGATGCCGGCGTCCCAGTCCTCGCCGAGGTCGTGGCCGCGGGCACCGGTGAAATGCAGGTGCCGGTAGGAGCCCGCGACGTCGAAGCCGGTGGCCAGCACGAGGACGTCGAGGTCGTGACGGGCGCCGTCGGCAGTGACCAGCCCGCGGGCGTCCGCACCGGTGATGTGCTCGGTCTCGACGTGCACGTCCTCGCGCGCGAGGGCCGGGTAGTAGGCGTTGGAGAAGGTGATCCGCTTGCAGCCCATCGTGTAGTCGGGGATCAGTTTGCGGCGCAGCTCGGGGTCCTTCACCGCCCTGCGGATGTTGGCCGCGGCGCCGGCCGAAGCGGCCTTCAGGAGCGCGGGCGCCCGGGTGAACGCGATCGCCCGCAGCTCGTTCGCGGTCCTGATCTTGGCGCGGTGCAGCTTCATCAACCACGGCCGCTTGTCGTAGGCGTCCTGCAGCGCGTCGGGGTACTCCGGGTCGACCTTGGGCAGCACCCACGCCGGGGTGCGCTGGAAGACGGTCAGGTGGTCGGCATCCTCCGCGAGCAGCGGGATCGCCTGCACCGCACTGGCGCCCGTGCCGATGATGCCCACCTTGCGGCCGAACATGCTGGCGCCCGGATCCCAGGACGCCGTGTGCATCACCTCGCCGGCGAACGTCTCCAGCCCGGGGATGTCGGGTAGCGACGGCTCGTGCAGCGCACCGACGCCCAGGACGACCGCGCCCGCGACCAGGTGCGTCTCCACGCCGTCGGAGCCGAGGACGGTCAGATGCCACACCCGCAGGCTCTCGTCGTAGACGCCACGGGTCACCTGGGCATCGAACTGCACGTCCTTGCGCACGTCGTACTTCTCCACGACATAGAGCAGGTAGTCCTGGATCTCATCGGCGGTGGCGTAGGCGCGTGACCAGTACGGGTTCGGCTCGAAGGAGAAGGAGTAGAGGTGGCTCGGCACATCGCACGCGCACCCGGGGTAGAGGTTGTCCCGCCAGGTGCCGCCGATGTCGTGCGCCTTCTCCAGGACGGTGAACGAACGGCCCGACCGCTGCAGGGCGATCGCCATCCCGATGCCGGAGAAACCGCTGCCGATGATGACGACGTCGTGATCGACCGGGGTCTGCATGGGGTCCATGACCGGTCAGGCTACCCACGCGTACGACGGGTGCGGGGACCTCGGGAGTCAGGTGGTTCTCGCCGATTGCTCGTCGAATCATCAGACGGGGTATCTATGATCCGCCTGTGTCATTGGTCGGGGGACCCCTGCTGGTCGTCGTCGGAATCGTCCTGGTCGTCGTAACGGTCGGGGCTGTCATGGGAGGTCCCCGGTGGGGGCCTCGGTGGGTCGGCGTCGTACAGCGCACGGTCCTGGTCCTCAGCGCGCAGGTGGTCGCGCTGGTCATGGTCGGTCTCGCCGTCAACGACTGGGGTTCGTTCTACGGGTCCTGGTCCGATCTGTTCGGCGGGTCCACCGGTGTCGTCACCACCGCTGCCGGTGGCCACTCCGCCTGGGATGAATCCCACGCGGGCGGGGGCGCACCCGCGCTGCAACCCACCCACTGGTCTGATGCGAAGCAGTACGCACAGAAGGGTGAGCTCGGATCCGTCGAGCTGGCCGGGCGGCGCTCCGGTCAGCGCGCCCGCGCCCTGGTCTATCTCCCGCCGCAGTACTTCGACCCGGCAGACGCCGGTGCACGCTTCCCCGTCGTCGAGGTCTTCCCTGGATACCCCGGGGAGGTGCAGCAGCTGGTCACGCGATTGGGTTTCCCGAGCGCCCTGCTCGACGGAATCCGGGCCCACCGTCTGCGACCGATGATCCTGGTCATGTTGAACCCGTCCCTGGTGCTGCCCCGCGACACCGAGTGCACGAACGTCGCCGGCGGCCCGCAGGTCGTCACATTCCTCACGCAGGACGTGCCCGCCGACCTCCATGCCAATCTGCGTGTCACGTCCGGCGGCTGGGGGGTCATGGGACAGTCGACCGGCGGATACTGCGCGGCGAAGCTGGCGATGATGGCACCGCACCAGTTCGTCACCGCCGTCTCGCTCTCGGGGTACTACAACGCACGTCACGACTCCACCACGGGAGATCTGTGGGGCGGGAGCATCGAGCGGCGTGACCTCAACGACCTGGACTGGCGACTGGCCCACCTGCCCGCCCCGGCGATCTCGCTGCTGGTCACGATCGGCTCCCTCGAACCCGGCATCGAAGGCCTGCCGGGAGCGCAGCAGTTCATCGGCCTGGTCCGGCCCCCGATGACGGCCCGACTGGTCGTGGTGAAGAACGGCGCGCACAACTTCCACGACTACCAATCCGTGCGCGGTACCGCCCTTGCATGGTTGTCGGATCACCTGGGTGCAGCGGGATCGCAGCAGCCGGCGTTCCAGGCACAGGGACGCCAGGGTGATCCGCGACCGGGCTGAGAGTTCCAGCACCCATTTCCCGTCGGGCTCCCAGCAAGCAGCGTCACGATGGGGCCCGCCCGCCGACCACACTTGATGGGACTTACATGACGACGACCGCGAACGCTTCCTTGGGGGCTCGTCTGCGACGGGCCTGGGGCGACCACCTCGACGACGGGGAGCAGTCCGCCACGCTGGCGTGGGCGTCGTTCGCCGGGACGTTCGTCGGCGTCCGTGCCCTCACCCATTGGCTGCGTGACGGCCACGGACCCAGCGGCGGCGGCATCAGTGTGGGCGGCCGGCACTTCCACCACTACAACATCGGGATCGCGCTGCTGACCGGCATCGGTGCGGTCGCGATCCGGGGCGAGGAGCGGCATCGGCGTCACCCCAGCACGGCTCTGGCGTACGGCGTCGGCACGGCGCTGATCGCCGACGAAGCGGCGCTGCTGATCGACCTGCAGGACGTCTACTGGGCCAAGCAGGGACGCCTCAGCGTCGACGTCGCGGTGAGTGCCATCGCGCTCGGCGGCCTGGCCATCGCCGGGTCCGGCCTGTGGCCGACCGCGGTGCGGGAGATCCGTAGGACGCCGTCCGCGGCACGGTGAGCTGGTCATGGTCGCTGCCGGAGCCGCACGTGCCGTGACTCATCGGCAGGTACGTTCGGGGGTCCCGTCCCGAGGAGTGCGATCCGCGTGACCGACGACCGAAGCACCGACTGGCGCGAGCGGTGTGCTGCGCCGTGGGCCGACACGATCGCGAGCGTCCTCACCACGACCTACCCGTACGGCGCCGCGCACCAGTCGTTGGGGCCGGACGACGTCGATGTCACGCCGGACCGTCTGCACCCGGCGTTCCACGGCTGCCTCGATTGGCACTCGTCGGTGCACATGCAGTGGTCGGCGGTGCGGCTGCTCACCCTTGCACCGGAGCAGCTCGGCACCGAGCGTTGTGCGCGGCTGCGGGCCGTCCTCGATGCGCGGCTCACCTCTGAACACTTGGCTCGCGAGGCGGCGTACCTGCGCGAGCGCACGAGCTTCGAGCGGCCCTACGGCTGGGGCTGGGCCGCCGCGCTCGCGGCCGAGCAGTCCGAGGAGCCCGGCGCGCACGGTTGGGCGCTCGCGACCCGTCCGCTCTTCGACGTGGTCGCCGATCTGGTGCTGGCGTGGCTGCCTCGACTCGCCTATCCGGTGCGGCACGGCACGCACGCCAACACGGCGTTCGCGCTTGCTCTGGTGCACGAGGCGGCATCCGCGTTGGGGCGTCCCGGCGTGGCCGACGCCATCGCGGCACACGCTCGCGAATGGTTCGGCGCGGACCGCGGCTACCCGGTGGCGTGGGAGCCGGGTGGCAGCGACTTTCTGTCGCCCGCCCTCTGCGAAGCCGACCTGATGGGACGGGTGCTGCCGGCGCCGGAGTACGAGGCGTGGCTGGCGGCGTTCCTGCCCGGGCTCGGCGCACCGGAAGACCCGCTGCTGGAGCTGCCCGAGGTGCGGGACCGCTCCGACGGGCATGCGGTGCACCTCTTCGGCCTGGCCCTGTCGCGTGCCTGGCAGCTTCGCCGTCTGCAGGGCCTGCTTCCGCCGGACCGGTCCGGTCGCGTGGCCCGGGCGAGCGCACGGCAGGTCGCGCACGTCGAACGCGAGATCGTGGCGGGCGATTTCATGTCGACCCACTGGCTGGTGTCGTTCGCCCTGCTCGCGGCGACCGCCTGACCGGGCCGTCCATGGCGCTCAGTGCCGGTACGGCCCCGGCGCGTAGTTGTTCTGCTGGACCACGATCGTCTTGTGGTGCTCGGCGCCGCACGCCATCACCAGCGCCACGATCCAGCCGATGAACGACCATCCGAGCAGGAAGTTGATCAGGCCGATCGCCAACTGGTTGGACTTGCCGCGCGTCGCCGCGATCGCCCACGGCAGCATGTAGAAGAACGTGATCACCGTGACGACCCAGGCGACCACGATGAGGGCGGTATTCGGCGCCGGACGGGCCACCATCGTCGTCGAGCCGTACGCGTACTGCGGCGCGTACCCCTGGACGGGTCCGTAACCCGGGGCCGGATGTTGCGCATAGCCCCGCGACGGATACCCGTGGCCCTGCTGCGGGTGTGCCTGACCCTGCTGCGGATACCCCTGCTGCGGATACCCCTGCTGCGGATACCCCTGGACGGGCTGGGACGCCGGGGATTCGAAGACCACGGCACCCGAGTGCCCACCCTGCGGATCGGTGGGCGGCTGCTGCGGTTCGCGCAGCGGGATCGGGTTGGTGTGCGTCGTCTGCGGGATGCCCCGTGTGCGGTCGTCGTCGGTCATTTGCGTCCCCCTGGAGGCGATCGATGTGGCCAGCTTAGGCGCCGGCGGACGCGTCGGTCCGAGCTCAGTCCAGATCGACCAGCACGGGCGCGTGGTCGGAGGCGCCCTTGCCCTTGCGCTCCTCGCGGTCGATGGACGCCCCGGTCACCCGGGCGGCGAGCGCGGGGGAGCACAGTGCGAAGTCGATGCGCATCCCCTGCTTCTTGGGGAAGCGCAGCTGCGTGTAGTCCCAGTAGGTGAAGGTGCGCGGCTCGGAGGTGTACGGGCGCACCACGTCCGCGTACCCGGCGTCCACGATGCCCTGGAACGCGGCCCGCTCGGGCGGGGTCACATGGGTGCGCCCCTCGAAGAACTCGGTGTCCCACACGTCGGCGTCTGTGGGTGCGATGTTCCAGTCACCGGCCAGCGCGATCTGAGCCTGCGGGTCGTCGGCGAGCCACTTCGCCGCGTCGACCCGCAGTCGTTCGAGCCAGTCGAGCTTGTAGTCGTAGTGCTCGTGCCCTACCTCGCGGCCGTTGGGCACGTAGAGCGACCACACGCGGACGCCGCCGCAGGTCACCCCCAGTGCGCGAGCCTCGCTCACCGCCGGGTCGCCGTACGTCGGCATGTCCGCGAAACCGACCTGCACGTCCTCGATGCCGACGCGGGAGATGACCGCCACGCCGTTCCACTGGTTGTAGCCGACGTGCGCGAGCTCGTAGCCGGCCGCCTGCACCGGCATGGCCGGGAACTGGTCGTCGCGGCACTTGGTCTCCTGCAGCATCAGCACGTCGAGATCGTGACGCTCCAGCACCCCCATGACGCGGTCGATGCGGGAGCGGACGGAGTTGACGTTCCAGGTCGCGATACGCACGCGAGCCACCCTAATGACCCGCCCCGACACCCGCCGGGTCAGATCGCTGCGCACTCGTGCGCCGCGCCAGATCAGGTCTTGCGTGGTGAACCGGCGTTCGCGACGTGCGTGCACCCGAAGATCGAGGGCGGGCTGCTCCTGCCCCTCGCGGGAGCGTAGGTATCCGGATGGGTGGCTCAGTGGACGAGCTCGGCTCGCAACGCGGTGGCTTGGGCGAGCAGGGCCCTCACAGCCAGGCGGGTTCTGGGCCCGGCGTCGTTGCGCGCGAGCAGCACGCTGCTGCGTTCGGCGTGGGACGGGTCGTCCACCTCGATGGCACGCACGCCCGGCGGGACTGCGACCGCCATGGTTCCGGGCAACACACTGATGCCCAAGCCGGCCGCCACGAGACCCAGTCGGGTGGTCCAGTGGCGGACGGAGAACGCGATAGGAGGGTTCGCGATGCCTGGCCATGGGCCGAACTGAGGATCGCCCGAACCGCCGACCCCGACTATCCAGGGCTCGTCGAGGAGGTCCTCCGGCCGCACCGTCGGGCGCCTCGCCAGAGGGTGCTCCGCCGGAACGGCGACATGCATGCCCACGATCGGCAGAGGGAACCGTGCAAGATCCTTGAGGTCGCGGTCGGTCGATTCCTCGCTCAGCGCGACGAGCGCCACGTCGAGCCGCCCAGCTGACATCCGGCGAAGCAACACCGGCGTGGGCGCCTCATCGATGATCACGGTCAGGGCGGGATACCCGTCACGCAGAGCCGCCACTGCTCGAGGCACCAGCACCGAACAAGCCGTCGGAAATGCTCCGATCACCAATCGCCCCCCGACCCGGTCGCGAAGCCCGGCCAGTTGCTGGCCCGCGGTGTCGAGTTCGGCCAGCGCACGGCCGGCACCTGACAGCACGATCTGTGCGGCCAGTGTCAGGGTCACGCCGCGTCGCCCACGCTCGAACAGCTGCTCGCCCACGGCGCTCTCCAGGGCCGCCATCTGGCGTGACACCGCGGACTGGGTGTAGCCCAGCTCAACGGCCGCGGCGGCGAAGGACCCGGTAGCGGCCACCTGTCGCAGGACGCGTAGGCCCAAGAACGTTACGTTCTCCATCACCCGTCGATCCTGCCATGCGTGAAGCGCAGAGCAGATGCGCTGAACCATCGCTACAGGTCAGAGCACATATGACGCATGGTGGAGACGACCAACCGATCGAGGAGACGAACAATGACCAGCCCGAATGGCAAAACATGGTTCATCACCGGAGCATCGGGGGGATTCGGACGGGAATGGACCGAAGCGGCTCTCGAACGTGGTGATCGCGTGGCGGCAACGGCACGGAGCGTCGATCGACTCGCCGACCTGACACGGCTGTACGGCGACTCGGTTCTTGCGCTGACGCTCGACGTGACTGATCGGGAGGAGGTGACCGCCGCCGTCGCCGAGGCATTGCGCCATTTCGGAGGAATCGACGTCGTCGTCAACAACGCCGGCTTCGGTCAGCTCGGAATGGTCGAGGAGATCAGTCCCGAGGAGATCCGGGCGATACTCGACGCCAATCTGCTGGGCACGCTGTGGGTGACGCAGGCCGTCCTGCCCGCCCTGCGCGCACAGGGCAGCGGCCACATCGTGCAGGTGACCAGCGAGGGTGGTGTGACGGCATTCGCGCAATTCGGGGCTTATCACGCCAGCAAGTGGGCGGTCGAGGGCTTGTCGCAGTCGCTGCGACTGGAGGTGGCGGCTTTCGGCATCCGCGTGACCTGCGTCGAACCCGGGCCTTACGCCACCGGATTCGGAAGCAGCGGCCTGCGCCGCAGCGCGTCGATAGCCGAGTACGACGTGGTGCGCGACGGCATCGACCGCGGTGGCTGGCTCTTGGGCGATCCGACAGCGACGCGACAGGCGATGCTCGCTGTGGTCGATGCCGAGGAACCGCCGCAGCGAATCGTGTTCGGCCGCGCCCTCGAAGGAATAGAGCAGGACTACGCAGAGCGTTTGCGCACCTGGCGCGAGTGGCAGCCGACATCGTTGGCCGCATTCGGGGATCCGCACGCGCCCGCCACGTCCAGCATCTGATCGATGCACCTGCCGGACGCATGGTGCGCTCGTCGCCGTTCCACGCGTCGTAGCCGTGGTGGTCTTCGTACTCGACCTGTCCTCGAGTTCCTTGCAGGTGGTGTGAAGACAAGTTGCAAATTAGTGAACTAATTGTCTGTTAATGTACAAAATGTCTGGCACCGTTCGAGTGCCGGTGCGGCGGTTCGACTGTCGCGATCCTTTCGAGTTCGGAGCATCCATGAGCCAGCACACGACCCCGCCGTCCGGTCAGCCGACGGACGTCACCAGCTTCGCCGACCTGGGCAAGGACCTGTGGTCCTACCTCACCGGTCGCGGCGCCGCGATCGACTACCAGTTCGTCGACATGACCGTCGAGGTGCCGAAGACCACCGGTGCGGACGCCGCGCGCGCCTCCTGGAAGCTCAACGGCACCCTGCGCATCACCACCTTGGAGAAGGCCACCGCCAAGTGACGCGCACCGAGGGCAGTCGCGAACGGCCGCTCTCGGTGACCGCCGATCTGGACATCGAGATCGACGGCGTTTTCTCCCATCTCGCGGGTGATGGTCGGCGGATGGTCCTTCACAGCGAGCACCCCCAGGCGATGTGGTCCGCGCTCACCCAGGCGTCGTTGCCGGACTCGGTCGGGGACGTGAGCGGTCCGCGTGCGATCGGTCGGCTGGCCCGCGCCATGGCCGATGCCGAGCTTCATCTCGATGTCGAGGGCCCTCGCGGAGTGATCGTGAGCATCGGGGACGGAGAGCGGTCGGTCATCGGTCGCGTCGTCACCGGCAGCGCGGCCGTTCGGCCCCGGTCGGCGCGCTCTCTCCTGCCGTTCCTCGGCGTGGCTGCACGTCGGGTCGTACGTCGTACGTGATCCCTTCACCGAGGGGGTGGAACATGCTCGAGGGGTGGGGACAGGTCCCCACCCCTCGAGCATTTCTCTGTCCCTGGACGGGATCAGTCGGTCTCGACCACGAAGTCCCAGGACACCGCCGCACGGCGCCCATCCGGTGCCCACTTGATGACGCCCTCACCCGTGGGCATCGAGGTGCGCAGCTGGAACGTCGTCGACCGCCCGGCGGCCAGCACCGCCGGCGGTTTGCGTGACCCCGCGAGGCGCACGGCGTAGGTGGCCCCGAGGTGATCGCTCGTCCCGAAGTCCGACACCCGCACCGGCACCGGCAACGCGCCGGCGTGCAGCGTCACGGTGAAGGTGCATGTCGTGGACGGGGTTTCGTACGGCAGCCCTTCGGCGGGGACTGCCGGTCCGACGACCGTGGCGCGCACCGTGCCCCCGGATGCAGGGCGCACGTCGACCGTGTCGCCCTGGGCCGCCAGTGCGGGACGGGTCGGGGTGCCGACCGCCACATCACCGGCGCGGACCGGGTCCGGCGGCAGCCAGGACGGCAGGCTCCCGTAGGTCTGCGGGGCCGCCGGATGGGTGGCGGTGTGACCGGAGCCAGCCGATCCGCAGCCGGCCACCGTAGCCACTGTGAGAGCCCCGCCGGCCAGCGCGAGGGCGACGCGCCCGCAGGTACGACGCGCGTATGCGCCGTGCCTGCGGGCCGGTGCGTCGCTCACCAAGCGCGCCGAGCGTTGTTGAAGACGTCGCGACCGAACGGCGTCAGACCCGCCTGGGCGGCGAACCCGAGGTGGCCCTTGCCGTCCAGCCCGCCCGACACGGTGCCGACGGTCAGCGGCGTGTGGTCCTTGCCCTGGCCGACACCGAAGATGTCCTCCATGGTGCGCAACCAGCTGTAGTGGTTGTAGTACGTCGTGCTCGAGCTGCCCGGCTTGATGTACGGGCTGATCAGCACGCTGCCGGTGTCGCCGCCGCCGGGCGTCGCGTCCTTCGCGTCGTACAACGGGTCGGCCGTCTGACCGGCGGCCAGCTGGCCGGGCGCACCTTCGGCGCTGAGCGAGACCGAGCTCACCGCACCGGTCGGGGTGACGGGCTTGCCGTTCTCGTCCACCAGCTGGAAGGAGCCGTCGATGACCGAGCCCTTCGGCGAGGCGGCCGGTTGCGGGCCGGTGTCGCTCACCGTGCCGACGAAACTGCCCGCCGGGATCGGGCTCGCGCCGCCAGGACCGGTCTTGTCGGTCGTGTCGGTGACCTCACGCCCGGTGTCGTCCGCCACGATCGAGCTGTCCAGCACGTACGACGAGCTCGCGCCCGCCGCTGCGCCGTCCGTGCGCGCTCCAGGTGTGTCACCCGAGCCGCCGCGAACGATTCCCGGCACACAGTTCGCCGGCACTCGGGTGGGAGTGGTCTGGGTGCAGGTCGGCGGTCGGTCGATGAAACCGTTGTCGCCGGGGCCGGGGAAGAGCTGGTTGCCCGAGGCGTCGGTCTGCAGCGTGGAGTTCGGACCGGTCGGCTCGGTGTTCACGTTGCGTCCGTTGATGTTCTGCCCGGCCGCGTCCGCCGTGATGCCTGCGGTCGCGTTCGGCTGGTCGCCCTGGGTGGGCCCGTAGGAGTTGGCGTTGTTGAAGCTGTTGCCGGTGTAGGTGAACGGCGGGTTGGCCTCGTCGAACGTGACGTCGATCAGACCGCCGTCCTTGAAGGCCGGCGACTTCTCGATCATCGACACGTAGTACTTGAGGAAGAGGTCGGAGGCGTAGAGACCGCCGGTGTAGTTCTTCGGCGTCGTCGACTCCGGGTTCGGGGTGGGCGACTGGTAGATCGGCTGGCCGGTGGAGGAGAAGGACCCGGACAGGTTGTTGCCCTTGCAGATCGCGTCGTGCGCGTCGCTGCAGTTGTTCGGCGTGATCCAGGAGAACGCCGGGGTGGTCGAGGACTTCTGCAGGTCGTGGAAGAGCCCGTTGCCGGAGTTGTCCAGGTTGGCGATGTGCTTGGAGTCGCAGTCCGAGCCACCGCCGGCCGGCGTCGTCAACCCCGGGGTGGTGCTGCCGTCGGCGTTCTTGGTGCCGGTCACGCCGTGGAACCACGGGAAGGGGAAGTGCTTGGCGACGTACTGGTCGTTCGCCTGGGCGCCGGTGAGGCTGGTGACGCCCGGCGGCAGCGGGTGTGCCGGGTCGGCGCTCATGTAGCGGGGGTTGGTCGTGGGGTCGTTCGCCGAGGTGCCCGGACCGCCGCAGGCCGCGTCCTCGCGGCCGGCCTGGTTGCCCAGGTCCTGCGCGTAGCCCTTCCAGCTCTCGTGCGCCGCGTCGAGCTGGTTGAAGAGGGTCGGAGTGTCGCGGGGGTAGGTGCAGCCGTTCAGTCCGTTGGCGGCGTTCGCCTTCGCCGGTGAGGCGACCTGGCCTCGGTCGACGCCCGTCTTGACGATGTCCTTGTTGCTACCGAAATCGAAGTCCTTGACGCTGCAGTCCGATTGGGTGTCCTGCTCGGGCGCCTGCCCGGACACCATCGAGATGTAGTTGTCCTGGCTGTAGTGCCCGGTGCCGTAGTAGTTCTTCAGCAGGACGCCCTGGCTGGGCAGGGTCTTCCACAGGTAGCTGTTCTGGTTGAGGCCGGTGAACGTCGCGTCGTACGACTTGTTCTCCAGGATGATCAGCCAGACGTGCTTGATCTGCCCGGGACGCAGGCCAGTGCTGGAGATCGTGAGGCCCTTCTGGACCGTGGGGGTGGACGCCGCGGACGTGGCCGCGAGGCCGCCGCTGACCAGCGCAGTGGCGACGACGGCGGTCACGCCCCGTCGCTTCCACCGGCTGAATGTCGTGAGGGTTCGCATGATGGCCTGTCTAACGACTGTGCATCCGCGCTCGCCACCGTCGTTTGCTGAACCCGGCGTGAACGATGCGTGAACCGTCCCGGACCTCGCCTCGAGCCCGTTGGGCGGGCGCCGACCGGACGTCGGGCGCGTCAGGCTGCCTACACTCCGAACCCATGAGTAACCACGCGAAGACCGCCCTCGTCACCGGGGCCAGTGCGGGCATCGGCGCCACGTTCTGCGCCCAGCTCGCCGAGCGCGGCTACGACCTGGTGGTCGTCGCGCGCTCCACCGACCGGCTGGAGGCCCTCAAGACCGACCTCGAGGCGCGGCACGGCGTCAGCGTCGAGGTGGTGACCGCCGACCTCACCGATCCCCTCGACGTGCAGAAGGTCGCCTGGCGGCTCAGCGAACCGCAGCGGCCCGTCGATCTACTCGTGAACAACGCCGGGTACGGGCTCAAGAAGCGCTTCCTGGAGAACAACGTGCAGGACGAGATCGCTTCGCTCGACATCCTCGTGCGCACCGTCATGGTGCTCTCGCACTCGGCGGCGCTCGCGATGAAGGAACGCGGCCACGGCGCGATCGTCAACGTGTCGTCGGTGGCGAGTTTCATGGCCTCCGGCACCTATTCGGCCGCCAAGTCCTACGTCACCGTGTTCTCGGAGTCCCTCGCCGGTGAGCTCGCCGGCACCGGCGTGACCGTGACGGCCCTGTGCCCGGGCTTCACGCACACCGAGTTCCACGAGCGCGCCGGCATCAACCACAAGGGCTCGCCGGAGTTCCTGTGGTTGCAGGCCGACCGGCTCGTGCGCGACTGCCTGGCCGATGTCGACAAGGGCAAGGTCATCTCGGTGCCCGGGCTGCAGTACAAGGTCATCACCACCGCGCTGCGCACGGTCCCGCGTCCGCTCGTACGCCGCGGCCGCCTGGCGACCGCCCACCGCCCGCAGAAGTAACCCCGGCTAGGCTCCTTCGCCGTGACGCACTCCGTGGAAGTCGACCGCCGCAACCTCCTGCAGCAGATCCAGGAGCGAGCGATCGTGCACGGCCGGGTGACGCTGTCGTCCGGCAAGGAGGCCGACTGGTACCTCGACCTTCGCCGGATCACCCTCTCGGGGCTAACCGCCCCGATGGTCGGCCGCGTGATGCTCGACCTCACCCGCGATCTCGCGTACGACGCGGTCGGCGGGCTCACCATGGGCGCCGATCCGGTCGCCACCGCGATGCTGCACGCGGCTGCCGCCGACGACGACAGCCGGGCGCTGGACGCGTTCGTGGTGCGCAAACAGGGCAAGTCGCACGGGCTGCAGCAACGCGTCGAGGGTCCCTCGATCCAGGGTCGCCGGGTGCTGATCGTCGAAGACACCTCCACTACCGGCGGGTCCGCGCTCGACGCGGTCACCGCCGCGCGCGAGGCGGGCGCAGAGGTGGTCGCCGTCGCGGTGATCGCCGACCGCGCGACCGGTGCCGCCGAGCGGATCCAGGCCGACGGCGGTGTGCCCTACCTGTGGGCGTACGGTCCGAGCGATCTCGGAATCTCCTGAACGACAACGCGATCCGGACGCCGCCGCTCGTTCTTTGCGCGCACGGCACTGCCAACCCGGCCGGTCAGCAGGTCGTGCTCGATCTGCTCGCCGCGACCCGCCGGCAGCTACCTGGCGTCCGCGTCGAGGCGGCGTACGTCGACGTCCAGGCACCCGGCCCGGGCGACGTCGTCGCCGATCTGTACGACGCGTCCGACCCGCCCGTGATCGTGCCGCTGCTGCTCTCGACCGGTTACCACGTCGAGGTCGACATCGACCGGGTGGTCCATGCCCATCCGGGCACCCGGGCGACGAGTGCGCTCGGCCCGGCGCCCCTGCTCGCCGACACGATGATCACGCGGTGTGCCGAATCGGGCGTCGAGCCGAGCGACGCGGTGGTCTTCGCAGCGGCGGGCTCGAGCCGGCCGCAGGCGGCGCGGGACGCCGAGCAGGCCGCTGCTCTCTTCGCCGAACGCCGCGCCGGGTCCGGCCCGGTGCTGTTGGGCTACGGATCCGCGAGCTCGCCGAGCATCCCCGAAGCGGTCGCCCGGCTGCGTGCCGACGGCGCGAGCCGGGTTGCCATCGCGGCCTACCTGCTCGGCCCCGGACACTTCCACGACAAGCTGCACCACGCCGGTGCCGACCTCGTCACCGCACCCCTCGGCGCCGACGAGCGGCTCGTGCAACAGGCCGTCGTCCGCTACCGCGCCGCCCTCGACTGACCGCGCACCTTCCTCGCCATCGAGCGGAGGCCTTCACGCTCGAGCGGAAGGGACATGACCCTTCCGCTCTGTGCCGGACCCCTCCGCTCGACGACGGGGGCGGCCCTCAGTCGGTCGGTCGCGGCTCCGCGGAGGCATTGAGCCAGAACGTACGACGCCGCTTCACGCCCGGGTCGCCGGGTTCGTGCAGGTCGCGGTACCTGTCGACAAGCCGGGAGAGCTCAGCGTCCAGCTCGTTGGTCTCCTGCTCGGTGAGCAGCAGGCTCGCGCGCCAGAGCGTCAGCGAGTCGTCGTCCTCACGCATCCCGGACACCAGGTTCTGGGTGGCGGAGCGCAGGAACTCGGTGACCACCGTCTCCTGCTCGGCGAGCGGCATGTCGGCGCCGTCCGAGTTGTCGATCTTGAACCCGTCCGCGGTCTTGCGCCACGGCCGTTCGCGCCCGTCGCCGGAGTCGACCCGCTCGACCATCCCCCACTTCTCCAGCGCGCGCAGGTGGTAGCTCATCGCCGACGGGGTGATCCCGCACCGGGCCGCAGCCTCCGTCGCCGTGAGAGGCTCGTCCGTGCTCAGCACATCCTCGACGAGTTGCTGACGCACCGGATGCGCCAGTGCGCGCAGCGCACGGACATCGGTGAGCGTGCGCTCCGTTCGCTCCCGACGCGCCATGGCTCAGCCGACCTGCGGCAGGACGTCGGAGGCGATGACCTCCAGGTGATCCAGGTCGGCGAGGTCGAGCACCTGCAGGTAGACGCGCTGCACGCCCGCCTCGGCGAACCGGCCGAGCGCATCGACGACCTCGGACGGCGTACCGGCGAGGCCGTGCTCACGCAGGTCGCCCAGCGGGCGGCCGATCGCCGTGGCGCGTCGTGAAAGATCCTCTTCGGTTCTGCCGCAACACACGACCTGTGCGGCCGACCAGGTGAGCTCGCCCGCGTCCCGGCCGCGCTCGGCGCAGGCGGCTCGCACCCGCTCGAAGATGTCGGACGTGTCCGGCAGGCTGGAGAACGGCACGTTGAACTCCGTCGCGTACTGCGCCGCCAACGCCGGCGTGCGTCGCTTGCCGTGGCCGCCGATGATGACCGGCACCCGGTCCTGCGCCGGTTTGGGCAGGGCCGGGGAATCGTGCAGCTGCAGGTGCGCACCGTCGTAGGAGAAGGTCTCGCCCGCCGGCGTCGACCACAGGCCGGTGATGACGGCGAGGTGCTCCTCGAGCCAGTCGAAGCGCTCCTTCACCGGTGGGAAGGGGATCCCGTACGCCGCGTGCTCGGCGCTGAACCAGCCTGCTCCGTAACCGAATTCAACCCGGCCGCCACTCATCTGGTCCACCTGGGCCACGGAGATCGCCAGCGGACCGGGGTGGCGGAAGGTCGCTGATGTGACGAGTGTGCCGAGCCGGATGCGGGAAGTCTCCCGCGCCAGTCCGGCCAGCGTGATCCAGGCGTCGGTCGGACCGGGCGCTCCGTTGCCGTCACCCATCCGCAGGTAGTGGTCGCTACGGAAGAAGGCGTCGAAGCCCAGGTCCTCGGTCGCTCGGGCGACGCGCAGCACGTCGTCGTACGACGCGCCTTGCTGGGGTTCGGTGAAGATGCGCAGATCCATGGCTACAACTCTTGCAGACGACGACGTGAAGCAGTAACTTCATAATATGAAACAAATCCTTCACGCCTCTGTCTGGCGCATTCGCGACTTCCGCAGGCTGGCCGTCGGTCGTTCCGTCGCCGCCGCGGGGGCGGGGATGGTGCTCATCGTGCAGCTGCTCCGGCTGACCGCGCAGGGGGCAGGCTCGGGCCGGATCATGGTGCTGCTCCTCGCCGAGGTGGTACCGGCCATCCTCTGTGCCGGCCCGATCGGGCGAGCCGCCGACCATCGCGATTCCCGAGGCGTGCTCACGGTGGGCATCGCGGCGCAGGTCGCTGCCTGCCTGGTGCTCGCCACCGTGCCCGGCTTCGCCCTCACCTGTGCGGCGATCGCGCTGCTGAGCGTGGGGACCTCGCTGGTCGCGCCGGTGTGGAGCGTGCTGGTCCCGATCGTGGTGGGGGAGGGGCGCGTCGGCGCAGCCGTCGGCGCGCAGCAGGCACTCACCGCGGCGCTGGCTCCCGTCGGGGCTGGGGCGGGCGGAGTCCTCTACAGCTCCGTCGGCGGTGGCGGCGCGATGCTGGTCGCCGCCGGTTGCTACCTCTACCTGGCTGTGGTGGCGCTGCGGCTGAAGGTGCGCCGACGGGCCCTGGCCGCCGAAGCCATCGGACCCGGACTCCGGCAGCTGTTGATGCCCGACCTGGGCGCGGTGCGCCGCGACCGACTGCTCTGGTGCCTGCTCTCCTGCATGGTGCCGCTGGTCGTGGTCCTGCAGGGGTTGAACGTCCTCGAGGTCTCCTTGGCGCGGCACGACATCGGGGTGAGCGCCGCGCAGTTCGGCTGTTCCGAGATCGCCGCGGGCGTGGGCACGGTCGCCGGCGCAGCGCTCGCCGGACGGATCGCGCGTGATCGGACCCGCGCGTGGGCGATGCTCACCGGTCTGTCGGTCGCGGCCGCTGCGCTCGGAGTCCTCGGCGTGGCCACCACGGTGATCGCGTACTTCGGTCTGCTCGTCGTCGTCGGGGCGGGGGTGGGCGTCTCCAACACCAGCTTCGGCGCCCTCTTCATCATCCGCACGCCGTCGGAGCTGCGCGGCCGGGTGTCCGCGGCGGTCAACGGGCTCATGCAGACGTCGTCGACCGCCGCCATCGCGCTGGGAGGACTGCTGGGGGTCCTGCTGGGCGTCCGTCCGGCGTTCATGGTGTCTGGCGTCGCGGGTCTCGCGGTCCTCGCCATCGGCGCCGCGGTGCTCGCGCGTACGTCGACCGAGAACGTGCCCCAGCCGGTCGCGGACGTCCCACTGCCCGTCCGTGCCCCCTGACCCACCCTGACGCAGGTAGGTCCGAGAGCCACAGGACGACCTGTGGCTCTCGGGCCTACCTGTGCCACGGTCGGGTGACGGACCCGAGCGAGCGGGCGCGCGCGCAGCCCCCGAGGTGCTACACCGTGTGCGTGAGCTCCACCGTCCGGCCCGACAGCGCGCGGGACACCGACGGCACGCTGCCCATCTGGCGTGCCGCACAGGTCTTCCGCCTGTCCACCATGGCGTACGCCGTCGGCGTCCAGGTGCCTGCGCGACCGGGCGACGGTGCGTGGGAGCGGGGCGCCTCGACGCCCGGGTCCGGGGGTGGTTGACTGACCCCGCGACGGGACCGAGGAAGCCGGTGAGAATCCGGCACGGTCGCGCCACTGTGAGAGGGGATTCCGGTCCCCGCAGTCAGGAACTCACCCGTCGCTGTTCTGTTTCTGCCAAGGGACGCACGATCCCGTTGCTGAGAGGTACCACCATGAGCACCATCCCCAACACCGCCCCCACGGCGCGCGCATCCGCCACGCCCGTCGTCACCTCGGAGGCGCGCGCGTTCGCGTGGATCTTCGGCGCCGCCATCGTCGCGTTGGCCCTCTACTACTTCATCGGCGTCGACCAGGGCGCGTTCTCCGTCTTCGGCAGCGACACCCACATCCACGAGTTCGTCCACGACTCGCGTCACTTCCTCGGGTTCCCCTGCCACTGACCCCGGTCGGACGGACAACTCGATATGGAACGCGCACTGATCCTGCGCGGCGCCCTCGCGGGCGCCGTCGGCGGGCTCCTGGCATTCGTCTTCGCACGAATCTTCGCTGAGCCGCAGATCTCCGCGGCCATCAGCTACGAGAGCGGGCGCGACGCCGCCCAGGACGCGCTGGACAAGGCGGCCGGTCAGGCCGTCCCGGCGATGGGCCCGGACATCTTCAGCCGCACGGTCCAGGCCAACGTCGGCATCGGCGTCGGCATGGTCTTCTTCGGTGTCGCCATGGGCCTGCTCTTCGCGGTCACCTACACGATCTGCCTCGGCCGTGTCGGCGGCGTGCGGGCACGCACGCTCGCCCTGCTCGTCGCCGGAGGCGGGCTGCTGTCGATGTACGTCGTCCCGTTCCTGAAGTACCCCGCCAACCCCCCGGCCATCGGGCACGAGGACACCATCCGCAGTCGGTCGGTGCTCTACCTGACGATGACGCTGGCGGCGGTACTGCTGCTGATCGGCGCGGTACTGCTCGGTCGGTGGCTGCAGGCGCGGCTCGGCACCTGGAACGCGGCACTGGCGGCCGGCGCGGCGTACGTCGTCGCGGTCGGCATCGTGATGGCGCTGCTGCCGTCGTTCGGCGAGCTGGCGGCCAACGTGCACACGTTCGGGCGGCACGCCACCGAGACGCCGCTGCCGCTCAAGGACGCACAGGGCCGCATCGTCTACCCCGGCTTCCCGGCCGACACCCTGGCGACCTTCCGGATCTACTCGCTGCTCGCGCAGGTGATCCTGTGGGGCGCGATCGGGCTGGTGTTCGCGCCGATGGCCGAACGCGTCCTCACACCTCCGAGCGCGCCCGAGCCGGCACGGCGGGACACGGCGCCGGCGTCCCTGAGGTGACCGACGCACGACCGTTCGGTCCCGGATCCCTCGATGCACTGCGGGACCTGGGGCCGTTCTTCGTGGTGCGTACTCACGGCGAAGGTCCGCCACCCGCGCCGTGGAGCCCGGTCACCGACCTGCTGGCCGATCTTGCGCCACGGGTGGAGCAGGTACGCGCGTACCTCGCCTCGGGCGTCGGCCCCGACCCGTCGGGGGTCGAGCTGCGAGTGGCAGCCTCGGTGATGCACCTCGGCCTCGTCGCGCGCCTGGTCTCGCCGTGGGTGGGCCTGGCGGCCCGGGACGGGATCCTCCTGCCGGTCGGAGTCGACGACCTGTGGTGGATCCCGTCGCTCGGTGGCGGTTTCGAGCTGTCGGTCGCCTCGCGGGCGCTGGATCGAGCGCGGCCGGGTCCGCTCGACGCGTGGGCGGTCGAGCTCGTCCGCGATCTGCTGGCTCCTCTGGTGGACGCCGTGCAGGGATCGCCGTCGGTGCTGTGGGGCAACACCGCCTCGGCGGTGAACGGTGCGGTCATCGCGGGGTCGGCCACGCACCCCGAGCTGTCCGCTCGGCTGCGTACCGTCGCGGACGCACTGCTGGCAGGGCTGCCCGGCCCGGGAGGAGCCGGCGTGCACACGGGCCGGGTCGGGACCTCGGGTTTTCGGCGCCGAAGCTGCTGCCTGATCTACCGCGTCGGGGGTGACGCACGGCCGCGCGCGGTCTGCGGCGACTGCATCCTCCCTATGTCCTGACCCGGGCGATCGGGCTGTCGAGCGGGTTCGTCAGTCGCGGTGGGCGACCTTCTCGACGGCGTCGGCGGACTCGTCGATGAGCTCCTTCGTGGCCTTGCGGTGACGCCACCACTCGAAGAGCGCCGGCAGCAGCGAGACGAGGACGACGGCCAGGATCACGACGTCGATGTTCTTGCCCAGGCCCGGGAAGGTCTTACCGAGCGCGAGCCCGGCGAGCGTGACGATCGCGACCCACAGCACCGCACCCACGGCGCTCCAGGTGAAGAACCGCCGACGGTCCATCCGTGACGCACCGGCGACCAGGGTGATGAAGGTGCGCACCACCGGCACGAAACGACCGATGACCAGGGCCTTGTTGCCGTGGTGATCGAAGAACGCGCTGGTCTTGTCGAAGTGGCTGCGCTTGACCACCCGGCCGTCGCGCTCGTAGAGCCGCGCACCTGCGACCCGGCCGATCTCGTACCCCGCCACGTTGCCTGCGAACGCCGCGATCATCAGCAGCGGCATCGTCTGCCACAGCGGCATGTGGAAGCCGCTGGTGCTGGACGTCGCGGTGAAGAGTCCGATCGAGAAGAGCAGCGAGTCGCCGGGCAGGAACGGGAAGAGCACCCCGCACTCGATGAAGACGATCAGTATCGAGAACCAGAAGAACGCACCACCGAACTGTCCGAGCAGGTAGTTGGGGTCCATGAAGCTCGGGCCGAGGGAATGCATCACCGCTCCAGGCTACGGGGAATCCACTGAGCACACGCTGTGCCGGCTGCCCGGACGCGCCGTGCGGTTCGTACGCCGGGCGACGAGTACTGCGGTGTGCGTCTGTGGCCAGGACTGCAGCCCTGGCCACAGACGCACACCGTCACCACGGACGCGCGACGACCGTGTCGGAGGTACGGCGGATCCGGTGGTCGCTTTCAGAAGTTGTCGGGGCAGTACGGCGAGCGCGTCCACCCGAAGGCTCCGGCCGCCTCCCGCACCGCGCCCGCCGTGTGCTCACGCACCCGTCCGGCCCGGTGCAGATCGCCGACCGAGACGCCGCCGAGGTAGACCGCCCCCAGATCGCGCGCGCTCAGGGTCAGATCGGGTGCCTTGCGGGTGCGGGCGACCTCGGCGTGGCCACCAGTGATCCTCAGCGAGTAGCGCCCGTCGACGCTCGCGAGCACCGGATCCGCGACCTGGAGCACCAGTGCGGCATCGGCGAGGTAGCTCCGGGATTGCAGCGCTTCGGAGACGTCCAGGATCCGCAGGTAGAGCCCGTCGGCCGGGCGGATGTCGAGGGCCCGCGGGTCGGCCAGCAGGTGCAACAGGGTCTCCTGCGCCGCCGCACCGGATGCGCTGAAGGTGCGGGCCAGGTCGAGGTCGAGCTGATAGCGCCACAGGCCGGCGTACGCCGTGGGTGTGCTGGCGAGGACCGGCCCCACGCTGACCTTTCCGGCCGGACCCGTGCGGTTCCAGTCGTCCTTGAAGCGGTAGGTGCCGACCCCGTCGACCGTGCCGCCCGCGTCGAAGTGCACGAGGTAGCGCCGCGCCGAGCGGCCCTCGCGCCACCGCTCGGGATCCACGGTCTCCATCTCCCACCAGCGGCCCGGGCGGTCGAACATGCCCGGCTGCTCCGCGCGCACCGACTCGTGCACGGGGCGCGCCGCCGCCAGCCACTGGTCGGCGCTCACCTCGACGACCGACCCGTCCGTCACGATGTCGGGCAGGAAGGCACTCTCGTGCGTCGAGCCGCTCAGCGTGGCCGACCAGGTGGCGACGCCGTACCCGAACCGGCCGTAGATCCCCGACTCGCTCGCCCACAGCGCGGCCACCGGCACTTTCCGGGCGGCGAGGTCATCGAGCTGGTGGCGCATCATCGCGCTCAGCAGGCCCCGGCGTCGGTACGCAGGCGCGACCGTCACGTCCGAGACCGCCGCGCAGGGCACTTCGCCGCCGGGCACCGAGAGCGACCGGACGGTGCTCGACGCGGTCGCCACCCAGGCACGGCCCACCCGCAGCCCGAAGCAGCCCGGCGGGGGGAAGAGGTCCCGGCTGAGCGCGGTGGTCTCTGTCTCGGCGCTCCCCTGGAACCCGGCGATCACCATGTCGTGCCACGAGGTCCAGGTGCGGTCGGTGACCTGCGTCAGCTTCGGCTGCGCCAGGTGCGGCGGCTCGGGCAGACGTTTCGGGCTGGTTGTTCGCGAGGAGGGCACCGGCTCATCCCATCGGACGTACACCCCTTCGCGCCACCGCAATTCCCAGCGTGCGTCAGGCGAGCGCCTTGCCGTCGACGTCGGGCAGCTTGCGCAGGATGATCAGGATGAGGTCGACGATGCTCCAGATGCCGCAGCCGCCGCAGGTGATGAGCTTGAGCACCCCGAGGCCGGTCTGGCCCAGGTAGAAGCGGTCGACCCCGAGACCCCCCAGGAAGATCGACAGCAGCAGCGCGGTCAGCCACTCGCGGTGGGAGAAGACCCCCGGGATCTGCCGGGCGAGGATCTGCTGGCCGCTGGTCGTGCGCACCGGGGTGTCGCCGTGCAGGGCACCGTCGACGGCGAGTCGCTGACAGTCGGCGATGCTCAACGGGCCGCGCTCCGCGCCGTCGACGAAGGCGAAGAACTGGTCACCCCCACCGGACTGCGGGGGGCCGTACCCACCCTGGGGTCCCTGGCCGTAGGGCCCGGGTGGCGGCGGTCCGGCGTACCCGCCCTGTTGCGGTCCCTGGCCGTAGCCACCGGGCCCGCCCGACGGGGGCGGTCCGGCGTACCCGCCCTGCTGGGGACCCTGACCGGGTCCGGTGTTGCCGGGCTTGTTCAGATCGGGTCCGTCGCCGCTGGACTGGGATCCGCCGGTGCCGTACGGGTCGTCGGTGCTCATGTGGGTGCCCTCTCCGGATCGTGGGTCGTTCGCGTGGCTCCGATGCGTCCCGCGACCGAACGGTTCCATCGGATTCAGCCGCGAAGCATGACACGCTTCGTGCCGTGACCGACCCGATTCCCGCGAACGCGATCGGCGTCGGACCGTGGCCAGGTCCATGGCCCGTCACTCCGGGCGGTGGCATCGACCCGCGGTACGACGCCGAGTTGCTGCGCGACGGCGACCGCCGCAACGTGCAGGACGGCTACCGCTACTGGACGATGGCCGCGATCGTCGCGGACCTCGACACCCGGCGGCACGAGTTCCACGTCGCCATCGAGAACTGGGGCCACGACTTCAACATCGGGTCCGTGGTGCGGACGGCGAACGCGTTCAACGCCGCAGCGTTCCACATCGTGGGCCGACGGCGGTGGAACCGGCGGGGGGCCATGGTGACCGACCGCTACCAGCACGAGCACCACCACGACGACGCCGCAGCGCTCGCGACGTGGGCGCGCCAGGAGGCGGGCGGCATACCCCTCATCGGCATCGACAACCTGCCGGGATCCCGGCCCCTGGAGACGTTCGATCTGCCGCGGTCCTGTGTGCTGGTCTTCGGGCAGGAGGGCCCCGGTCTCAGCGACGCGATGCGGGCGCAGTGCCAGGTGGTGCTGCACATCGAGCAGTTCGGCTCGACCCGGTCGATCAACGCGGGCGCCGCCGCCGCGATCTCGATGCACGCGTGGGCCCGGCGGCACGTTTTCGACCAGTCCCCCTGATTGTTCGGGCGTGCGAGACTGCACTCGAATTCGGACAGTGCCAGCAGCGGGCCTCCCGACGGACGGCCCACCGCGGCGGCGCCGCCCTATACGCCGTCGTTCCACACGAAGGAGTGAGCAGATGCCCATCGCAACGCCCGAGGTCTACGCCGACATGCTGGACCGTGCGAAGAAGAACAGCTACGCCTTCCCGGCGATCAACGTCTCCAGCAGCCAGACCCTGAACGCGGCCATGAAGGGCTTCGCCGACGCGGGCAGCGACGGCATCATCCAGGTGTCGACCGGCGGGGCGGAGTACTTCTCCGGGCAGGGCGTCAAGGAGATGGTCGCCGGGTCCCTCGCGATGTCGGCATTCGCCCACGAGATCGCCAAGAAGTACGACGTGAACATCGCCCTGCACACCGACCACTGCCCCAAGGACAAGCTCGACGGGTTCGTCCGGCCGCTCCTGCAGGCGTCCCTGGAGCGGGTCAAGGGCGGCGGGCTGCCCTACTTCCAGTCGCACATGTGGGACGGCTCGGCGGTGCCGCTGGAGGAGAATCTGCAGATCGCCGAGGACCTGCTGCAGAAGTGCAAGGCCGCGAAGATCATCCTCGAGATCGAGGTGGGCGTGGTCGGCGGCGAGGAGGACGGCGTCGAGGGCGGCGGCGGGGAGCAGCTGTACTCCACGACCGATGACGCGATCGAGACCGCGAAGGCGCTCGGCACCGGCGAGAACGGCTACTTCATGACGGCCCTCACCTTCGGCAACGTGCACGGCGTCTACAAGCCGGGCAACGTCAAGCTGCGCCCCGAGGTGCTGAAGAAGGCCCAGGACGCCGTCCATAAGGAGTTCCACACCGACACCGACAAGCCGTTCCACCTGGTCTTCCACGGCGGCTCCGGCTCCAGCGCCGAGGAGATCAAGGAGGCGGTCTCGTACGGCGTGGTGAAGATGAACGTCGACACCGACACCCAGTACGCGTTCACCCGGCCGGTCGCCGGCTGGATGATCGGCAACTACGAGGGCGTCCTCAAGATCGACGGCGAGGTCGGCGACAAGAAGAAGTACGACCCGCGCGCGTGGGGCAAGGCGGGCGAAGCGGGCATGAGCGCCCGGGTCGTCGAGGCCTGCGAGAGCCTCGGCTCCGCCGGCAAGCACGCCTGACCTGACCGCACGACGCACTCGAGGGGTGGCGAGGGGTCGGCGGGGCTGCGCGATGATGGGCGGGTGACTGACAACCTGCTCGGCATCCCCGAGACCCGCCTGCCCGTCGACCCCGCCGCCGCCCTGCTCGCCGGTGGCGCCGACCCCACCCAGGTCGCGAGGGAGCACCCCACCTCGTCGCTGGCGTGGGCCGAGCTCGCCGAGGCCGCGCTGGGTGCGGGCGAACCGGTCCAGGCGTACGCGTACGCCCGCACCGGCTACCACCGCGGCCTGGACTCGCTGCGCAAGTCGGGCTGGCGAGGGCAGGGTCCGGTGCCCTGGGAGCACGAGCCCAACCGCGGATTCCTGCGCGCACTCGCTGCCCTGTCCCGAGCGGCCGGCGTGATCGGCGAGACCGACGAGCAGCGCCGGTGCGCGGACTTCCTGCACGACTCCAGCGCCACGGGTGCGCGGGCTCTCGGCCTGTAGGGCGACCGGCTCGCCGGGGACGGGGCGCGCGGTGCGGCATACGGTGAACGGGTGACTGCGCGACTGGCCGTGCTCGGGGTGGGGGAGCAGGCCGAGGCGCTCTACCGCAATATCCTGCGCATGCCGCGGCTCGAGCTCGCGGCGCACCGCAGTCGGCTGGGGTGGACCGACGCCGAGGGCGATGCGGCGTTGCTGGAGCTACGCACCCAGCGACTCGTACGCGTCGGCCCCGGCGGCGAGCTCGTCACCGATCATCCCCGCGCCGCGCTCGAGCGGCTGGTCAGCGCCGAGGAGGCGCGTCTCGCCACCCGCAGGCAGGACCTGGCGCGGGTGCGCGACTCGATCGACCAGTTCGCCGCAGACCACCGCATCGGGCGGGAGCTGTCGTCGGCGTCCGCGCCCGATCGTGAGCGGGTGGACCGCGCCGAGCTGGTCGCCGTGCACGAGCACCTGGCCGCCTCGACCGTCGGTGCGGTGCGGCAGGCCGCGCGCACGGCACCGAGCCAGGATGTTGCGGGCTACCCCACGCTGCGCCATCAGGTGCAGGAGGGCCGGGAGCTGCGGTCCCTCTACGCCTCCGACGTCGTGGAGCGCTGCGCGACCTGGCGCGCGGCGTGGGCGCAGACCGGCGAGGCCGCGCGGGTCTCACGCACGTTGCCGTCCGACTTCGTCGTCTTCGGCACCGACGTCGCGTTGGGCAGCACCGAATGGGGCCGGTCCGACGGTGATTTCGTCGTGCTGCGCGACCCGATGGTGGTCGCGGCGTTCGTCGAGCTCTTCGACCGGCTGTGGTTGGCCTCGGCCGCCCTCGAACCGGCAGCCGACGAACCCGAGGGTCTGCTCGAGCTGATGCGGCAGGGGTTGAAGGACGAGGCGATCGCACGGGTGCTCGGCATCTCGCTGCGGACGGTACGACGCCGGGTCGCCGCGCTGATGGCCGAGCACGGTGTGGACACCCGCTTCCAGCTGGCACTGCGCCTCGCCGAACGCCGCGGTCGGGCCGACTGAGCGGGCGGGCCCGCGCACGGTTCGGGCCCGTCGTACCGCTCCGTTAGGCTCGGGAGTCGCGTGGGTCAGGCCGCCAACCGGCGGTATGGCGCACGCACACTCGCGTCGGCCTCCTGGCCACGCCGGAGCCAGCACCGACCACGGACGGGAAACCTGCGATGCCAGCGATCGTGCTTGTCGGCGCCCAATGGGGCGATGAGGGCAAGGGCAAGGCCACCGACCTGCTGGGCGACCGGATCGACTACGTCGTGAAGTTCAACGGCGGCAACAACGCCGGGCACACGGTGGTCATCGAGCAGCCCGACGGCAGCCGCGAGAAGTACGCGCTGCACCTGCTGCCCAGCGGCATCCTCACGCCCGGCGTGGTGCCGGTGATCGCCAACGGCGTGGTCATCGACCTGGCGGTGCTCTTCGAGGAGATCGACGGGCTCAACGCGCGCGGCATCGACACCTCGCGGCTGATCGTGAGCAGCAACGCGCACGTGATCGCCGGCTACAACAAGACGCTGGACAAGGTCACCGAGCGCTTCCTCGGCTCGCGCCGGATCGGCACGACAGGCCGGGGCATCGGACCGACGTACGCCGACAAGATGAGCCGCATCGGCATCCGGGTGCAGGACCTGTTCGACGTGTCGATCCTGCGACAGAAGGTCGAGGCGGCGCTCGACGTGAAGAACGAACTGCTGGTCAAGATGTACAACCGGCGCGCGATCGAGGTCGAGGAGACCGTGCAGGAGCTGCTGCAGTACGTCGAGCGGTTGCGCCCGATGGTGCGTGACACCTCGCTGGAGCTCTCGCAGGCACTCGACCGCGGCGACAGCGTGCTGTGCGAGGCCGGCCAGGCGACGCTGCTCGACGTCGACCACGGCACCTACCCCTACGTCACCTCGTCCAACGCGATCTCCGCCGGCGCCTGCACCGGCGCCGGCATCCCGCCGACGCGGATCGACTCGGTCATCGCCGTCCTCAAGGCCTACACGACGCGGGTCGGCGAAGGCCCCTTCCCGACCGAGTTGCTCGACGACAGTGGGGAGTTCCTGCGCAAGACGGGCGCCGAGTACGGCACGACCACCGGCCGTCCGCGGCGCTGCGGGTGGATCGACACGGTCATCGGGCGGTACGCGACCCGGGTCAACGGCGTGACCGACTTCGTCCTCACCAAGCTCGACGTGCTGACCGGTCTGGAGCGGGTGCCGGTGTGCGTGGCCTACGACGTCGACGGCGTGCGCCACGACGAGATGCCGGTGTCGCAGTCCGACTTCCACCACGCGACGCCGATCTACGAAGAGCTCACCGGGTGGTTCGAGGACATCTCCCACGCGCGCCGCTACGAGGACCTGCCGGAGGCGTGCCGGGAGTACGTGGAGTTCGTCGAGTCACGGATCGGCGCGCGCATCAGCGTCATCGGGGTCGGCCCGGGGCGCGACGAGGTCGTCGTACGCCACGACCTGCTGGAAACCCGGTGATCACCAGGACGGTCAGCGGCAACCGCCCGCCGACCGGCTTCCTGATCACGCTGTGGGCACTGACCGTCGTCTTCCTGGTCATCGCGGTGGGAGCCCTGGTGGCCAGCTGGAAGCTGCGGTCGCTGTCGCCGGAGCAACGCGAGCAGGGCAGGGCCGCGCAGGCGGGGTGCCTGCTGGTCGGCGGGGTGCCGGCCGCCCTCTTCGGGATCTTCCTGCTCTACTGGGCGATCCAGGTGAGCTGAGACGCCGTCCGCATGCCGCTGAGAGACCTGCCGAGAGCGCCACTGGCCCTGCTCGCGACGTGCGTCTTCTTCGCGATCTGCACCGAGATGCTCCCGGTCGGGCTGCTGCCCCAGATCGCGGCGGGGCTCGACATCTCGGCCTCGACGGCCGGCATCCTGGTCTCGTCGTACGCCGTCATCGTCGCGATCATGTCGGTGCCGATCGCGGCGGTCGCGGAGCGGTGGCCACGTCGGCGCGTGCTGGCGGTCCTGCTCACCACCTACGCGGTGAGCAACCTCATCTTCGCCGCGGCACCCGACGACGCCGTCGCCATGGTCGCCCGGGTCATCGGAGGGGTGGCCCACGCAGGGTTCTTCGCGGTGGCGATCGCCGCAGCGGTGTCCCTCGTCGACCCCGCGTCCTCGGGCCGGGCCATCGCGGTGGTGTTGACCGGCAACGCGATCGCCCTGGTCTTCGGGGTGCCGCTCGGGACCGTGCTCGGCACGGCGCTCGGGTGGCGGTGGGCGTTCGTGGTCATCGCGGTCGCGCTGAGCGGGCTCGCCGTAGCGGTCCTGCGGGTGCTTCCGCCGCGCGACCCTCCGCGGACGAACGCACGGATCCCCGTGATGACGGGTATCCGGCGCCCGGCCGTGATCGTGATGTCGGTGGTGATCACCCTGCTCGCGCTCGGGCACTTCACGCTCTACACCTACGTGAGCCCACTGCTGCTGCACGACGGGATCACCCACCCCGATGTGGGAGCGGTCCTCTTCGGTTACGGCTGCGGCGGCGTCGTCGGGCTGGTGGCCGCGGGATGGGCGGTGAGTCGCCGTCCGGGCCTGGCGCTGGTCGCCGACATCGTGTTGATGTGCCTCAGCCTGGTGCTCGCGGCCGTGATCGGCTCGAGCGGCGGCATCATCGCGGTCGTCGCCCTGTGGGGGGTGGCGTTCGGGGCCTTCCCCACGCTGACGCAGACGGTCATGCTGCGGGCGGCGGGAGACGCGACGGATGCCGCGAGCTCCCTGGTCAACGCGACGACGAACCTGGGCATCGCAGGTGGGGCGCTGATCGGCTCCCGGCTGCTCGGCGTGGTCGCCGTGCCCGCGCTCGGGTGGATCGGGGCGATCCTGGTGGCCGCGTCGTTCCTCGTCTACCTCGTCGGCGTGCGCCGGGTGAACCTCTAGTCCGATCGGCCCGCACGCCCCGCCTCAGAACGCCGTTCGGACCGCCGACATGTCGTCGTCGCCCTGCCCGGAGCTCGAGGTCCGCGTGAAGAGGGCGAGCACGGCGTCCGCGAGGTCGGTGCGCAGCTCGGCACCGGCCAGGGCGTCCCGGATGAGCCCGGTGTCCTTCAACGCGCCGTCCACCGCGAACGATGGGCTGTAGTCGGCTCCGATCATGGCCTTGCCCTTCAGCTGCGCGTACGCCGAGTCCGTGGGGCCGCCCTCGATCGAGGCGAGGAAGAGGGCCGGGTCGATGTCCAGGCCCTCGGCGAGCGCGACCGACTGTGCGGTGGCCGCGGTGATGGACACGATCCAGGCGTTGCACACCAGCTTCAGGGCGCTGGCCTTGCCGAGCGCCTCGCCCGCGACGACGCTGCGGGCGGTCATCGCCTCCAGGGCGGGTCGCGCGGCGTCGATGAGCGCGGTCGGGCCCGACAGGAGCGCCACGAGCTTGCCCTGCTCGGCCGGCGCCTTGGTGCCGAGCATCGATGCGTCGACGATCCGGTCGCTGCCGCTCTCGGCCGCGATGCGTGCGATCCCCGCAGGGCCGACGGTCGTGCTCTGCAGCCAGACCGTGTCCGATCCCAGCGCCGGCACCAGCTCGCGGGCGACCTGCACGACCGCGTCGGCGTCGAACAGGATCGTGACGACGACGTCGGCACCACGCACTGCGTCCGTGACCGAGTCCGCGACCGAGATCCCCTCCGTCGCAACGTCTTCGGCCTTCGACCGGGTGCGGTTCCAGACCACCACGTCATGCCCGGCGCGCCGCAGCGCATGCGCCATCCCCGCGCCCATCACGCCCGTGCCGAGCACTGCCACCCGCTGTGTCGTCTCTTCAGTCATGTCAGAGGTAACCGCCTCGCCACCGTTGCTCTTCCCAGCCGCGACGACGCACCGCGAGTGTCCGCGGAACCGTGCAGGCGTCGGCCCGCGACTGCGGACACTCGCGAAGGCGGGTGCGGCGCCGCCCGTAGACTCGCCTCCCGTGACGGAACGTTTGGACGACTGGGTCTCCCGCCTCGCCGACGAGGTGATCGAGGAGGCAGAACGACGCGACACCAAGGTCGTCTGCGCCTCCGGTCTGTCTCCGTCCGGCCCCATCCACCTGGGCAACCTGCGCGAGGTGATGACCCCTCACCTGGTCGCCGACGAGGTGAAGCGGCGCGGCGTCGAGTGCGAGCACATCATCAGCTGGGACGACTACGACCGCTTCCGCAAGGTGCCGAACTATCCCGGCGTCGACGACTCCTGGGCCCAGCACATCGGCAAGCCGCTGACGTCGGTCCCGCCGCCGAGCGGGTCGCCCTATACCTCCTGGGCCGAGCACTTCCGCGCCCGGTGCGAGGAGGGTCTGGCCCAGCTGGGCATCGTCTACCGCGGCATCAGCCAGACCGCGCAGTACACCAGCGGCGCCTACACCGACCAGGTGCTCTTCGCGATGAGTCACCGCGATCGGATCGACGAAGTGCTCGACCAGTACCGCACGCTGTCGGCTACGGACGATCCGAAGCCGGCACAGCAGAAGCAGCAGAAGAAGATCTCCGAGGACGACGCGGCCGCAGTGGCCGAGGCCGAGGCGGGCTCCGGAGCCGCCGCGGAGGACGACGGATCCAGCGGGTCCGGGTACTTCCCCTACCGTCCGTACAGCGCCACCACGGGCACCGACGAGACCACCGTGACCGCGTACGACGACGCGACCGGTTCCCTGACCTACCGCAGCGACGGCGACGAGCACACGATCGACCTGCACACCGAGCACCACGGCAAGCTGGTCTGGAAGGTTGACTGGCCGATGCGCTGGGCCTACGAGAAGGTCGTCTTCGAGCCCTCCGGCGTCGACCACCAGTCGCCCGGATCGTCGTACGTCGTGGGCAAGGACCTCGCGCCCGTCTTCGGCTGGGAGCGTCCGATCGGCCCGATGTACGCCTTCGTCGGGATGAAGGGGATGGCCAAGATGTCGTCCTCGCGCGGTGGCGTGCCCACCCCGTCGGACGCCATGCAGATCATGGAGCCGGCCCTGCTGCGGTGGCTCTACGCCCGGCGTCGCCCCAACCAGTCCTTCAGCGTGGCCTTCGACGCCGACGTGCAGCGGATGTACGACGAGTGGGATGCGTTGTGCCGCAAGGTCGCCGACGGCAAGGGTCAGCCCGGTGACGTGGCGGCATGGACGCGGGCGACCTCGACCGCCGAGGGCCTGCTGACGCAGACGCCGATCCCTGTCGCCTATCGCACGCTCGCCTCGATCGTCGACATCACGACCGGCGACGAGGAGCAGACGCTGCGGATCGTCGCGCAGCTCGACCCCTCGCAGCAGGTGCGGTCGCTGGACGACCTGCGCCCGCGACTGGACTGCGTGGAGCACTGGGTGGCCACCCAGATGCCCGCGTCCGACCGGACCGTCGTACGCGGCGAACCGGACCTGGACCACCTGGCGACCCTCACCGACCAGGAGCGCGACGCAGTGCAAATCCTCCTGGACGGCAACGGAGCCGACCTCGGACGCCTGGAGGACGGGTGGTCGCTGGACACTCTCACCCATCAGGTCTACGGGGTGCCGAAGGTGCAGCGTGGGCTCGCGGCGGACCAGATCGTGAAGGGCGACAAGGAGCTCGGCGCGGCCCAGCGGGCGTTCTTCACGCTGCTCTACACCCTGCTCATCGGCAGGGACACCGGCCCGCGGCTGCCCACGCTGCTGCTCGCGATCGGCCCGGAGCGGGTCCGCGCGCTGCTCGCCCCCTGACCGGAGGCCCCGACGGGTGCCGCCGAGCGGCCTCAGTCGTCGCGCAGGCGCTCGTGGTGGTGGATGACCTCGTCGATCACGAAGCGCAGGAACTTCTCGCTGAACTCCGGGTCGAGTTGCGACGCGCTCGCCAGCCCGCGCAGCCGTGCCACCTGACGCTGCTCACGGGCGGGATCCGCCGGCGGCAGGTCGTGTTCGGCCTTGTAGACCCCGACCGCCTGGGTGATCTTGAAGCGCTCGGCGAGTAGGTGGATCAGCGCCGCGTCGATGTTGTCGATCGACTGCCGGTACGACGTGAGGACCCCGTCCGGGGCCACGTCGGGCGTCTCGGTCGAGGCGTGCAGGGCGTCGTCGTCACTCATGGCGTGCTCCATCCTCGGATACCTCGACGATCGTCATCCGGTGGGCGGCGCGGGTGAGCGCCACGTAGAGGACCCGGACGCCGCCGGGGGACTCGCGAGTGATCTCCGCAGGGTCCACCACGACCGTGGCGTCGTACTCCAGGCCCTTGGTCGACATCGGGTCGACCAGGACGACCCGAGGGTCCGACGCCAGGGCGGCCGTCAGCGCGGCGCGGTGTGCCGCGGGGCTGACCACGGCCACCAGTCCGTCGACCTCCCTGAGCAGGTCACGTGCGGCGTCGTCGACCAGCGGGCCGACACCGGCCGGATCGGACTGCAGCACCAGCGGATCGACGCCGGTCTCGCGGACCGCATCGGGGATGTCGGCGTCCGGCACCTGCGCGCGGACCACACGTGCCGCGTAGTCGAAGATCTCCCGCGCGTTGCGGTAGTTGGTGTCCATGTGGAAGCGCTGCCGCGGCGCAGTGCCGAAGGCCTCCTCGCGGGCGCGTTCGGCCTCTGCGGGCCCCGGCCAGGAGCTCTGTGCCGCGTCGCCCACGACGGTCCAGGACGCGTAACGGCCGCGCCGCCCGACCATCCGCCACTGCATCGGCGAGAGGTCCTGCGCCTCGTCGACGAGGACGTGCGCGTACTCCTCGGCTTCTCCGATCCGCCCCCGCATCAGGCGTTCTCGCGGATCGCCGGCGATCCGTTCGGACCGACTGGTGCGCTGGGCTCCGACCGGACCCCCGACGGTGCCGAGCTCGGCGACACCGTGACCGCGTACGTCGTCCAGCTCCTCGATCTCGTAGAAACCCCGCTCCTCCTGGGGTGCCTCCGGCGGGGTGTCCAGCCGGGTCACCAGGTCGTCGATCAGCGCGATGTCCGCGACCGACCATTGGCCGGTCTCGAGGGTCTCGGCCATCGACCGGCCGAGCACCGCGACGTCGGATGCCGAGAGCACGTCGCCGGCGTACCGGTGCAGGCGCTCGGGATCGGCCAGCCACAGCAGCACCTCGCGCGGGTCGAGCGGCGCCCACCAGCGTTCGATGAAGGCCTCGACCTCACGGTGCTCCTGGAACTGGTCGACGAACTCGGGGCGCTCCCCGGTGCGCACCTGCGCCCAGGCCGCTTCCGTCAACGCCTCCAGCGCGGCCTTGCGGCCGGTGTTGTGCCGGTGGCCGCGCAGCACCTGGCGACGGATCCTGTCCAGCGCCGCGCCCTCGATGCGCACGGGGGACCCCGCGACCATCGTGCGGAGCTGATCGGGACTGCCCGGCGGCACATCGCGCGCCGCCCGCGCGAGCACCTGGCGGATCGACAGCGAACCCTTGACCCGGGCCGCCTCGGGATCGTCGAGACGGTACGCGGTGATCCCGCCCACGACGTCGCCGAGCGAGCGCAACGACACGCTGTCCTCGCCGAGCGAGGGCAGCACGCGCTCGATGTACGCCGTGTACGAGCTGGACGGCCCGACCACCAGGATGCCGCCGCTCTCGAAACGCCGGCGGTTGGAGTAGAGCAGGTACGCCGCCCGGTGCAGGGCCACGACCGTCTTGCCCGTGCCGGGGCCGCCGGTGATCTCGGTGACCCCCCGCGCGCTCGCACGGATGGCCTCGTCCTGGTGCTGCTGGATGGTCGCGACGATGTCGCGCATCCGGCCGCCCCGCGAGCGGCTGAGGGCGGCCATCAGGGCGCCGTCGCCGACGACGACCATCCCCTCGGGTGCCTCGGGGACCATCAGGTCGTCCTCGACCCCGAGCACCAGGGCGTCGCGGCAACGCAGCACGCGGCGGCGTACGACGCCGTGCGGGTCGACCGGGGTGGCGCGGTAGAACGGCGACGCCGCGGGAGCGCGCCAGTCGATGACCAGCGGCTCGTACTCGTCGTCGCGCACGCCCAGCCGGCCGACGTACCGGACCTCGTCCTGCAGGTCCAGGCGTCCGAAGACCAGGCCTTCGTACTGGGTCTCCAGCGCCTGGCGCCGACGGCCGGCGTTGAACACCAGCGCATCCCGCTGGAAGAGGCCGGTCACCTCGTCATCGCGGATCGCGCCGCCGCGGTCGCTGAACCCGCGGCCGAGGCCCTCGGCCTCCACGAGCCGCGCGCGCTCGCCGGCCTTGCCGAGCTCGACGTAGACGCGATCGACATGCTCTTGTTCGTGCGCGATCTCGGCCGCGAGCTGCGGCGGGATCGGTGGGGTGGCCGGGCGGTGGGTCACGCTCACGTTGCTCCAGAAGACGTCGACGCCAAAGACCGATAACTGTAGTCACCGTGCGTGAGCGGATCGTCGCCGCTGGGTGGGCGGATGCTCAGAGCAGGTCCCGGCGTACGGCGAGCACCCCCGCCTGGAAGCGCGTCGTCGCGTTGAGACGGTCCATCAGCGCACGCACCCTGCGCTCCACGGTGCGTTGAGACAGCTTCAGGTGCCGGGCGATGGCGGCGTCGGAAGCGCCCGCGGCCATCATCTGCAGGATGGCCCGCTCCTGGTCGGCGGCACCCATGGTGTTCGTGCCGTCGGCGCCCATCCGCCAGGGCACCCCGATCTGCCACCCCCAACGGCAGACCTCGGCGATCGCGGTCGAGAAGGCGCTGTCGGTCACGACCAGCCCGTGCGGCTGACCCTGGTCGTCCTCCAGATCCACCATGGCGAACCCCACGTCGTTGACCAGGGTGGTCAGGCGCATGCCCGGGGTGACGCGTTGCTCGTCACCCTTGGCGGCCCGCACCCGGAGCATCTCGGGGAAGTTGGGGTGGTCCAGCAGGGTGTCGGAGTAGTTGGCCTGCACGTGCACGGGCGCACCGGAACTGTTGACCAGGTCGCGCTGATGGGCCGCCATGGGCTGGTCGAGCAGCATCCGGGCGATCGGGGAGTCGGCGTAGACCATCATCACGTCGCGACGCGCGGTGCCGATGAGCCGGGTCAGTGCCTGGTTGATCCCGGCGAACGACGTCACGATCTGCACGCCTTCGAACGGGTCGCGGTCCTGCGGCCGCTCCTGGTGCTGCTGGAAGACACGCGTCATCGCCGCCGCCGACGACCGCACCGAACGGGCCCGGTCCTCCAGTCGCGCGGCGAACGCGGGCAGCACGACGTCCGGGGGAAGCACCCGCCAACTGGACCGGTCCAGGCGTTGGATCATCCCGCGCGCCTCGAGCAGGGGGAGCGTGTCGTTGATGTCCGCTTCGTTGAAACCGCCGGCCAGCAGATCCTCCCGCCGCAGCAGGGGATGCGCCAGCGCCGCCAGGTAGATGTCGGTCAGGTCCGCGTCGCCCAGGGGATCGTCGGGACCGCCGTCTCTCGTGGGCGCGCCGGTCCGGAAGTCACTCCGGTCGCTCTCTTCCTCAGGTGCCACGACAGCCACTCCTCCCGTTGCCGAAGCCCACCAGGCGGGCACGGGGCCGTCCCGGGTCCGACGATTGGCGGGTCTTCGCCAATGACGCTATCCGACAACGCCCGACTTGAAACGCTAGAGCCGGGACCGCATAGTTGTGCCTGCAGCCCTCGGGCTGTGCGAGCCTGCGGAAGCGTCGCCGACCCCCCTCGGCAGACCACCGCACCTCGCGGTGGGAACCTCCCGAAAGACCTCCCCCCTGACTTTCGGGAGGGTCCCACCACCTTCCCCACCTCTGCCTGCGGCTCTATGGACGGCGCGCGCCCGCGGCTGGCCGCGGTGGCCCTCGTTCGCCCGGGTCGCCCTAGGCTCTGTGCTCGTGAAGGTCCTTGTGGTCGGTGCCGGTGCCCGCGAACACGCGCTCGTGCAGGGGCTGGTGATCGATCCGGACGTGACGCGCGTGGTGGCCGCACCTGGCAATCCGGGGATCGCCGAGCTGGCCGAGTGCCGTGAGCTGCCCGATGCGCGCGACGCCGACGCGATCCGGGCCATCGCCGAGGAAGCCGCCGTGGATCTGGTCGTCATCGGACCCGAGGTGCCGCTCGTCGCCGGGGTGGCCGACGTCCTGCGCGAGGCCGGTTTCGCCGTCTTCGGCCCGTCCGGCGAGGCTGCCCGGCTGGAGGGAAGCAAGGCGTTCGCCAAGGACGTGATGGCCGCTGCCGACGTACCCACCGGCCGGTGCCATGTGTGCCGCACCGAGGAGCAGGTGCGCGACGCGCTCGACGCCACCGGCACGCCGTACGTCGTGAAGGACGATGGCCTGGCGGCAGGAAAGGGCGTCGTGGTGACCGACGACCTGACCGCGGCGCTGGAGCACGGCCGGGCCTGCCTGGCCGCCGGCAGCGAGGTCGTCGTCGAGGAGTTCCTCGATGGTCCGGAGGTGTCCCTCTTCTGCCTCACCGACGGCGAGACCGTCCGCGCGCTCGCACCCGCGCAGGACTTCAAAAGAGCGCTCGATGGTGACGAAGGCCCCAACACCGGTGGAATGGGGGCCTATTCGCCGCTGGACTGGACGCCCGACGGCTTGGTGGACGACGTCGTACGCCGGGTCGCCCAGCCCACCGTCGATGAGATGCGCCGACGCGGCACCCCGTTCGTCGGCGTGCTCTACGTCGGTCTGGCGCTCACCTCGGCCGGCCCGCGGGTGATCGAGTTCAACGCCCGCTTCGGCGATCCGGAGACCCAGGTCGTCCTCGCGCGGCTGCGCACACCGCTCGGCGCGCTGCTGTACGCGGCTGCCACCGGGGCTCTCGCCGACCAGCACCCACTGGTGTGGCGGGAGCAGAGCGCGGTCACGGTCGTGATCGCCGCGGAGAACTACCCGGCGAGCCCGGTCACCGGTGACGAGATCACCGGCATCGACGTCTCCGACGGGGTCTCGGTGCTGCACGCGGGGACCGCGCGACGTGGCGGGTCACTGGTGTCGTCGGGCGGTCGGGTGCTGTCCGTAGTGGCGCTGGGCGACACCCTCGCCGGGGCGCGTGCCGCGGCGTACGCGTGCGTGGACGGCATCCGCATGCGCGGCAGCCAGCACCGCACCGACATCGCGCTGGCCGCGGAGCGCGGCGAGGTCAACGTGCCCTGAACCCGGATCCTCGAGCTCGCCCCATCACGCGGGCGGGCATGCGAAAGCCCCCGACCTGACGGCCGGGGGCTCTGCTATGAGATCAGTGGTCGAAAGCGTCCTTGGCGTCCGACGCGGCGCCCTTGAGGTCGCCGTCCTTGATGTTCTCGCCGGCCTGCTTCATTTCGCCGCCGGACTGGTTGGCCTTGCCCTCGGCTACCTGGTCGGGGTTGTCGGTGGCGTTGCCGGCCGCTTCCTGGGCCTTGCCCTTGCCCTGCTGCACGAGATTCGAGATTTTGTCGCCAATGCCCATCATTCCTCCAATTGTTGTGCACGTAGCTACGAGTATGTCCCCTCGTGAGCCAGGTTGCCTGTTACCCGTCCAACGGGTGGCCACCCTCGGCGGTTCCCCCGCACTGACAGAATGCGCGCCATGACGCTCACGCTGCCGGGTTTCGCGCACGTCTACTCCGGCAAGGTCCGCGACCTCTACGCGCCGCTGGACGACGACGGTGCGCCGCGTACGGACCGGCTGCTGCTGGTCGCCTCGGACCGGATCTCGGCCTACGACTTCGTGCTGCGCTCGCAGATCCCGGACAAGGGCGCCGTGCTCACCCAGCTGTCGTTGTGGTGGTTCGAGCAGCTGGCCGACCTGGTGCCGAACCAGATCGTCTCCACCGACGTGCCCGAGCAGGTCGCCGGGCGGGCCGTCCTCGTCGAACGCCTCGACATGGTGCCGGTCGAGTGCATCGCCCGCGCCTACCTGACCGGTGGTGGCCTGTCGGAGTACGAGCGGGACGGCGCGGTCAGCGGTGTCGAGCTGCCGGCAGGGCTGGTCGACGGCGACCGGCTGCCGAAGCCCGTCTTCACCCCCACCACCAAGGCTCCGTTCGGCGAGCACGACCTGCCGATGACCTACGACGAGGTGACAGCGAAGGTCGGCACCGATCTCGCGGCGCGCGTGCGCGACCTGACCGTGCGCATCCTGGACCGCAGCAACGAGATCGCCGCACCGCGGGGGATCCTCATCGCCGACACCAAGGTGGAGTTCGGGGTGCGCGCCGACGGCGAGATCGTGCTGGCCGACGAGGTACTGACGCCCGATTCGTCCCGGTTCTGGCCGGCGGTGTCCTGGGAGCCGGGCCACCCGCAGGCGTCGTACGACAAGCAGTACGTGCGCGACTGGCTCACCTCACCGGCTTCGGGATGGGACCGCGCCTCGGGTGAGGAGCCGCCCGAGCTGCCGCAGGACGTCGTCGGGCAGACCCGCGATCGCTACGTCGAGGCGTACGAGCAGCTGACCGGCCGCACGTTCCGCCCCTGAGCCGCCGGTAGCATCTACCGGGTTCGATCAGGTCTGCGTCACCGGCCCCCGTGGGAGAAACAGCAATGGGACACGTCGTCATCGACGTCATGCTCAAACCCGAGATCCTCGACCCGCAGGGCCAGGCGGTGGCCGGTGCCCTGCCCCGGCTCGGCTTCGGTGACTTCACCGACGTACGCCAGGGCAAGCGCTTCGTGCTCGCGGTCGACGGCCCGGTCACGGACACGGTCCTCGCCCAGGCCCGCGAGGCGGCCGACACGCTCCTGTCGAACCCGGTCATCGAGGACGTCGTGAGCGTGCACGCGCTGGAGTCGGACGCGTGAAGATCGGCGTCGTCACGTTCCCGGGATCCCTGGACGACCACGACGCGCAGCGAGCGATCCGCCTGGCGGGCGGCGAGGCCGTGTCGCTCTGGCACGCGGACGCCGATCTGCACGAGGTCGACGCCGTCGTGCTGCCGGGTGGCTTCTCGTACGGCGACTACCTGCGCGCCGGTGCCATCGCCCGGTTCGCGCCCGTCATGGACAAGCTGGTGCCTGCCGCGCAGGGCGGTTTGCCGGTGCTCGGCATCTGCAACGGCTTCCAGGTGCTGTGCGAGTCCCACCTGCTGCCCGGCGCGCTGATCCGCAACGACCACCGCAAGTTCATCTGCACCGACCAGCGGCTGCGGGTCGAGAACGACTCCACCGCTTGGACCGGCGACTTCGAGAGCGGCCAGGAGATCCTGATCGCCCTGAAGAACGGCGAGGGCGGCTACGTCGCGGACGAGGCCACCCTCGACGCCCTCGAGGGTGAGGGCCGGGTGGCGTTCCGCTACCTCGGCGCCAACCCCAACGGGTCCTACCGGGACATCGCCGGCATCACCAACGAGCGCGGCAACGTCGTCGGGCTCATGCCGCACCCCGAACACTGTGTGGAGTCCGGATTCGGGCCCAGCACCGACGGCCTGGCGTTCTTCACGTCGGTGCTGCACTCGCTCGTCGACGCGTGAGGTCTTACGAAAAGCTATGACGGACAACATCATCCAGGCGCCGTCCACCGAGGGCGTGGACACGGTCGGCCGGGCAGCGGACTCACCGGACGTCGTACAGCCGTGGGCCCAGCTGGGGCTGAAGGAAGAGGAGTACGCGCGGATCCGCGAGATCCTCGGTCGTCGCCCCACCAGCGCCGAGCTGGCCATGTACTCGGTGATGTGGAGCGAGCACTGCTCCTACAAGTCCTCCAAGGTGCACCTGCGCCGCTTCGGCGACCTGCCGGCCGAGACGCCGATCGGCAAGCAGCTCGCCGGCATCGGCGAGAACGCCGGCGTGGTCGACATCGGCCAGGGCTGGGCGGTCACCTTCAAGATCGAGTCGCACAACCACCCGTCGTACATCGAGCCGCACCAGGGCGCCGCGACCGGCGTCGGCGGCATCGTGCGGGACATCATGGCGATGGGGGCCCGCCCGATCGCGGTGATGGACCCGCTGCGGTTCGGCGCGATCGACCACCCCGACACCCTGCGGGTGCTCCCGGGCGTGGTCGCCGGGATCGGCGGCTACGGCAACTGCCTCGGCCTGCCCAACATCGGCGGCGAGGTCGTCTTCGACGAGTGCTACCAGGGCAATCCGCTGGTCAACGCGCTGTGCGTCGGCGCGCTGCGGCACGAGGACCTGCACCTGGCGAAGGCCACCGGTGTCGGCAACAAGGTCGTGCTCTTCGGCGCCAAGACCGGCGGGGACGGGATCGGCGGGGTCTCCGTGCTCGCGTCGGAGACCTTCGATTCGGCCGGACCCACGAAGCGACCGTCGGTGCAGGTGGGCGACCCGTTCGCGGAGAAGGTGCTCATCGAGTGCTGCCTCGACCTCTACCGCGCCGGTGTCGTCGAAGGCATCCAGGACCTCGGTGGCGCCGGATTGTCTTGTGCCACCAGTGAACTAGCGTCGGCGGGCGACGGCGGTATGACGATCGAGCTCGACACCGTGCCGCTGCGCGACGCGTCCCTGCGGCCTGAGGAGATCCTCATGTCCGAGTCGCAGGAGCGGATGATGGCGGTTGTCGCTCCGGATCAGCTCGCGGAGTTCCTGGCGATCACCGACCGCTGGGACGTCGAGGCGACGGTCCTCGGCGAGGTCACCGACGGCACCAACCTGATCATCAGCTGGCACGGCGAGACCATCGTCGACGTACCGCCGCGCTCGGTCGCACACGACGGACCGGTCTACGAGCGACCGATGCAGCGACCGGCGTACCTCGATGCGCTGCAGGCTGATTCAGCCGTCGGTCTAGCACGCCCGTCCACCCCGGCCCAGCTGCGCGAGCAACTGCTGCAGGTGCTGGCGTCGCCGAACATCTGCGACAAGTCGTGGATCACCGACCAGTACGACCGCTACGTGCGCGGCAACACCTCGCTGGCGATGCCCGACGACGCCGGTGTCGTCCGCGTCGACGAGTCGACCGGGCTCGGCGTCGCGCTCTCGACCGACTGCAACGCCCGCTTCGCGCAGCTCGATCCGTACGCCGGTGCACAGCTCGCGCTGGCCGAGGCCTACCGCAACGTCGCGACCACCGGCGCGCTGCCGGTAGCGGTCTCGGACTGCCTCAACTTCGGCTCGCCCGAGGATGCCGGCGTGATGTGGCAGTTCTCCCAGGCGGTCGACGGGATCGTCGACGGCTGCAGGGCGTTCGGCGTACCGGTGACCGGTGGAAACGTGTCGTTCTACAACCAGACCGGCGCCACCGCGATCCACCCGACGCCTGTCCTGTCGGTGCTGGGCGTGCTCGAGGACGTCGCGCGGCGTACGCCGTCCGGCTGGTCGACGGGCGGTCTCTACCTCTTCCAGCTCGGCGCGACCCGCGAGGAGTTCGACGGTTCGGAGTGGGCCGGGGTCGTGCACGACCACCTCGGCGGCACACCGCCGCGAGTCGATCTCGCCGCCGAACGTGCGCTGGCGGACGTCCTCGTGCAGGGAGCACGGGACGGCGTCCTCGCAGCAGCGCACGACCTCTCGCAGGGCGGCCTCGCGGTCGCGCTGATGGAGGGTGTGCTGCGACACGGGATCGGTGCGCGGATCTCGTTGTCCGACAGCGTCTTCACCGACCTCTTCTCCGAGTCGGCCGCACGCGCGGTGGTCGCTGTCGCGCCGGAGCACGCGGACGCACTCGCGTCGTTGTGCGTCGAGCACGGCGTGGAGATGTCGGCGATCGGCGTCACGGCGGCCGAGCTCGACGGTCTGCAGATCGAGGGCGTCGACTCGATGACTCTCGAAGAACTGCGTCGGGCTCACACCGACACCCTGCCGGCTGTCTTCGGCTGATCGACGGGGCCCTCACTCGGCGGGTGGGGCAGGGTCAGGCGGAGCCGTAGAGGTGCGTGATGTGGAGGTGCAGCGGCAGGCGCCGGTCGCGGACCATGGCCGCCCGGTAGTCGTCCCAGTCGTCGTGCTCGCCTTGTAGCGCGCGATAGAGGTCGACCAGTTCCTCCACGCTGGGGTCCTGCGGGTCGGCGCTCACGGGCATCAGCTCGGCGTCAGCCTCCGCCACGGCGTACTGCCAGCCGCCCTTGGCGTTGACGAGGAGGCTGGCACGCGGATCACGTTGCAGGTTGTGGGTCTTCGCGCGGTCGGCGGTGACCGACACGGTGCACATGTCGCGCGAGCGGTCGTAGAGATAGACCACGTTGGACAGCTGCGGCCGCCCGTCGCGTTTGATCGTCGCCAGGCTTGCCATCCGGGAGTCCGCGATCAGGGTCCGCAGTGCGTCGTCGCTCATCCCTGCAGCCTGCCGCATGACCACCCGAGGCGTCACCATCTCCGGACGCCCGCGCGGGCAGCCTGTCAGACTGCGCGGAGACGGGGTCGACGTCGATCCCGCACGAGTTGGAAGGTGTCACCGTGTCCGATCTGGATGTCGTTGCCGTGATCGAAGCCAAGCCGGGGAACGAGGCGGAGGTGAAGGCTGCGCTGGAGGAGCTGGTGACCGCGACCCGCACCGAAGAGGGCTGTGTCAGCTACGAACTGCGAGTCGCTGCCGACGCACCGACCACGTTCATCACGATCGAGAAGTGGCGTTCGCGTGACGACCTGGATCAGCACATGAAGTCCGAGCACATCGCCAAGGCGTTCTCGGTCGCCGGGCCGCTCATGGCCGGCCAGCCCGCGATCTACCCGCTGGCGGACGCGTAACCGACGGGTCGGGGCTGCGCCCAGATCGCTCTGGCGCATCCCCGACCGTCGACGGACGCGCCGCTCAGCGCACCCGCCAGCCGCCCAGCTCCGGGGGCGCGGGGGAGCGCTCACCGGTCTCGCCGAACGGCGGGACGCCACGCACCAGTGCCGCGACCTCTGCAGCGGCGCGTAGGCCGGTCGGGAAGTCGGCGCGGGCTGCGGCTCGTCGCAGCCCGCGTACGTCGATCGGTGCCGCCGATGCGAGCAGCACGACGTTGCCGAACCGGCGCCCCTTCAGCACCTCGTTGGTCGCGAGGAGCGCCACCTCGGGCAGCGAGGCGGGCAGGGTCGCGACCACCCGGCGGATGTACCGCATGCCCGGCTCGTCGGCGAGGTTCGCCAGGAGCAGCCCGCCCGGCGCGAGCACCCGTGCGCACTCGGCGAGGAACGCGCTCCCCGTGAGTTCGGCGGGCACCCTGCCGTCGGCGTACGCGTCGAGCACGATCACGTCGGCACTCGCGTCCCGCAGGGCCCGGACGCCCGCGGCACCGTCGGCCGGGCGCACCCGGATGCGGTGCTGGCGGGGGAGCGGGATCTCGCGTCGCACCGACTCGGTCAGCTCGACGTCGGGTTCGAGCACGATCTGCGGCGACCCGGGGCGGATGGCCTGCAGGTAGCGAGCCAGGGTGAGGCCGGCGCCCCCGACGTGCGTCACCCGTAGCGGGCCGGGCGGCAGCAGATCGAGGACCAGAGCGAAGTGCTGGACGTACTCGAAGACCAGAAGCCGCGGATCGTCGGGTTGCACATGGGACTGCGGGTGCCCGTCGCGCATCACGGTCACCCCACCGCGCTCGTCGGTGACGAACTCGATGTCGGCCATCCGCACAGTCTGCTGGAACCCTCGCGAACCCCGACTGTCCGCTCTATCGCGCACCCGTCCGCACGAAACCGCGGACACCCGCGGCGGTGGCTCGTGGTGGGATGGACGGATGCCGCGCCGACGTATCGATCCGGCCACAGGCAAAGCCGCGCTGCGCGCCTGGATGGCCGATCCGAGGTCCCTGGACCGTGCGACGCTCGCGACCGCCGTGCGCTACACGCTGGAAGAGTTGTCCCTGCAGGCCCCGGGCCGCAGCGTCGAGGTGCGCGTGCCGCCGTACGGTGCCGTGCAGGTCATCCAGGGCACGACGCACCGGCGCGGCACGCCCCCGAACGTCGTTGAGCTGCAGGCTGACTCGTGGCTCGCATTGGCTGTCGGCGACCTGACCTGGTCGGAAGCGGAGTCCAGCGGTCGGCTGAGCGCGTCGGGTGGTCGAGCGGACCTGTCGGCCTACCTGCCCCTCGTACGTCGCTCGTAGGCTGCGGCCATGCGCTTCGGAATCACGATCCTGCCCGAGCACCGCTGGTCGGACGCCGCATCCCTCTGGCGGGCCGCCGAGGAGCTGGGCTTCGACCACCTCTGGACCTACGACCACCTCACGTGGGGAGGGCTGCCGGACTCGCCGTGGTTCGGGACGATGCCGACCCTCACAGCGGCGGCCATGGTCACTTCGCGGGCCCGGCTCGGCACGTTCGTGAGCTCGCCCAACTTCCGCGACCCGGTCACGTTCATGCGCGACATCCTGGCCGTCGACGACATCTCCGCCGGTCGTCTGATCGTCGGCATCGGGGTCGGGGGTGACCGGGACTCGCAGGTCATCGGGCAGCCGACGCTGAGCACGCGGGAGCGCGTCGACCGTTACGAGGAGTTCGTCACCCGCCTGGACACCGTGCTGCGCGAGGACCATGTGTCGTACGACGGCGCGTACTTCCGCGCGAACGACGCTCGGACGCTGCCCGGCGCGGTGCAGAGCCCGCGACCGCCGTTCATCCTCGCGGCGAACGGACCGCGCTCGATCTCGATCGCCGCCGAGCGCGGCAACGGCTGGGTGACGTACGGCAAGCCGGCCGACGAGCCGACGTGGTGGGCGGGCCTGGCCGACGTGTCGGAGCGGATGACTCGCGCGCTCGCGGCCCGCGAACGTGAGGACGACTTCGAACGGCACCTGAACCTGGACGGCGGCGGCGCGTACGCCCTCTCCAGCGTCGAGCACTTCGCCGACATGGTGGGACGTGCGGAGGAGCTCGGCTTCACCGATGTGATCACGCACTGGCCGCGCCCCGATGGGCCGTATGCCGGCTCACGCGACGTCCTGGAAGCGGTCGCCGACCGCTACCTCACTCGCCCCTGAAAAACGGACATGCCGGGCGGGTCACAGGTGACCCGCCCGGCATGTCCGAATGGTGAGACCTAGCGCTTGCTGGGGTCCCAATGCCGGAAACCGCCGCGCCGGGCGGCCGCCTCGTCCTTGAACCACACGCTGGCCTCGGCGTCGTCGAAACCGGGCGACTCGGGTGTGTGGAAGGACATGTCGTTGTCGTCGCCCTTCACCCAGCCTTCGGGCCCCGAGCCGTCCTCGGCCGGAGCCGCGGATCCCGGGCCGAGGGGGCTGTCCTCCTCATCGCCGGCGGATGCCTCGTCGGAGCCGTCGGAGACGTGCTCGGCGGCGCGATCCGAGACCGGGCTGCTGGCGGCCGGGGCCTCCTGCGGGGCCTGGCTCGTCGACGGCGCGTCGTCCAGCGGCGGGGGCGGGGTGGCCCAGTCGTCGCCACCGCCCGCGGCAGGAGCATCGGCTGCCGGGGTGCCGGCCGGGGCGGGTTCGGCCCCGGCGTCGGCTGTCGTGGACTCCGACACCTGCTCTGTGGCGGGGGCCTCGTGGGCCCGCTCGGTGCGCTCCTCCGGCTGGTCGTCGTCGGTGTCCTCGCGCTGCTCGTCAGCAGCCAGCTCGCGGTCCTCGTCCCGTGCGGGCTCGGGCCGTGCTGCCTCCGCGGCCGGCTCGGCGGCGTGGGGAGCGGTGTCGTCCAGCGGCGGGGGCGGGGTGGCCCAGTCGTCGCCACCGCCCGCGGCAGGAGCATCGGCTGCCGGGGTGCCGGCCGGGGCGGGTTCGGCCCCGGCGTCCGCGGTCGTCGACGCCGAGACCTGCTCCGTGGCGGGGGCCTCGTGAGCGCGCTCGGTGCGCTCCTCGGCCTGGTCGTCGTCGGTGTCCTCGCGCTGTTCCTCGGCCGGCTCCTCAGTCTGTTTCTCGCGCTCCTCGGCCGGCTTCTCAGCGGCAGGGGCGCTGTCGTCCAGCGGCGGGGGCGGGGTGGCCCAATCGTCGCCTCCAGCAGCGGAGGGCGCGGCCGCGGCCGCGGGGGCCGGTTCCTCTTCGGCCGCGGGCTCGGCGGCCTCGGCGGGCTTGTCCTCGACCTTCGTGGCCTCAGCGGGTTCCTCGGCCGGCCTCTCAGCGGCGGGGTCGCTGTCGTTCAGCGGCGGGGGCGGGGTGGCCCAGTCGTCGCCTCCAGCAGCGGGGGGCGCGGCCGCGGCAGCGGGGGCCGGTTCCTCCTCGACCGCGGGCTTGGCGGCCTCGGCGGGCTTCTCCTCGACCTTTGCGGCCTCAGCGGGCTCCTCGGCCGGCTTCTCGGTGGTGGGTGCGCTGTCGTCCAGGGCGGGCGGCGCGGCGTCCCAGTCGTCGCCTCCGCCGGCTGCGGGCGCAGGGGGCGCCGGCTTCTCCTCGGGCTCGGACATCGCCGGCTCGGGGGCCTTCTCCGCCGACTTCCCGGCGGGGGCGCTGTCGTCCAGGGCGGGCGGCGGGGCGTCCCAGTCGTCGCCTCCGCCGACTGCGGGCGCAGGGGGCGCCGGCTTCTCCTCGGGCTCGGACTCCGCCGGCTCGGACTTCGCGGGCTCGGCGGCCTTCTCAGGAGTCTTCTCGGCCGCCGGCTGTGCGCTGTCGCCCACGGCCGCAGGTGCGGCGTCCCAATCGTCGCCACCGGCCGCAGCCGACTCGTCCTTCTCGTCGGGGGTGCGCGCCAACTCCGGCTGAGCCTTCGCGACCTCCTCGTCCTGCATGCTCGCGGCCTGCTGCTCCGCGGCCGGCTGCTTCTCAAGGGGCTTCTCGGCCGGCGTACGCGACTGCGACCCACCGGACTCGATCGACTGCGGCTCGGCCGCGGGCGCCTCCGCCACCTCCGGACTGGCCTTCCGGTCGCCGGAGACACCGTGGATGCCGATCGAACCGCCGCGCTTGGGATCGCGCAGCGCGATGTACAGACCTTCGGCAACGGCGATGATCGCCAGGACGAGGACGGCCCAGATCATGCGAACTCACTTCTACGGGTGTGGTGGGGGACGTCGTCACCCTAGCCAAACGTCACCTACGGTTGAGGGGTGTCCGACCACCGTCCGCCCCCGCTACGTCCGGTGCGCCGCGCCCCCAACATCGTCGCGTTCCTGCTGACCGGCGCTGTCATCGGCATCGCCATCGGCTCGCTGATCGGCGTACGCGCCAGCACCGGCAATTATTCGCACGGTACGGCGGTCGGTCTCCTCGCCGTGACCGGCGCGGTCATCGGCGCGGTCATCGGCGGTCTACTGGCGGTCCTGATGGACCACCGGTCCCTGCGCTGAGCGCACCCGCCGAGCCGTGGGACACTTGTCGACGTGACGCGCGGTGACGGCAGGCTCTCGCACGATCTGATGCCGGGGGAGAATCCCCAGGACGCCTGCGGGGTGTTCGGGGTGTGGGCACCCGGCGAGGACGTCGCCAAGCTGACTTACTTCGGCCTCTACGCGCTGCAGCACCGCGGCCAGGAGTCCGCCGGGATCGCGACCAGCGACGGCGAGAGCATCCTGATCTACAAGGACATGGGCCTGGTCTCGCAGGTCTTCGACGAGTCGAGCCTCTCCTCCCTGCGCGGCCACCTCGCGATCGGGCACAACCGCTACTCGACGACCGGCGGCAGCACCTGGGAGAACGCCCAGCCCACGCTCGGCGGCAGCGAGGAACGCACCGTCGCCCTCGCGCACAACGGCAACCTGATCAACACCGCCGAGCTGCGCGACCTGGTCGACGAGCAGCACGCCGGTCGCAAGATCGGCGGCGAGATCGGCCGCGGCAACACCTCCGACACCGCACTGGTGACGGCGCTGCTGTCCGAGCACCCCGAGCGCTCGCTGGAAGATGTCGCCCTGGATGTGCTGCCCAAGCTGCGCGGCGCGTTCTGCTTCGTCTTCATGAACGAGCAGACCCTGTACGCCGCCCGCGACCCGCAGGGGGTCCGACCCCTCGCGCTGGGCCGGCTCGAGCGCGGCTGGGTGGTGGCCTCGGAGACCGCGGCGCTGCAGACGATCGGCGCGAGCGTTGTCCGCGAGATCGAGCCCGGCGAGCTGATCGCGATCGACGAGAACGGTCTGCGGTCGCATAAGTTCGCCGAGGCCAAGCCCAAGGGCTGCGTCTTCGAGTACGTCTACCTGGCCCGCCCCGACGCCGTCATCCGCGGCCGCGTCGTCCACGAGGCGCGCGTTGAGATGGGCCGTCAGCTGGCCCGCGAGCACCCCGTCGAGGCGGACCTGGTCATCGGGGTGCCCGAGTCGGGCGTGCCCGCCGCCACCGGGTACGCGCAGGAGGCCGGCATCCCGTTCGGTCAGGGGTTCGTGAAGAACGCGTACGTCGGCCGCACCTTCATCCAGCCCAGCCAGACCCTGCGCCAGCTCGGCATCCGGCTGAAGCTCAACCCCCTCGAACATGCCATCCGCGGGCGTCGGATCGTCGTCATCGACGACTCCATCGTGCGCGGCAACACCCAGCGCGCCCAGATCCGGATGCTGCGCGAGGCCGGCGCGACCGAGATCCACGTGCGCATCTCCAGCCCGCCGGTGAAGTGGCCGTGCTTCTACGGCATCGACTTCGCCACCCGGGCCGAGCTGGTCGCCAACGGCCTGGACACGGAGGCCATCCGAGCCTCGATCGGCGCCGACTCCTTGGGCTACATCTCCGAGGACGGCATGATCGCCTCGACCGACCAGCCCGCGAGCGAGCTGTGCAGCGCTTGCTTCACCGGTGACTACCCGATCGCACTGCCGGAGGACGGCCGGATCGGCAAACACCTGCTGGAGACGCTGCCGATCGAGCTGCGGACCGGCCACGACGCCTCGATCGAGCACACCCCGGCGGACCGGGGCGAGGTCGACGGCCGGCGGGACGCCGACGGGGTGAATGTGGGAGTCGCGGGCGGCGGCAGCGGCGCCCTGCTGCACCCGTAAGACACCCCACAAAGTTCTCCGCTCCGCTCCGATACTTTGCGGGGGACCCCGACCGAGACCCGACGAAGTTCTCCGCTCCGCTCCGATACTTTGCGGGGGACCCCGACCGAGACCCCACGAAGTTCTCCGCTGCGCTCGGGAACCGACAGACTCCCCGTAATCCGACGAAACCATCCGAGGACACCATGACCGACGCCCCCATCACCTACGCCGGCGCCGGAGTCGACGTCGAAGCCGGCGACAAGGCAGTCGAGCTGATGAAGGCGTCCGTGCGGCGCGCGCAGCGCCCAGAGGTCATCGGAGGTCTCGGCGGATTCGCCGGCCTGTTCGACGCGTCCGCGCTGGCCGGGATGACCCGGCCTGTCCTCGCCACCTCCACGGACGGCGTCGGCACCAAGGTCGCCGTCGCGCAGGCCATGGACAAGCACGACACCATCGGGTTCGACCTGGTGGGGATGGTCGTCGACGACATCGTCGTCTGCGGCGCGGAGCCGCTCTTCATGACCGATTACATCGCGACGGGCAGGGTCGTCCCGGAGCGGATCGCCGCGGTCGTCTCCGGCATCGCCGCCGCCTGCGCGCAGGCCGGGGTGGCGCTCGTCGGTGGCGAGACCGCGGAGCACCCGGGCCTGCTCGAGCCCGACGAGTACGACGTCGCGGGCGCCGCCACCGGTGTCGTGGAGTACGCCGACCTGCTCACCCCGGACCGGGTGCGCGTGGGCGACGCGGTCCTGGCCGTCGCCTCCTCCGGCCTGCACTCCAACGGGCTGTCCCTGGTACGACGCGTGGTCGCCTCCGCCGGATGGGCCTGGGATCGCGAGGTGGCGGAGTTCGGCCGCACCCTCGGCGAGGAGGTGCTGACACCGACCCGTGTCTACGCCGCCGACCTGCTGAAGCTGATCCGCACCGACGGCGTCGACGTCCACGCGCTCTCCCACATCACCGGTGGCGGGCTCGTTGCGAACGTCGCGCGGGTGCTGCCCACCGGTGCCGTTGCCGTCCTGGACCGGTCGACCTGGTCACCGCCGCCGGTCTTCCAGGTGGTCGGTCAGCTGGGCCGCGTGCCGCAGGAGGACCTCGAGCGCACCCTCAACATGGGGGTCGGCTTCGTGGTCGTGCTCCCGGCCGAGCAAGCCGAGCAGGCGATCGGCGTACTCGATGCGCTCGGCCTGGATGCATGGTCGCTCGGACGCATCGAGGCGGCAGAGCAGGTCGACAGCCGCGCAGCGCAGGTGGTCACGGGTGCCAAGGGCACCACGGGCGGCGGCGCACAGCTCATCGGCCGACACCGTTCCTGACCGACCAACGTACCTGGGCCGGCCCAGCCGGCACAGCTGAGCGCCACACCGGCGGGTGTGGCGCTCAGGCTACGTTCACAGGCCCGACGGTACGGGTCTGACTCGCGTCAGCGACTGCCGGAGGACCATTGCGAATAGTCGCCCTGGCCGTCATCGTCGGAGTCGTCGCGCTCCTCCGCACGGGTCGGCTGCACGCCGTTCGTCTCGTGCGAACGCAACTCGCGCTGCAGAGCGCTGAGGTCGGTGTCGGGAGAGTAGTACTTCAGCTCCCGGGCAACCTTGGTCTGCTTGGCTTTGGCCCGGCCACGCCCCATGGCGAGACCCCCTCATGTCGATTCCTGGTAATTTGTCGTGGCCTCAACGGTACCTCAGGCTGGTCGCCCGACGTGTCGCGACCCGCGTCCACCTCCCGCGAACCGCGACGCCGGCCCTGGTATTCCGGACGGTGCTCAGGTGGCGCCGTTGGACGGCTCGTCGTCCTTGAGCCGGCGGCGTGAGACGACGACGCCGCCGGCGATGGCCAGAACGGCGATCACGACCGCGCCGATGATCAACCACGGTGCGTTGTTGGTCGCGTTGGTGGGCACCTGCTGGGTGGGCACCGGACTGCTGCTGGAGGACGCGCCGGCGGAGGACGTGGTGGTGCTGGAGGTGGCCGTGGCCGTCGCTCCCGCGGCAGGCGCCGCTCGGAAGGAGAACCCGCCGCTGACGGGGTGCCCGTCGTCGGAGGTGATCCGCCAGACGACCCGGTAGGTGCCCGCGGTCGTCGGCTGCGCCAACCGCACCGACACGACGTCGCCGGTGACTCGCAGGTCGCTGGAGACGACCTTGTCGCGGGGGTCCTTCACCTCGATGCGGGTGCCGGTCGAGACGACCTTCTCGGCAAACCTCAGCTGCACCGACGTCGGCGAGGTGACGCTGACACCGGACGCGGGCGTCGTACTCACCAGGCGGTCGTGCGCGAAGGCGGGGGCGGCGTACGAACCCCACAGGAGCGGTAGCAGCAGCAGGACGAGGAGCGCGAGAGGACGGGCGCGGCGATGGGTCACACGGGCCATCTTCGGTCATCCTGCAGGTCGTTGACCCAGGGGTCCGGCGCGTGGGAACCACGAAGGCCGCCCGGCGATGCGGGACGGCCTTCGCGTTCGGGTGGCCAGAGACGGGGTCGAACCGCCGACCTAGCGATTTTCAGTCGCTCGCTCTACCAACTGAGCTATCTGGCCCGGTACAAAACAAAGCGACCCCGACGGGACTCGAACCCGCGACCTCCGCCGTGACAGGGCGGCGCGCTAACCAACTGCGCTACGGGGCCTTGACAAAGCAAGACCTGCGTTACTGCGTATCCCCAACGGGATTCGAACCCGTGCTGCCGCCGTGAAAGGGCGGTGTCCTAGGCCGCTAGACGATGGGGACCCGCCTTCTCAGGATCACCACCGCGTGCCGCAGCTTCGGACCCGTTGAGGACGACCGCAACTATAGGGGGTGCTCCGGTGCGCGCCAAACCAAGGTCACCCGGAGGCCCAGTCGAGCAGCCGATCGGCCTCCCAGGTGGTCACGATGCGCTCCAGCGGCACCCCCAGGCGCTGGGCCCGTTCGGCCCCGTAGACCAGGAAATCCAGCTGACCCGGCGCGTGCGCGTCACTGTCGATCGAGAAGAGGCAGCCGGCCTCCATGGCGAGGGCGATGAGCTCGTCCGGCGGGTCGCGGCGCTCCGGCCGGGAGTTGATCTCGACCGCCACGTCGTGCTCGGCGCACGCCTCGAAGACCGCCTTGGCGTCGAAGGTGGACTGCTTGCGCTTCCCGCGGTCGCCCTCCACCAGGCGTCCGGTGCAGTGGCCCAGGATGTTGGTCCGGGGGTTGCGGACCGCGCCGATCATCCGCCGGGTCATCGCGTCCTTGCTCATGGCCAGCTTGGAGTGCACGGACGCCACTCGCACCTGGAGCCGTCCGAGCATGTCCTCGCTCTGGTCGAGCGAGCCGTCGTCCAGGATGTCGACCTCGATGCCACGCAGCAGTCGGAAGTCCTCGACGTGCCGGTCGATCGTGTCGACGACCTTCAGCTGCTGGGTGAGCCGCTCGGCGGACAGGCCGTTGGCGACGCGGAGGCGAGGGGAGTGGTCGGTGAGGACGAGGTACTCCCGCCCGAGTTCCATTGCGGTCGCGACCATCTCAGGGATCGGAGAACCGCCGTCGCTCCAATCGGAATGACAGTGACAGTCGCCTCGCAACTGTGCGGCGTACTCCTCACCACCCTCGACGAGCGGTCCGGACGTCTTCTCCTCCAGCGATGTGAGGTACGCCGGCTGCTCACCGGCCAGCGCCTCGCGCACCACCGCCTCGGTGGCCTTGCCGATGCCCGGCAGGCTCTGCAACGACCCTTCCGCCGCGTGCCGGTCCAGGTCCGCGCGCGATGTCGCGAGCACGGTGTCCGCCGCCTTGCGGAACGCCTGCACGCGGTAGGTGCCGGCCCGGGACCGCTCCAGCAGGAAGGCGATCCGACGCAGGGCGTCGACCGGCTCGATCGCGGCGTCGTCACTGGCAGCCATGCCCCCACCATGCCTTAGTCACCCCACGAAGTTTCGCTTCCTCCGCTGCGCTCCTCCAACGAATACTTCGCGAGGACCCCGACACGTCACCCCACGAAGTTTCGCTTCCTCCGCTGCGCTCCTCCAGCGAATACTTCGCGAGGACCCCGACACGTCACCCCACGAAGTTTCGCTTCCTCCGCTGCGCTCCTCCAGCGAATACTTCGCGAGGACCCCGACACGTCACCCCACGAAGTTTCGCTTCCTCCGCTTGCCCTTCGATACCGCTGCGCTCCGACGGCGCCGCTCTCGTCCGCGGGCGTAGCGGCCACGTAGGGTCGTCGGTCGTGAAGGCAGCGCTGGTGGTCGGGTGTCTCGCCGCCGTGCTGCTGTGGGTGTGGTTGGCCCGTCGCCGCTTCCAGGAGCGGCACCTGGCCTGGCTGGTGCGGCGTGCCAGGGGTGACATCACCCGCGCCCGCACCGTCACCGTCGGCGCGGAATCGGCCGCGTTGATCCTGGCCTGCGGCGTGCTCGCCCTGGGCGTCCTGAGCGAGCAACTCTGGGCAGCGTTCTACGTGCGGATCCCGGCAGCGGTGCTCGTCCTGGCGCTCTACGTGCCGTACGCCGCGATGCTGGCGCCCGTGCGCACCGCGGCCCGGCTGCGGCGTACCCCGCAGCAACGGATGGTCGACCTCGGCGCGCCCGCGCGGGTGGCGGACCGTATCGCGCGCGCCGGGCGGCCGTACGCCATCGCCGGTTCGGTGGTCATGCTGGCGGCGGTCTACGTGCTCTTCTGGCACCACATCGACTGATCGGCAGGATGGCCGGTTGGCGCAGGTGCGCGGTGTGCGTCGTCGGCCAGGGCTGCAGCACTGGCCACCAACGCAAACCGCCGGCGCGGGCGCACACCGTCGGGTCCGACGCCGTCCGCGGCGACCGTCGATCAGTCCGCGATGAGGGCCGCGTACCGGGCCAGGTCGACGTTCCCGCCGGACAGGATCACCCCGACCCGCAGGCCGGCGAGTTCGGAGCGCAGGCTCCGGGCGGCGGCGTACGCCAGGACGCCGGTCGGCTCCACCACGGCCTTGCAGGTGGCGGCGAGCGAGCGCATCGCGTCGATGAGCTCGCCGTCGTCGACCCGCACGATGTCGCGCACCTCTCGGCGGATGACGGGGAAGGTCAGCTCGCCCAGGGCGGTCGTCTGCGCGCCGTCGGCGAGCGTGTGGGGCACGTCGATCCGCACGATCCGGCCGGCGTCCAGGGACTGCTTGCCGTCGTCGCCGGCGGCCGGCTCAGCGCCGTAGATGACGGCATCGGGGCAGGTCGCCCGGACGGCGAGACAGGTGCCCGCCAGCAGCCCGCCGCCACCGAGCGGGGTGATCACGACGTCCAGCGGCCCGACCTGATCCAGCAGCTCCAGCGCTGCGGTGCCCTGTCCGGCGATCACGTCGGGATGGTCGAACGGCGGCAGCAGCATGGCACCCGTGCGCTCGGAGATCTCGGCCGCGATGGCTGCCCGGTCCTGCGTATGCCGCTCGTAGAGAACGATGTCGGCGCCATACCCCCGCGTCGCGGCCAGCTTGATGGCGGGCGCGTCGGACGGCATGACGATGGTGGCCGGTACGCCGAGGACCCGTGCCGCCAGCGCCACGGCCTGCGCGTGATTACCCGAGGAGAAGGCCACCACACCGGCCGGTCCGACCCGGGTGCTCAGGGCGTTGTACGCGCCGCGGAACTTGAACGATCCGGTGCGCTGCAGGTGCTCGGCCTTGAGGAAGAGGCGCAGGCCGAGGTCGGAGTCCAGCCGGGAGGAGGTGATCACCGGCGTGCGATGCGCGACGCCCTCCAGCCGCCCGGCGGCGGCGCGTACGGCCGCGATGTCCGGCGTGCTGCGGACCTGCTCGGGCACGGTCAGGACTTCTGCTGCTTCTCCAGCTGCTTGCGCGCCGCGGCTTCGGCCTTCTTGGTGCCGTAGTCCTGCGCCTGCTTGGCAGCGAAGACGATGACGACGGTGCCGACCGCCATCCAGATGCGCGGGTGCTTGATGCCCTTGCCGACCAGGAACTTCTCGGCTCGCGCGTCCATCTTGAGGCCGAAGCCGGAGCTGATGAGGGTCAGGCCACCCGCCGCGGCCGCGATGGCGGACCCGGCGGACGCGGCCGTGGCCGCGCGGGTGCGCGTGGGTTTGGTGCCGAGGTCGCCGCCGTCGTCGGAGTTGCCGCGCGACGCCAGGAAGACCGAGCCGGCGGTGCCGGCCGTGTTGGCGAGCCGCAACCCCCGGCGGCCCCACTTCGGCAGCCGTGCGGGCCGCAGGAAGACACCTGCCCCGGCGGCGGTGGCCGCGGCAGCGTTCTGGACGATCGGGGAGCGCAACAGGTCGGTAGAGGCCATGCGCGTCAGCCTATGCCGCGGCGTACGCCGTCTCGTCCACCTGCGAGCTGGGCCGGTGCAGCGCGCCCCGGGCGGTGACGGCGAGGACTGCGGCCAGTGCGCAGGCCGACACGGTGGTCGCGAACGCCCCGGTGGCACCGTGCGCGTCGGCGAGGTGCCCGGCGACCGTTGTCCCGCAGGCATATCCGAGCCCGGTGGCTGCTGCGAGGAGCGTCATCGCAGCGGCGACGCGCGGTGCAGGCGTGAGCGTCTCACCGAGCGTGAAGGTGGTGATCATGTACGGCGCGACGCAGAGGCCCAGCACGAGCAGCACCGGCACCAGCGTCACCAGTGAGTGCACGAGCAGCAGCGGGGTGGACAGCACGAAGAGGGCGACGGCGGCGACCCGCAGGCGCACGGCGTACCCGAACGACGCCGGGACCGCGGCCATGCCGATGCCCGCCAGCACGCTGCCCACTCCGAGCAGGGCGTGGAAGAGCCCGGCCAGAGGTGCGTGCCCGGCGTTCGTCGCGATCACCGTCGTGCCGGTCTGGACCGAACCGAAGACGGCACCGATCAGCAGCTGCGCCACGCAGAGGACGGCGATCGACCTGGTCACCAGGCGGGTGTGGGGCGAGTCGCCGGAGATGGCGCGCCGGGCGAGCGCCGCCGTGGGATGCAACGCGAACCAGGAGCCGAAGACCGCCAGGATCACCGCAGCCCCCTCGAGCGCGAACTGCGGCCCCGCGAGGGCTCCGAAGATGCCGACGAACGCCGGGCCGAGCACGAACGACGCCTCGTCGGCGGCGCCCTCGTAGGAGAACGCCGTGTCGACCAGGCGGACCGGATGCCCGCGCCGGGCGATGATCGGCCGCCAGCGCACCCGCGCCAGTGGTCCGACCTGGGGCAGCAGGAAGCCGGTGACGGCGCAGATCGCGGCGTCGGCCTGCCACGCGGTCCCCGAGCGGGTGAGGAGCACGACGAGCGCCAGCCCGATCGCACCGGCGACCGACTGGAAGAACGCGACGGGTCGCTGGCCGATGCGGTCGGCGGCAGAGCCGAAGAGCGGCGCTCCGATTGCGTTGGCGAGGGCGAGCGCACCGGCGCAGCCGCCGCCGATGCCGTAGCTGCCGGTGCGTCCGGCCACGAGCAGCAGGACGCCGAGTTGGCTCATGGCGAGCGGCAGGCGCGCGAGGAAGGCGATGGCGATGTAGCGGCGGCCACTGATGGCGAAGAGCGCCCGATAGGACGCGACGGGGGACATGCTCAGGTGACTCCGATGGTGCGGTCCGGTGCGCGACCTCCCACCCAACGGTCGCGCCATGTTCCCTGTGCGCCACCGACTCTACCGGCATGATCGGAGGCGTCCGCGCATCATGGGCGGCGCGGGACCGGGAGATTCGAGGGGCGTGCAGAGCATGGCGAAGGGTTATTGGATCGGCCGGATCGATGTCACCGATCCGGATCGGTACGCGGAGTACGCCGCGGCCAACGGTGCCGCGTACGCGGCGTACGGCGGTCGGCTGCTGGTGCGTGGCGGGGATTTCGAGGCCGTCGAAGGCGCCGCCCGGTCGCGCAACGTGGTGATCGAGTTCCCCTCGTACGAGCAAGCATTGGCGTGCTACCGCTCAGATCTCTACCAGGCGGCGCGCGCCCTGCGGGAGGATGCGGCGGCTATCGAGCTGATCGTGATCGAGGGATACGACGGACCCCAACCGGGTCGGTGATCCGCCCCCGGAGTGAGGTGGCGACCGGGGTGCGGCTGTCGGTGCGTCGGGCCGTGAGGCTCGATCGGCCCCCGGGCTGAACGGCATCGACCCACCGGCGTGGACGCAGTCGAACTCGTCCGTCTGAGGGTCGCCCGTGCTGATCTGGGCTGGTGGGGCCCCGCGGCCGCAGGACCGGCTGGCAGACTCCAGGGCATGAGTGCGTGGGATGCCGTGGTGGCGCGCGCCCGCGACTGGGTGGGCAAGGGTTCGCAGCTGTCGTGGGTCGTGCCGATCGAGCGCGACCACTGGGAGACGCAGCGGGAGTTCCAGCACCGCCGCAAGGTCACCGTCGTCACACTCGCGGTCGGGACCCCGGTGCTGCGCTACGCGTTGTCCCGCAAGCCGGGCAGCCGGGAGTTCTACGCCTCCACCCTCGTCCTCGCCGGCATCTGGGCCGGTGGAGCGTTCGCGTCGGGTCCGCTGCACGCCGGGTGGAGCAGCACCCGCAATCCCGGCAAGAACACCCGGCCCGTCGTGCGTCCGATGGCCATCGGTGCCGGCGCCGTCGTCTTCTTCGCCGCCGGCGCGGCGGTCATCGCCCGCATCCCGGCCCTGCGTCGCCCGGTGCTCGCCGTCCTCAACCACGCGCGCTTCGGTTCGCTGCCGGTGGTCGTGCCCCTCACCCTCATCACCGGGGTCGGTGAGGAGTTCTTCTTCCGTGGCGCGCTCTACGCTGCGACCAAGCAACCGCACCAGATCGCCGTCACGACAGCTGTCTACACCGTCGCCACCGGCATCACCGGCAACCCCATGCTCGTCTTCGCCGCAGGGGTCCTCGGCCTCCTGGTGGCGATCGAACGGCGCACCACCGGCGGCGTCCAGGGGCCGATCATCATCCACCTCACCTGGTCGACGGGCATGCTGCTCGTGCTGCCACCGCTCATCGAGTACCGCCGCTGAGGCGGGCCGTGCAGACCGCATGGACACCATGACTCCCGGCCGGGCCCTCGTGCTCGGCGCCACCGGGTACGTCGGCTCCCGGCTCGTGCCGCAGCTGCTGGACGCCGGGTGGTCCACGCGGGTCATGAGCCGGCACCCCCAGCGTCTGACCGACCGTGCCTGGAGCGCCCGGGCCGAGATCGTCGGCGGCGATGCCTCGAGTGCGGACGACATGGCGACCGCCTGCGCGGACGTCGACGTCGTCTACTACCTGCTGCACTCGATGGACGGCACCGGCGACTTCGCCCAGAGGGACCGTGAACTCGCGGACGTGTGCGCGCAGGTGGCCGCCGACGCGGGCGTACGACGCATCGTCTACCTCGGGGCGCTGCACCCGAGCGGTCCGCTCAGCCCGCACCTCGCTTCGCGGGTGGAGGTGGGGGAGATCCTGCTCGCCGGCGAGGTGCCGACGACGGTGCTGCAGGCGGCGGTGGTGCTGGGGGCCGGCTCGGCGTCGTTCGAGCTGCTGCGGCACCTGAGCGCTCGGCTGATCGTGGCGCCGGCGCCCGACTGGGTGCTGAATCGCCTGCAGCCCATAGCGATCCGTGACGCGTTGCACTACCTGGTCGAGAGCGCCGCAATGGGGCCGGACGTCAACCGGTCCTTCGACATCGGCGGCCCGGATGTGCTCAGCTACCGCGACATGGTCCTGCAGTACGCCGACATCGCCGGTCTGCGCCGCCGTCATCTGCTGACGCTGCAGGCCCCGAAGCTGCTGACCGGCATCGCCGGCGAGGTGGTCGGACGGCTGACGCCGGTGCCCCGGGGCGTGGCCGCGCCGCTGGTCGGCAGCCTGGTGCACGAGGTCATCTGCCACGAGCACGACATCGAGGACCTGATCGAGCCGGAGCTCGGCGGCCTGCTCAGCTTCGAGCTGGCCGTGCTCGCCGCGCTGGAGAACGAGGGGCGGGGCGAGCCCGGTCGGTTGCCCGAGCCGGGCGCCCAGGACCCGGCGTACCGGACGTCCGCCGACCCCACCTGGGCCGGTTGAGCGGCCCGATCCTGCTCTCTCACCGAGAATCTCGAAGGACACCATGACCCGATTCACCGCGCACAACCACTCGACCGCCGATGTCGACGCGTCGCAGGAGCAGATCTGGACGGCGCTGACCGACACCGAGCTGCTGCCCCGGCTCACGCCCTTCCTGAAGCGGATCGACGTCATCGACGGCAAGTGGGTGTGGACGCTGGCCTCGATCCCGGTGCTGACCAAGCAGATCTCGCCGAGCTTCACGGAGGTCATGACCTTCGAGCCGATGACGCACATCACGTTCACCCACGACCCGAGCAAGACCGACGAGCAGGCGGGAGCGGAGGGCTCCTACACGCTCACGCCGAACGGCGCGCGGACGCACCTGGCGATCGACCTGGAGGTCTCAGTGGACCTGCCGTTGCCCAAGCTCGCCAAGCCGGGCGTGCTGGCCGGGATGAACACGGTGATGGCGGCGATGGGCAGCAGGTTCGCCACCAACCTGCTCAAGCATCTGGACGCCACCCGCTGAGTCCGCCACATCGGGAGTACGCGCGCTCGATCCGGCGGGCGCGTACTCCCGATCCTCGAACCTGTCGTCAATGCGTCGCGGGCACCAGGATGTCCGGGGTGAACTGGTCGGTCGAGGTGAGCCCGGCGACCGCCATGCTGAGGTCGAACTCGGCCTGGAAGTTCCGCAGCACCTCGCGCACACCGTCCTCACCGGCCAACGCGAGGCCGTAGACGTACGGCCGGGCGATGCAGACCGCTGTGGCGCCCAGCGCGAGTGCTTTGAACGCGTCTGCAGCGCAACGGATCCCGCTGTCGAAGAGGATCGGCACCCGGTCGCCGATGCGCTCGACGACCGCCGGCAGCGCATCCAGCGAGCCGATCGCACCGTCGAGCTGGCGGCCGCCGTGGTTGGACACGATGATGCCGTCGACGCCGTACTTCAGAGCCAGCTCCGCGTCCTCCGGCGACTGGATGCCCTTGACGAGGATGGGCAGGTCGGTCAGGTCGCGCAGCCACGCCAGCTCCTCCCAGTTCAGCGACAGGCGCCCGAAGAGCTCCTGGAAGGTGCGGATCGAGGCCATCGGCAGCTTGGATCGCAGGTTGGCCCGGAAGTCACCGGGGTGGGCGCGCGCGATCGTCCCGAGTGAGCGCACCGCTGAGGGGGTCGGCCGCCGGTCGACGGAGGGAATCTGCCCCTCCTGCAATCGTTTCCGCGTAATGTCCTGGAAGACCGGGTCGGAGGTGTAGTTGGCGATGCCGCGGGCCCGGGCGAACGGGGAGTACGCGCGGTCCAGATCCAGCGTGCGCCAACCCAGCAGCATCGTGTCGAGGGTGACGACGATGGCGCTCGCGCCGATCGCCTCCGCGCGACGTACGAAACTGCGGGCCAGGTCGTCGTCGGCACTCCAGTAGAGCTGGAACCACCGCTCGTGGTCGCCGAGCTCGTCCGCGATCGCCTCCATCGGGTACGACGCCTGCGAGGAGATGATCATGGGCACGCCGCTGGCCCTCGCCGCACGCGCCACCGCGAGGTCGCCGTCCGGGTGGCACATCTCCAGCACGCCGACGGGCGCGGTGAGGAACGGACTGGGGTGCCGCCGGCCGAACAACTCGATGGACTGGTCGCGCTCGGACACGTCGCGCAGCACCCGGGGCACGAGTTGCCAGTGCGCGAAAGCGTTGCGGTTGTTGATGATCGTGCGCCCTGTGCCCGCCCCGGTCTCGACGTAGGACCGGGCGTCGCCGCTCATCGCGCGCAGCCCGTCGTGCTCCAGCCGATCCGGACTCACCGGCACCTTCGGCGTGGTGCCGAAGACGCCCGCCTGATAGATCTGCGACTGCACGCGGCGGCCGATGTCCCGCAGGGAGATGCTCATGGCGCTCACAATCGCACAGCCCTACCGGCCAGGCGGCGCCCCGGAGTAGCGTTTCGGGAGTGCTGAAATCCACATATCCCCTTGCCGGCCACGACGTCCACCGCATCGGTTTCGGTGCCATGCAGCTGCCTGGTCCCGGAGTGTTCGGACCGCCGCGCGATCACGACCAGGCGATCGCCGTCCTGCGCCGGGCCGTCGAGCTCGGCGTCGACCACATCGACACCGCCCAGTTCTACGGCCCGGATGTCTCGAACGAACTGATCCGAGAAGCGCTGCACCCGTACGGCGACGATCTCGTCCTGGTGTCGAAGGTGGGCGCCCGCAGGGATGCCGCCGGCGCATGGCTTCCCGCGCTGCAGCCCCAGCAGCTGAAGGAGGACGTGGAGGAGAACCTGCGCACCCTCGGCACCGAGCAGCTCGGCGCGGTCAACCTGCGGTTGCACGAGGACGACGGCTCGGTGCACGACGCGGAGCCGCAGGACGATCTGGCGGCCCAGCTCGAGGCGATGAAGCAGCTGCGCGACGAGGGCAAGATCGCCGGGATCGGCATCTCGACGGCGACGCTGGACCAGGTCCGCACCGCGCACGAGAGCGTCGGGCTGGTCTGTGTGCAGAACGCCTTCAGCTATGTCGATCAGAGCGACGCCGACGTACTTGACTACTGCACCGAGCAGGGCATCGCCTACGTGCCGTACTTCCCACTGGGTTCGGCCTTCCCGCAGATGCCCAAGGTCACCGACGACGACCAGGTCAAGGCCGTCGCGCAGCGGCTCGGCGTCACGCCGGCGCAGGTCGGGCTCGCGTGGCTGCTGCGCCGTGCGGCGAACGTGCTCCTCATCCCCGGCACGTCGTCCGTCGCACACCTGGAGGACAACATCGCGACCGGTGACGTCGAGCTGGCCGAGGGCGACCTCGCGGGCTGAGCCGGTGCCGACGTACGGCGGCGGTCCGGGGGACGTGCCCCGGACCGCCGCCGTCGTTCACACCTGTCTCAGCCCACGAACGTGTAGTGCCAGTACTCCCCGACGCCCGGCGTGGAGTACTCCTTGGGGCGCTGGAAACCCCAGTTGAGCGCGTTCGCCGTCAGCCACTTGTCCTGGGGCGTACCCCAGTAGTAGATCGAGGTCGAACCGCCCTTGGTGGTCTGGGTGTCGAAGTCGATCGCCTGCCCCAGCCCGTGATTGGACGTACCGGGCACAGCGGCCTGCGAGCCGAGCAGGTCGTAGTAGAACTGCTGCTTGACCAACGGCCGGTACGCCTCGGAGATGGACAGGTTGTAGCCGAAGGCGGCCTTGAACGCGGCATTCATGTTGGCCAACGAATCCCGTGCGGCACACGCCAGGTAGCGCGGGGTGGTGGGCTCCCAGGACGTGCCGAGGGCGCTGTCGGCCGCGCACATCTCCGCCGCCGGCATCACGCCGTTGTACGACGCCTGGTTGGGCGAGGTCTGGAGCATCGCCGTGCTGATGAAGCGGCCGGCGTACGTCCCGGAGGTGATCCGGAACCACGCGTAGTTGACGTAGGTGCCGGTGAACGCGACCCCCTGCTTGACGGTCGCCACGATCGCCGAGCGGTAGCTGTAGGACGCACGGATGTTGGGAGTCGCCCAGCCGGTGACGACGTACCGGGTGACGTTGGGGGTGGACACCACCGCGCTGGAGCCTGCGCCCGAGCCCAGCGGCTGTGCCGGGTTGGTGGTGGTGACGCTGTACGCGCTGATCCACTGCCCGGTGTACGTGCCCGAGGTGGCCTGCACCCACCCGGCCGTGCTGCCGCTGCCGAGGACGCCCGTGAACTGGTATCCGGTGCCCGGCCTCGCGACGAAGGTCGCGGTGTTGGACGAGTTCGCGCGGAACGAGGCGCCCGCGCTTCCGGTGTAGAGCGTCCACACCTGCGAGTCCGAGTGCCGGACGGCCGCGGGTGCGGTTGCGGTCTGCGTGCTGGCGTCGGGGTGGGGCTGTGCGGCCTGGGCCGGGCCGGCTGCGAGTGCGGTGAGGGCGGCGATGCCGATGGCCGCGCCGGCGGCGCGGCGGATGGCGATGACCATTGATGCTCCTTGAGGCGGGCGTGACTGGTGAGGTCACGAAACCTAAGGAGCGGAAGCGCATTGATAGCCGTTGTAATCCTGGTGAATTGGGCGGTTATCGGCGTGTCGCGTGGAATTCGGACTGGTTGTATGCCCTCTTTACTTGCGGTTGACCGACGGCAGATTCATCTTCGCAGTACAGGATGGAATACGGTTCGTCAAGTATCGCGGTCCGGCGCGTCGGTCGAGGGCATCGCAGCACCTCGTTCGCGAGGTCTCCGTCACGCCCTCGAGGGCTGTTCCAGATCGGCCACCTGGAGGGCGACGATCCGCGTCACCCGTTCGTCCGTGACACCGAGCCACCTCAGCACCCGGGCGACCGCCTCCTGCGTGGTGCCTCTCGCCAGGTCGGTCACCTCGTCCGCGCGTACGTCGGTGACCGGGGCGCCGTGGCCGCGCAGGTGCGCGATCCAGCCTGCGACCGGACGGGTCGCGCCGGGGTCGACCCGGCCGTCCTCCAGTCCGGCGCGGACCACCGGCACCACGCGGACCGGCACCTTCTGCGAACCGTCGGCGGCGATCTGTGCAAGCAGGTGCCGGATGGCGGCGTTGCCGAAACGGCTCCGCAGGCTCGTGCAGTAGTCGTCGAGTTCGGCGGCGGGCAGTTCGAGGTGGGCGCAGGCGCAGCTCCACCACTCCTCGATCCACCCGCGCACCACGGGGTCGCCGATCGCCTGGGCGACGGTCTCGTGGCCGCGGATCGACCCCGCGTACGCCATCAGCGAGTGCGCTCCGTTGAGCAGCCACAGCTTGCGCTGCTCGAAGGGGCGCACATCGCGGACGAATCGCGCGCCGGCGCCCTCCCAGGCGGGCCGGCCGTTCGGGAAGTCCCCGGCGAGGACCCACTCGGTGAACTGTTCGGTCGGCACGACCTCGGGATCGTCGACGTCGAGTTGCCGGGACACCTCGGCGCGGTCCTCGTCCGTGGTGCGGGGGGTGATGCGGTCGACCACGGTGGTGACGAACGAGACGGTGTCCTCGATCCAGGGGAGAAGGGTGGGATCGACGGCTACGGCGAGTCCGCTCACGACACGGGCCATGACCTGACCGTTGTCGGGGAGGTTGTCGTTGGAGACGATGGCGAGCGGGCCGGCGCCCGCAGCCCGTCGGGCGAGCAGTCCGGCTACCACGCGTCCCGGAACGGTGTCGGCCGGCCCGGCGACCGGGTCGGCGGCCAGCGCCGCGATGTCGCGACGGACGGCCGGCAACCCCGTATCGAGGTCGCCAGACGACGACCGGCAGTAGCCCGCCTCCGTCACGGTCGCCGTGACGACCGCCAGATCGGTGCTCGCGAAGTACGCCCGCAGCGCCACCAGGTCGTCGGCCGCGTGTACCGAGCTCACGCTCGAGACGACTTCGGGCCGGACGCCGTCCGGGCCGCGGACGAGCAGCGTGTAGAGCGCGTCCTGTGCCCGTAGGGCGACCGCGGCCGCCGGCGACCGGCCCGTGAATGCGGCGATGCCCCATGCGGCTGCATCGGGGGCATGCTCGGTGTACCAGGCGGCGTGCGCACGGAAGAAGTTGCCGAGCCCGAGGTGCAGCAGCCGCACGGGCGCAGGGGGGCGACCGTCCTTGCGCCGGTCGAGCGCGCGCAGCGACGCGCTCACAGCTTGAAGGCCGTGGTCGGCACGGTGGTGACGAGGTCGAGGGCGGTCTCCAGCGCCTCGTCCTCCTCGAGCTGATGCTCGGCGACCAGCCGGGCGAGATACCCCGCGTCCAGGCGGCGCGACATGTCGTGTCGGGCCGGGATGGACAGGAACGCCCGGGTGTCGTCCACGAACCCGGAGGTGCGGTAGAAACCGGCGGTCTCCGTCGTGGCGGCACGGAAGCGGCGCACGGCGTCCGGCGCGTCGAGGAACCACCACGGAGCTCCGGCGTAGACGCTCGGGTAGAAGCCGGCCAGCGGTGCGATCTCGCGGGAGAACACCGTCTCGTCGAGGGTGAAGAGGATCAGGTGGAAGCCCTGCGTCGTCCCGAACTCGTCCAGCAGCGGCTGCAGCCCGCGGGTGAACTCGACGCCCACCGGGATGTCGCTGCCGGTGTCCGGGCCGAAGCGCCGCGTCGTCTCGGTGTGGTGGCCGCGGTGGACGCCGGGGTGCAGCGTCATCACCAGGCCGTCCTCGGTGGCCATCCGGGCCATCTCCACGAGCATGTGCCGACGCAGGGCCGTGGCGTCCTGCGGACTCACGCGCCCGGCGATCGCGTCGCTGTAGATCCGGGTCGCCTCGGCGTCGTCCAGGGTCAGCGTGACCACGTCGAGGTGGCTGTGGTCGGAGGAGACGGCGCCGTGATCCTTGAAATAGCGGCGCCGGTCCGCCAGCGCCGCGACGTACCCGGCGTACGAGCCGGTGTCGATCGCCGACGCCCGCGCCAGCGCGTCCATCAGCGCGGGGAAGTCCGGCCGGGCGGGCTCCAGGTACTTGTCCGGGCGGAACGTCGGCACCACCCGGTGGGAGAACCCGCTGTCCTGCTGCAATGCGGCGTGGAAGCTCAGGTCGTCGACGGGGTCGTCCGTCGTGGCGAGGACGTCGATGGCGAATCGGTTCATCAACGCCCGCGGCCGGAACTCCGGGCGCCCCAGGGCGTCGGCGATCCGGTCGTAGATCGCGTCGGCGGACTCCGCCGACGGGCGGTCCGCCACCCCGAAGACGTCGGCGAGGACCGTTTCCATCCAGAACCGGCTCGGCGTGCCGCGAAAGGCACCCCACTGACCGCAGAACAACCGCCAGGCATGACGTGCGCTGTCCGTGTCCAGGGTGCTGCCCGGGCCGACCCCGAGCTGCTCCAGGGGGATGCCCTGTGCGTGCAGGAGCCGGAAGACGTAATGATCCGGCGACAGGAGGAGCGAGGCCGGATCCTCGAACGGTACGTCGTCGGCCAGCCACTGCGCGGGCACGTGACCGTGCGGGGAGATGATCGGTTGGTCACGCACCGCGGCGTACAGCCGCCGCGCGATCGCCCGGGTGCCGGGGTCGGCGGGGAGGAGCCGGTCGGGTGAGAGCGTGAGTCGATCCGCGGGCGCGGGCATGGACGTCATGACGCCCATCGTCGCCCTGCCGCCCGGCTGGAGGGCGACGGGTCGCCTGTCGTGCTTGCCGCCGACGGGGTGGCGGGTGAAGGTGGTCGCATGACGAGCCTCGCCGACGGACCCGCACAGACCCACCTGCCGGCCACGCGGGTCGGGGGCGTCGAGGGTGTGCTGGGCGAGGACGAGGTGCGCCGGTTCGTCCGGGAACGGCTCGACTCGGTGGATCTCGACGGGCGCAGCGTCTGCGTCCTGGTGCCGGACGGGACCCGCACCTGCCCACTGCCGCTGCTGCTCGGCGCCGTCCACAGCGCGCTCGCCGGTCGGGTGGAGAGGATGACGGTGCTGATCGCCCTCGGCACCCACCAGGCGATGAGCGAGGAGTCGATCGCCCGGCACCTGGGGTACGCACCGGGTGCCCTGCAGGACACCTATCCGGGGATGACCGTGCTGAACCACGAGTGGTGGCGACCGGAGACCTTCGCCGATCTCGGGACGATCCCGGCCGCGCGCCTCGAGGAACTGTCCGAGGGCCGGCTCAGCCTCGATGTGCCGGTGCTGCTGAACAAGGCGGTGGTCGAGCACGACGTCGCGCTGGTCGTGGGCCCGGTGCTGCCCCACGAGGTCGTGGGCATCTCCGGCGGCAACAAGTACTTCTTCCCGGGCGTCGCTGGTCAGCAGATCATCGACGTGTCCCACTGGATCGGCGCACTCATCACCTCGGCCGAGATCATCGGCACGACGGACGTCACCCCGGTCCGGGCCCTCATCAACGAGGGCGCAGCGCTGGTGCCGGCCGAGAAGCTCGCGTTCTGCTTCGTCGGAGCCGCCGGCACCCACGACCTGCACTCCATCTCCTTCGGCGACACCATCTCGGCGTGGGCCGACTCCGCGGAGGTCTGTGCCGCCACCCACGTGACGTACCTCGACGAGCCGGTGCGGCGCGTCATCTCGCTGGTGCCGACCATGTACGACGACATCTGGACCGGCGCGAAGGGCTTCTACAAGCTCGAGCCCGCGGTCGCCGACGGCGGCGAGGTGATGCTCTATGCCCCTCACATCACGCAGATCTCGGCCAGCCACCCGGAGATCGACACCATCGGCTACCACTGCCGCGACTACTTCGTGAAGCAGTGGGACCGCTTCAAGGACGTGCACTGGAGCACCCTGGCCCACTCCACCCACCTGAGAGGCGCGGGCAGCTACGACCCCGAGACCGGTACGGAGCGGTTCCGCGTCAACGTCTCCCTCGCGACCCGGATCCCGGAGGAGGTGTGTCGCGCCGCGAATCTCGGCTATCTGGACCCGGACTCGATCGACCTGGACGCGGAGATCGCCGCCGGCAGCTTCGTCGTGCCCGACGCCGGGGAGGTGCTCTTCCGGCTCACCCCAGGGCATCAGGGAGGCTGAGGTCATGAATCGAGATCTGGCGTCGATCACCCCGCAGGTCGAGCGCGCGCTCGACGGTGTGCAACGCCTCGGGGTCGCCTACTCCGGCGGCGTCGACTCCTCCCTGCTGCTCGCGCTGGCCGTGCGCGCGCTCGGCCCGGACCGGGTGGTCGCGGTCCTCGGTGTCTCCCCGTCGCTGGCCGCGGACGAACGCGCCGGTGCGCATGACGTCGCTGCCGCGATCGGCGTACCCGTCGTCGAGATCGCGACGCACGAGGGCGACAACCCGGCGTACCGGGCCAACGGCCCTGACCGCTGCTACCACTGCAAGGACGAGCTCTTCACCCGGATCGGGAGCGATGTCATCGCCGCTCACCGCCTGACAGCCGTCGCGTACGGCGAGAACGCCGACGACACCCGTCGCCCGGATCGGCCGGGCTCGCGCGCAGCGACCGAGCACGGCGTGCTGCGGCCGCTCGCCGACCTCGGACTCACCAAGGCCGACGTACGCTCGCTGGCGCACGAGCTGGGACTTCCCAACGCCGACAAACCCGCCGCGCCCTGCCTGGCGTCGCGCATCCCGCACTTCACTCCCGTCGACCCGGCAAAGCTCGCCCAGGTCGAGGCGGTCGAGCACACGCTGCGGCAGCTCGGATTCGCCGACTGCCGGGTGCGTCATCACGGGGAGGTCGCCCGCGTCGAGGTGACCGTTGACGACCTGATCCGAGCGGTCGCCTCGCCGCTGCGCGAGCAGGTGGTGGCCGCCGGGCGGGCGGCCGGGTTCGATTTCGTGGCGCTCGACCTCGTGGGGATCCAGTCCGGCGCGTTCAGCCTGCCGCTCGTGGCGGTAACCGGTGGGTGAGCCCGATCCCCTGGAGGGAGTGGCCGAGCTCGACCTGCAGAGGGCGGCGCGCAGGGGATACCCCGAGGCGGTCTACTGCGAGGGCAAGACGCCGGACCAGGTGCGCGCGATCGCCGAGGCGGTGCGAGATGCCGATCAGGGTGAGAAGCCAGGTGGAGCAACGCTGTTCACCCGGTGTTCGGACGACCATCTGGACGTGCTCTCGGACGTCTTCTCGGACGCGGCCATCGACGAGACCGCGCGTCTCGCCGCCTGGCCGTCGGCGCCGCCCGCGCCGGTCGGTGGCCCGGTCGTCGTGGTGTGCGCCGGCACCTCGGATCTACCGGTCGCGCGCGAAGCGTTGCTGACCGCCACCTACCTCGGACGGCACTGCGAACTCGTCGTGGACGTCGGAGTCGCCGGGCTGCACCGGATCCTCGCGCGGCTGCCGGTGCTGCGGGCCGCGCGGGTCATCGTGGTCGTCGCGGGCATGGACGGTGCACTGCCGAGCGTGGTCGCGGGGCTGGTGTCGGCGCCGGTCGTGGCCGTGCCGACCTCGGTCGGGTACGGCGCGGCGTTCGGCGGCATCGCACCGCTGCTGGCCATGCTCAACGCCTGCGCCCCGGGAGTCGCCGTGGTCAACATCGACAACGGGTACGGCGCGGGCCACCTGGCCGCGCAGATCGCCGCGCCCGCTGCATCCTCCGACTGACCACCAGGCCGATCGCTCCTAGGAGTCGATCGGCGGGAGGAGCGAGCCGGCCCGAAGGCCCTGTGCTGTCGCAGTCGCCGCGGTGTCGTCGAGCAGTCTCCGAACGGGCAGCCCGACGGCTCGGGCGGCCGTCGCGGCGTCCTCGAACTCCGGCGTCGCATGCACGATCCGCCCGGAGCCGTCGAGCGACATCTTGATCCGCACCGAGTGGCCGTGGACCTGAACGATGCGCCAGTCACGTTGCAGCGCAACACGATCGACCGCGTATGACCTGCTGCCGAAGGTGCTGGTGAGCGAGTGGACGAGGTCGCCCATCCGCGACCGGTCACCGCCGGCGCACAGGACGGACAACGTGTGCGCGGGTCGCCCCTTCTTCATCAGGATCGGGGTCAGCCAGGCGTCCGCGGCGCCGGCCTCGAGCAGCGCCGTCAGGACCGTGGGCCACACCCGGGGGTCGAGGTCGTCGACGTTCGCCTCGAGCACCCACAGCTGTTCGGTGGCCGGCTGTCCGGCCGTCTCGGTGCGCTCGCCGATGCAGACGCGTACGACGTTCGCCCGCCCGGGAGTGTCCCGTGAGCCCGCGCCGACGCCGACCGCCCGCACCCGCATCGGCGGTAGGGGTTCGCAGGTCGCCGCGAGGGCGCGTACGAGGGCGACGCCAGTGGGAGTGGCCAGTTCGCCGGTGCCGCCCGCCCGCAACTCCCAACCGGTGCCGAGCTCGAGCACCGCGGGCACCGGCACGGGCAGGTCGCCGTGCGCGCCGGTCACCCGGCCCGATCCGACCGCGATCGGTCCGGCGCTGACGGACCGCACGGCGTGCCAGTGCAGGGCCGCGCAGACCCCGACCACGTCGGCGATGGAGTCCCAGGCGCCCACCTCGTGGAAGTGCACCTGCGTGGCCTCCACCCCGTGGACGCGGCCCTCGGCGGCTGCCAGCGTCTCGAAGACCCGCTGCGCCGATGCCGCGACGGCCGGTTCGAGGGGAGCCCGATCGATGAGGTCCCGGATGTCGCTCCACCGGCGGTGCGGCTGGTCGGCGGCGACCGGTGCGACGTCCACCTTCGTGGCGCGCTGGCCGGCACGGGTGACCTCGCGCGCGGTCACCCGCACGGCGTCTGGCGCGAAGGCGTCCACGGCATCCTGGACCATAGAGACGGGTGCCCCGGCGTCCACCAGGGCGCCGAGCAGCATGTCGCCGGCGATGCCGGCTCCGGCGTCGATCCACGCGTGCCGTCCGGGCTCAGCCACGCCGCCAAACTACCGTCGACGCCCCGCCCCCTGGCCGAACTGGGCGGCGCACCGGCCACTCGGGACCGGTTGAAGTGGGCCCTCCGGGGCTCGAACCCGGAACCTACGGATTAAAAGGCGCTTTGCTCCCATCCCGAGCTGTTGGGATTGGCGCGTCCTGGCCCGGAATGGCGCGGTTTGCGGTCCACTACATCCGCGCTAGTGGCACCCCATACGTGGGGGTCGCGTAGCAAAGTGTTAGCAAGCTGGCCGCCCGGCAAACCCCGACGGAAGGGTGGCAATGTCACATCAAATGCTCGAAGAGTGGGCCGAGCAGGTCATCGTGGAGCGCTGTGACATGGGCGTGTAGCCCTCGCCGGCCCTGGAATGATGGCCGGATGAATCGCTCAACTTGGGTGACGTGCCCCACTGACGGTCAGACGTTCCTCGGCAAGTTCGACGTGTCGATGGCAGGTGGTACGGGCCGGCAGCAGATCAACCGAGTCGACTACGCTGGCGGCCACACCGCTCTGGCATGCGGTGGAAATGAGGGCTCGGAGTCTCTCCGAGCTTGGAAAGCGCAGCTGGAAGCGCAGGCCAAGCGGGCTTTCGAGACTGAAGCCGGGAGCTGATGGGGAGCGAAAGGTTTGAGGTCCGGACGTGCCCGATGTGCGGGCGGTCAATACGGGCCAGGGTGGTTAGCTACTTTGGCCCTGGAACCGCGAACGATCCAGTGATTGATGTCGACATCGCAGGGCATGAAGAGTGCGTCCGCGAGTGTGAAAGCAGTGGGGACAGGATGCCCATGCGAATGAACCGTGACCGTTGACTCCGTCACCGCAGGTAGTCCGCGAGTCGCTCCGACGCGCCATCAGTGACAGTCCACGAACGTCGGTACTTGCTCGGCAGACCGAGTTGCTCGACGAGCCCGACCCGTCGCAAGTCGTGCAGACACCGCCGGGTGGTTACATCTGTCATCTGGGCGAGCTCGGCCAGCTGCGGCAGTGTGAGCGGGCCCTGCCGGGCGAGGATGCCGAGCACATAGAGACGGCCGGCGGTCGCGAGCACCGCGAACTTCCGCGCGAGGGTCAGCGACTCCTCGATGGGCATCCAGTCCCGCACGCTCTGTTCTGGCCATGCGGCACCGCTCGGGTCCGAGGGGAAGTGCTCGATCGGTGGCCGGCCGCGGCCGCGGGAGTCCATCGACGCACCGTAATGCGGGATGACTACTTGTGGCGGCCGTACGAAACTTTGGAGGTCTCTTCGTTCAGGCACCAGATGCGTTTAACGGTTCGGTCCTGGCATCGAGACGCATAGACCAGAAGCTGTCCTGTCGCCAGGTCTCGGGAACGCCCATGGCCGAAAGTGGCACATCGGGATGCTTGTCCAAAATGTCGCTCAATCGCTGTGCCCAGGTGCTGCGGGGCGACACCGTCGCCAGGATGCTTTGAAGCGCGACGAGGACGGGGTAGAGCCGCTTGCTGCGGTAAGTGTCGTTTGTCAGCGCCGATGCATCATCAAGCCAAGCAACGTTCGACGATTGGGGCAACGCTGGGTATACGCCTAAGGCAGCGTTCCACAACCGGCCGTGATGCGCGCAGATGTTGCGCACCCGCACAAACGATCGCATCCACGACAGAAGGAGCGGTTCCGTGATCCCGAGGGGCTTCGCAACCGCGCTTCGGTCTGCCCGTACTGCCAAGTTCTGCACAAGTCGGTCCAGCTGGCCCATCGTAAGCGTTTCGACCATCAACCAGGATGGCGGAAGTGGATCCGCGTAGGTGACCAAATAGTGCTCCAGGGCGGAGCGATGCACGTAGGCGCCGTCAGCGACCTCAGGGGCAGAATCGAGCTGGGTGCGACACGTCTTCTGAACCAGGTCGATGAACTGCGAGTGACGTTGCCTGTCTCGAAAGAGCGTGGGGTCTGCGTACCAAAAGGGACCACCTCGTTGCAGCGACATGTGGTCAGTCAGAGCAGATCGGACAGCTACTTCGACCCTCTCCAGCGCATCCAGAACCAACAACCGCAGGTGACGGTCGAACACGTACAGATCGAGCATTTGGTCGAACGTCGTGCCTGCTCTGAAGGTTTCCAAGTGAGGGTTTCGCAGGGGGATCAGATACGGGGACAACCGGTAGTAGCCCAGGTGACGCACGTACCGGGTTGCGCGCGCTGCGTCGGGCACCAGCAGTCCCCGCTCGACCATCCGCTCGACCAGCATCTTGTGGGTCAGAGGCGGCTTGGCGTAGCGGGCGCCACCGCGTTCGCGGCTGCGGCTGTGGACCAATGCGTCTCCTAGGCGTTAAAAATCCCCCAAGTGCGCATCGTGGAGAGGCGTGGGGGATGTAGTGCGTAAAACGTAACACGCGAGCGACGGGCGTTGGGCTGAGAGAAGCGGACCGATGGAGGGGGTGCGCTCAGTTGCCGATTCGGTGTGCCGTGACGTCGTACCCACAGTGTCGTTCACTCGCGCGGCGTTGCTCATGGATTGCGGCGCGCTGCAGGAAGCTCCACGGCGGGGCTCCGCGGTAGACCCGGGCGTGGTTGTCATGGGCGATAAATAGGCTGTGACAGGTGATCGGTTCAGGCACTGGAGGACATCCCGACGGCCCGGAAGAGCCGCTCAACGCGTGCTGGCCACCGCACCCCAGGACAGCTACGCGCGCCGCTGTGCCGATCCCGGTGCGGGTGCGGCTGCAGTGGCCTCATGGCGACGAGTACGTCGTGGGACGGGCCGCACGGTGGCAAGGGAGGTGCGTCTGGGTGCTGATGTGGCACGTACGCGTGGCACCCGTGCAGGGAGTGTGGGTTGACGCTGAGGACGTACATCGGAATGATTCACAGGCAGCCGCAATGCCAGGATGTGCCTAGGATGACGGCGTGCACCGAGCCTCGGCCTTGTCTTTCTATGGCGCCCGCGGGTGAGCATAGTTGTTCCTGCGTCCGGAAAGCTCACAGCAGCGTCCATAGGAGCGGCGTGTGTGCCGACGCTGGGCACGTACGAGGTTGACCTGCGAAACGCCAGGTTCGTAGAACCAGCTGGCATCGTTGCGATTGCCGCGGGGGTAGATCGTGCCATTCGCGAGGGCACTCGTGTGCAGGTGCGGGGACCGAGGAACAGCGACGTGCGCAACTACCTTGCGCGGATGCAGTTGGGCGCTCACCTGGACGGCCTTGATATTCGGCACGATCTCGGCGTTGTGACGTCCCACGACGTCGGCCACCAGTTGTGCGAGCTTCGGCGTTTTGATAGCGAGGACGAGCTCGAAGAGGTTGCAGAAACCATCGTGCGTCTCTACCGAGATGCCGGGTGGGGTGTCGTGCAAACGCTATACAGCTGTCTTTTCGAGCTGGCCGTGAACGCGGTGCAGCACAGTGGACAGGGCGGTGGGTTTGTTGCGCTGCAGTCCTATCCAAAGACAGAGGACGTCGCCTTCGCCGTGGGTGACTCCGGTGTAGGCCTACGGTCCCGGCTGGGTTCTGCGACCGACCAGGCCGCAATCGGGAAAGCGGCACGGAAGTACGCCACCAGCAAGTCTGAGCCGGGTCGCGGACGGGGCATCACCGAGGTGATCGAGCTGACTGGGAAGAATCACGGCGCTATGACCATGGTGAGCGGGACCGCTTACGGCGAATTCGTTGGTGGCAACTGGGATCCGCGAGTCACCGTGACGGACAATCCGTTTCTGGGTACGGTGGCCCAAGCACGGCTCCGTCGGCAGGTGGGAGACTGACAGCATGAGTACCCAGGTTCTTCCTTCGGTGAAGATGCCCCAACTCAGTGGCGGCCGCGCGCGGGCTCGTGCGCTGGCTAGCCCATTGCAGGGCAGGATGCGCGAGCAGCAGGTCCGCTTGGACTGCAGGCAGTTGGTTGCAGGCACGGCGTCGTTCGCCGACGAGATCGTGCGGCGCGTGCTGCTGGAGGGTGGCGCCGACAGACTCGTCGTCGAGTACGCCGGACCTGCGTTCGGAGGCTACCTACAAGATGCCGCGAGGGACCTCGACGTCAGTGCGTCGATCACTTTCGTGAACTGAGAGTCGAGCGAACGGCTGCGCCGCAAGCTTTCATGGCCGCATCCCATGTCGCTGCCTCAGTCTCGGCCGACTGCTCTTCCTGCGACCACTTGAGCGCAACAGCGAGCCAACGTTCGAGCCTGGCAACGACCTTGGGTGGCGCTCGATGCAGGACCGCCTGGAAACCCATGCGAGCCGCCTTCAGCTCGGATTCGGCATCGGGGTCTACTTCACCGCTGATGACCGGGGTGTTGTAGCGGACGAGTGCGCTCCGGTAATCCTTGGCAGCGTCCTGGACGAGGGCGATGGCGGTTCGGTCGTACTCGTCGCTAGCTGCTCGGCGTTCAGCCCTTCTAGATTTCGTCGCGATCCGCGCCGCCACAGTTTGTGTGACGACCGTGCCGGCAAGAGTAAGGCCCCCGCCGACCACGACATCCCACATACTCACCGTTCAGGCCCCCTGCGCAGTCGGAACATCCCCACGCGTGCAAAACACCGCGTGCGGGTGAGTGTAGTTTGACCCCGCATTTCAATCTAACCGTCAGGCGGCGTCATCGTGGTCTCCTGGCATCAGACCCGTGAGGTGAGGCCGCCACCCGGTGGGTGGTCATGTTGGCGGGCCAGCCTCGGTGTTGCAAGGCACCCGCGGCTGCTGCGTCTCGCTACCACTGATGGAACAGGTGCTGCCACCCGGTGTCGGGTGGGTAGACGGGGTCACCCTCAGTGCCCCATGCCGCCCGCAACGCCCAGTAGTCCTCCTCGGGGGTGCTGGGAGACCACTCGGACAGGGGAGCGGCCGGCTCGGGCATCAGGAAACCTTCGATGGTTGGCCGTGCGACGTTGATCAGTGCGTAGCGCAGGCAATCGATGATGTGATCGTCGCCGCGGGTGTCCAGGTCCTCAGGTTTGCGGGGGTCGTGACACATCGCAGGCAATGTCCGCACCAGGTTCGGGCACCTGCCGTCCAGGACGTGCAGCTTCGGGCACGTCTCCCACCCCATCTCCCGGTGATACAGGCACGCTGGGGCCTCACCCAAGTAGGAATGCACTCGCGCCCAGCCGCTGGCCCGCTCACCCTTGTGCGCGGTGATGATGTGGCAACCCTGCTCGGCGTAGACCTCGGCAACAGACTTGGCCGACCCACGGGACGTCCACATCGCGTCGTCAGCGAACCGCACCACGTCCTCGTCCTCGTCCTCGGCCGCGAGGACCTGCTGGGCCTGCTCCACCTCCCCGACCTTGGCCCCGTAGCGCTCCCGGTAGGCGTACGCACGACCGTCCTCGTCCATCGCCAGCCACAGGCATCCCCAGGGGGCCGCGTACCCCCAATCGATCCCAGCGCACCGCGCCCAGGACTGGGGAACTTCGAAGGTCGGTACAAGGTGGCGGTCCCTGTCCCACTCGGTGAAGAACTGCCCCGAGAACTGGTCCCACGACCCATCCAGCATCGCCGCGCGCCGCGCCGGGTCAGGGATCGCCTCCAGCTGCCTGCGGTAGCCAGCGTCCACGTGCGGGTTATCCCCAACCTTGGCGGGGATGAACCGCACGCTGCGGCCCTGCCCATCACGCACGACATTCGCGCCGTGGTCGGTGGCGTCCACGTACCGGGCCCGCACCGCAGCATGGTCGGGCCCACCCGGGTTAGTCGTAGACCGCACCCCGATCACCGGCATGCCAGACCCAGACCGCAGCCGCTCCTGCAACATGTCCACAATGCCCGGCGCGAACAGTGTCCGCTCATCCAGAGACAGCTTCTGGAACTCGCCACCCTGTCGGCGGCTGGCGTCCACCAGGGTCTCCGCGTACCGGTACCGAATCACGCTGCCGTTCTTAAACTTCAGCTCCCGATCCGACGCGTTCCAGGAAGCCCCAAGCGCCTCCCCGAACCCGAACGACGCCAACTGCCGGATTACCGACTCGTTCAGCTCGTCATAGGAGCGACGGAACACCGCGATACGCACACCGGCGTACCGGACCGCGTCCCGCAAGTCATCCGCGACCAGCGCGGCCGACTTGCCACCGCCGGCCGCGCCACCGAAGAGCACGTCGTGCTCAGTGGCGTCGTGGAACCGTTGCTGCAACGGCGTGGGGGTGTACCCGATGGCCGCGAACACATCCGCAGTCACATCCACCGGGTCCAACAGCGCAGCCAAACCGGCCAGCGGGTCACTCCCCGACGCGGACACGGTCAGCTCCTGCCCTTCTGCTCGTCCGCGGCCACCTGCGCCGCCCAATCATCGAACGCAGTTCCCCGCCCGTCCGGGGCCAGCAGGGCCGCGGCCACCACATCCCCGCGGGCGTCCCACACCTCCTGGCGTGACGCCGAGTCCAGGGCCGCGGCAGCATCGGCGACGGCACCGTCCGCCTGTGCCCGCTGGAGCGCTGCAGCGAACTTGTCGGGGTCGAAGCCGCCCGCGCTCATCGCGACGCCCACAGCAGCGACTGCAGCAGCGGGTCGATCCCAACCGGGTCGAACGCCTTCACGACCGGGTTGCTCACGAACTGGCGTGCCGCGCGACCCTCGGCCAAAGCGTCCAAGGACTCCAGCTCCCTGGCCAGGCGACCAGCCGACTCCACTCCCCGCTCAGCAGCGCGCACCGACGCAAGCGCCGCGGCGGCCTGCAGCTTGGCTTCTGCCACCTGCTCGGTTACTCGGTCTGCCGCGACGGCGATCTGGGCCCGCAGCGCATCAGCGCGGCCTGCCCGTTCCAACACGCCCCGTTCTGCCACCACCCGTGCCTGCTCGGCTTTAATCTGCGCGGCGTGCGCCTCGTGCTGGGCTAGCACCCTCTCGGCGTCGGCGCGCTGCTCATGGGCCGTTGTCCCGGCCTCTGTGTCGAACGACGCCACCGCATCAGCCGCTGCCGTGTTCGCGTCAGCTACCCGTTGGCGGGCGCTGGTGACGTTGCTGGCAACCTGCGCCGCAGCACCGGCTAGGCGCTGCTCTCGTTCTCGAACTTCTGTCAGAGTGCTCATGCGCTGCTCCTTTCGTTGTCGATGCCGGATGTTCCCTGTTGGTAGTGCCGTACGTCCTGCCGGGCGGTGAGCCATGACCCGCCGACCTTTTGCCCTGCCAGTTCGCCGGATTCCAACAGCTGCCGGACCCGCCGTGGCTGCACATGCAGCAAGTCAGCGGCTTGGCGTGTGGTGATCTCCAGCGGCCTCGACACTGAGGATGGAGCCATTGCCGCAGTCGGCGTCGAATCACTGCCGCCCGCGGCAGCGCGTGCAGTTGCAGCCGCCGCGAGGTCCACCACCAGGGCGAGCGCATCAGCAGGCAGCGGCGACCCGTTCCGTTTGCGCTCGGCGGCGAGCTTCTGCAGCGCCAGTGCCACCAACGCAACCTGGTCCGACGGGATGGCGAACCCGGTCAAAGGGCCGCTGGTCATTCCCACCACCCCCAGACGCCGCCACAGAGGTGCTGGCCGACCCGGTAGGAGCCGGGATGCAGGCACCGCCATCTCGGTCCGTGACCACCAGCGCGTGCCCTCAGCAGGACCCGATGACCGGTCCGGGCCGTCACATCTTCGAAGCGGCGACCGCACGGTCGGCATATGACGTAGTAGTCCGCCTCGGTCGTGGTCACGATGGACCGCCCCGCGGCCAGGACGCGCTGCACGCCCGCCAGGACGCGCCGCAAGACCAACGGGCGCCGTACGGCCGCCTCAGGGCGGTGCGTGAGCTTCGGGGCGTGCTGTGAGGCGTCCAGGCGGCGCAGGATGCTCGCGAGCGCCTGCGAATAGGTTTATCTACCCGGTGGGCGACCCGTGATGCCCCACAGATGGCGAATTCAGGCGGGTGGGTGCGTAGCAGGGTGTTAGCAGGCCCCCGCCTGACCTGCGGTGATGCACCTGTAAACGGATCATTAGTCCGCCGACTCACGACGACCGCCCTCTCGACGCCAGGTCGATGTGCTTGCGCAACAGCTGCCGGACCTGGTCGTCTCGGTAATCAACGCCCAGCTCGCGTAAGGCGCCGGTGACCCCAGCGAACATCGCCGCCGTCTGCACCTCCGACACCCGCGCCAGGCGGTCCTCGATGCCTAGACGGGCAACATCCGTCAGGAACTTGCCGAGCCGGTCCTGCGCACGCTCGTACAGGACGATCTCCGCGCGGACCTGCTCCCCGGCACCCACAGCCTCATAGCGGACGTCCTGGAGCACTTTGACGCGCTCCCGGATCACGTCGAGCCATTGCGCGGCTTCAGCGGCCAGGTCCAGCAGCCGGCCGAGCGGGTCCACGATCGGAGCTGCCTCGCCCAGCTTCGCCAAGGCCCGCTGCGCACCCTCCCGGATGTCCCTCTCAGCGATCACTGTCGCCGAGCGCTTTCCAAGGTGATGACGACACCTTGGGGGATCGGTTCCCCGGATCGCCCACGCATGACACGGCTCACCAGGCCGGTGAGACATCGCACCGCACTCAGGCATCAGCCCGCCCCCTAATTACATGAGGTTCATCAACCACGGCCGGGCACATGGCGCACCAGGCGGCGGGCGGTAGCTGTGGGGGATGCAGATGGGGGGTCATGGGTGCTCCTTTGTGGTAGTTGCCGAGGCTGGCGTGAAGCCCGTGGAGGTCGGCGCGGGATGGGCCGCGAGGGGTGTCGGGATGTCTTGTCGTGAGCGTGCGGGCGGTGGTGTGCGTCGGTGTTTCTCCCTGTCGCAAGTGCGGCTTCGGGGTGCTCCCGTGGAGGGGTCGGGAGAGGGCAAAACCGGTTAAGGGGTGGACAGGTGGACATGTCCACCCCTGCCTACGGCGCTCTCTCCCCCCGTGGGGATGGAGTTTCAGTGTTTTAGAGGGTTTTTCAGTGTCTGGCCTCCTGTTTCCCGGGAGGTAGGGGTGGACAATGTCCACCCGTCCACCCCTTAGTGGCCCTCTCAACGGGCACCCCGTGCGAGCCGGTAATGAGTCCGCAATTGACCCCGGAAGTCGGCCTCCTCGACATCGATGTCGCCGACGCGGAGGAGTGAGTCGATGGCGTCCTCAAAGTGGTCCCGGTCGCGGCTGGGGAGGAGCCGCCGGGCTGTCGACCGGGTGGTCCAGTCGTCGGTGAGGTTGGCTCGTAGGCGGTGTGCGACGCGCTTCGTAGCGGCCTCATCCACGACTTCCTGGGAGGCGATCGCGCGTTGCCCTTCGGCGCGTCCGCGGGCGTCTGAGGCAGCGCGAAATTTCGCGCTGAGTGTCGCGACAATCTGGCCGCGGGTGTGGTCGCTGACGGCCATGACGACGCCCGCAAGGTCCCAGTCGTCGTCACTTACCTCGGCGTGGCCGTTGAGGAACCCCAGCGCGGCGGCGACTTTCAGCTGGCACAGCAGTGCGTGTCCGTCGAGTGCGTCGACTTGGCCGCGCGCACGAGCGCGGGCGGCGTGCTCAATGGCGGTGGTCGCGGCGTCACAGACGGGTAGCCGGTAGCGGCCGGTGCCGGGGTGCGCGACGTGCCCCGTGGGGTCGGGGTGCCGCCATTCGATCGGGCCAAGCTCGGGTGGACGCTGGTCGGGCATGCCGGGGTCGGTTGCGGGCAGCCATACGAGCCGCTGGGGCATCCCGCCGTCCGCCTCGTCGAGCAGGACACCCGCCCGCTCGGGCTGCACGCCGACGACGAGGCAGAGCCGGTAGGCGTGGCGGCCTACGACCAGGCGACGCTCTAGGTCGGCATTTTGGAATCCCAGCTGCTCGCCGCTCCAGGCGCTCCGGAGCACGGATGTGACGGTGGAGCCGACCCGACCTTTGAGCGCGCTGAGCGTGTCTACCTCAGCGCAGTGAAACAGTGCGCGGGTGGTGTGTTGTTCAACGCCGCCGGGTTGCCCGCCGATGGGTTTGACCCGTCGCACGAAGGTGGCCACAACGCCCTCACCGGTGCCGAGACTGGGCTCCTCGGGCCGCGCGAGGGAGCCAAAGGTGATCGCGTCGCCCGCGCACGCGGTGGCTGCGCCCTTCCCGCTTCCTGAGGCGCCGGTGAGTGCGTAGAACGTGTTGAGCGATCCTTCGGCTCCCACGATGGGCGGCAGCGTGTAGTGCGGCGCGACGTGGGCGATGACGCGGGCCAGGGCGACACCAAGGACGGCCCAGGGGGAGGCGATACGGGAGCGAGCGAATTGGTGCAGATGGGCCAGTTCTGGGCGGGATTCCCAGAACTCCGGACGCTCCAAGTCGAACGCGAGTGCAGGTGTGGGGGGCTCATGATGGCGTTCGGCGTCCGCTTCGGCCTGTCGCTGCGCGAGGTCGTCCAGGTCCGCGAGGTCGCTCCATGGCTCGTGAGACTGCTGGGCGGTCATCGGCTCGTCTGCGGTTCGCGGTGGGGGGTTGGGTGCTCGGCGCGACGGCGTCCATTCGCCTCTCGGAAGCGGCGGATGCTGGCGGCGCGTCGCTCCACCGCGGCGGCGGCGAGCTGCTGGCTGGTGTCCGTCATCAACCGCTCGGTGCCGTCCAGGGGTGGGCGAGCCGATGCGCCCGTGAGGACAGCGGCTGCGGCCGTGTATCGAGCGCAAGCGTCTGCGTCGGCGGCCTCGCGGCCCCGCTCATAGCCGGACTCGACGCCGCGAGCGTTCCCCACGGTGAATCCGTCCATCCAAAGCCGCCAGTCACGCGCGTCGAGATCGGCAATGTCGATTGGAGCGTCGTCGCTCATGGCCGCACCCACTGAGTGCCTGTTGACCAGAGCGCCACCGGGACGTGCCCGACTGCCTGTTGGCGACGCGCGTACCTGTCCGCAGCGGCGCGGTGGCGAAATAGCCGGGTGAGCTTCTCCGGGTGACCGGCGTGGAGCCGGACACTGGTGACTGCCCAGATTGGACCCGGGAGGGGCCCTGATTGAGCGGATTTGAGTCCTGCGCGCCCGGCCACGCGTGGCATGCTGATCATGCGAGGGTCTTTCTCCTCGTGGGTGGCGGTGGGCTCGCGGTGGTGCGCGGGCCTTCCGTATGTCTGGGGTCAGGCGGCCGGGGGTGCGTCGTCCGGGTCGGCAGGCCAGATCGGTGCACGCTGGGTGATGTCGAAGCCAAGAAGCGCAAGCAGTGGCGCGACGGGGACAACGAGACGCCGGCCAAGGGAAAGACATTGGATGTCGCCGGTCGCGGCTGCCCTGTATGCCGCGTCACGACCGATGCCGAGCAGCTCGCCAGCCTGGGGGACTGTGATCGTGAGCCGGCCGTCAAGCCAGTCCGGCAGCGTGGGTGTCATGGTTAGACGGCCGTCGGTCGGGCGTGTCGGCTCTTCAGCACGGCGCGAAGTTCGGCCTCGTCGTAACGCAGCTGCCGGCCGACTCGGTATTGCGGCAACTGGCCTGATGCGCTTAGGCGGTAGATGCTCCGAACGCTGATGCCGAGGAGATCGGCCGCGCTTTGTGTGTCGAGTAGGTGGTGATCCATCAGGAGAGGCACTCCGTCCGAGCTGATGATGTCATTGCTGGAGAGTCCTGTAACTCTCCCGATTGACAGAGTTGCACCGTTGGGATTTCTTGTCAAGCTTGGCAGTTCGTGTCATGATGAGTCATGACATGGCGGCGAGGGCTGAGGGGTAGCAGTGGGCAAGATTGAAGAACGGATTGGCGCGAACGTGCGGCAGGCACGGGAGGCGCTGGGGATTTCTCAGAGTGATCTCGGCGTGGACATGGAGGGCCTTCTCGGCAAGTCGTGGACGCGTCAAGCGGTCTCGGCAGCCGAGGCTGGCGGACGCGCATTCGCCGCGGCCGAGGTGGTTGCACTCGCGACTGCGCTGCTGATCAAGCCCGCTGACCTCTTCGAGCCGCGACTCGACACCGACCCAGGCGATGTCGTAAACGAGGTAATCGCCCGCGGCGCACGCTCGGCAGTCTCGGTGGCAGCGGTTCAACAGCGATACCAAAGCGAAGTGCGCGAGTTTGCGCGTGAACTCGCGGACGAGCACGCGTCCTTGCTCCCAGCGTTCAGCGATGCGCTCGCGGAATTGGAGCAGAAGCATGCAGACGGGTTGGGCCATAAGGACGAACTCAAGTTTGCCCACGACGTGAACGTACGTTTGGAGAAGACGAGGAAGAGTGATGGCTGACGCGACGCGGCCCGGCATGCGGGACGGTGTCATCAAGCGGGGGAGCACCTACTCCTACGTGGTGCGCGAGAAGGACCACGCGACGGGCAAGACCAGGCCCCGCTGGGTCGGAGGATTCCCCACGATCAGGGCGGCGAAGGAAGCCCGCGACAAGGCCCGCCACGACGTGCACCGCGGGACGTGGGTCCCTCCGCAGGACACGACCGTCAGCGCGTACCTCGACCGGTGGATTGTTGCGCATGCTGTGGAGCTGAAGCCGTCGACGGAGAAGTCCTACCGGGACAACATCGAGCGCTATCTGAAGCCCGCCATCGGGTCCGAGCGGCTGCAGGCACTGTCGCCGACCAGGCTGTCGGTGGTGTTCAAGGACCTACACGAGCACGGCGGGCAGGGCGGCAAGCCCTTGTCGCCGCGGACGGTGGAGTTCGCCCGGTCTGTGCTGCGGCGCGCTATGCAGGACGCGATGCTCGACCGGATCATCGAGGTCAATCCGGTTGTGGGGACGAAGCGGCCGCGGGTGCACAAGCCGAAGCACTCGACGTGGACCGGCGCTGAGGCGCACACATTCCTGGAGCACGTCGCCGGCGCTCGGTTCGAGGCGTTGTGGACGCTGGCCCTCGCGACGGGCATGCGCCGGGGCGAGCTTTGCGCCCTGCGGTGGTCCGATGTCGACCTAGAGGCCGGTGTCATCCACGTAGAGCGGTCGGTGACCGTACAGGCCACTACGCGCATCTACTCAACCCCAAAGAATCACGAGCGGCGGGACGTGACGATCGACGCGCGCACCGTGGCCGGGCTGAGGGCATGGCGCAAGACGCAGACCTCGGAGCGGCTCGCCTGGGGCGCCGCGTACGACGGCAGCGATCCGGTGGCCTTCACCTGGGAGAACGGCACCCCGGTCCCGCCGGACTACGTCTCCAAGGCGTTCATCGCCGCCCAGGCTGGCGCAGAGCTGGGTCGGTTGAAGCTGCACGAGGCGCGCCACACGCACGCGACGATTCTGCTGCGCGACGGCACCCCGGTGCACATCGTCGCGAAGCGTCTCGGGCACCGTGACCCTTCGGTGACTCTCAACGTGTACGCCGACGCTGTGCCTGACGACGACGGCCGCGCAGTGGATACGTTCTCCAGAGCGGTGTGGGGCGCATGAGCGAGACCGCGTAGGAATGGGCTTCCCGGGCCATCGCCGGACACGGCCCGATACCCGACCGAGTCCTATGTGACCTTGCGCACGACCTACGCGAGGCGTCGCAACGCACCGAGTAGGGGCGGCCCGCGCCCGGCGCCTCAGAAGAGCCTCGATGACTGCCCGCACGCCCGTTCGAGGCGGTTGTTAGCAGTTTGTTAGCAGAGACGCGCCAGGCGCCCGGCTCGAATCCCCTGCGTAGGGCTCTGGCCTGCGGTTATGTAGGTGGGCCCTCCGGGGCTCGAACCCGGAACCTACGGATTAAAAGTCCGCAGCTCTACCAATTGAGCTAAAGGCCCGTGACGCGTGTAGCGCCCCGACAGCGTAGTTGCACCCGTTCGCCGCCGCGAAACCCCGTGGCCGGGAACATCGCCGGGCTCACCGGGGGACGCCGCGCACGTCCCGACGAGGTCGCCGTTCATGCAGCGCGCACCCACCTTTTTCTCAGGTATCCGAGTGAGCATGTCGTCGTGCGCGACGAGGCGCGCAGATCGAGGCGGGGTCCCCTGAGATGTTGGAGCCGAACAGCGTGGCACTCGTGGTGCTGCTGTGGGTGTCGTTCGCGGCCGCGGTGGTCGCTGTCGTCGTGCTGTGGCCGAGACTGGCGCGGCGTCGTCCGCTGGCGCTGCTCGGCAGGCTCGGTACCCAGGTGGGTGCCTCGGCCCTGGTCGTGCTCGCGGCCGCGGCGACCCTCAATCAGCAGAACGGCTGGTACGGCACCTGGACCGATCTGGGTCGCGACCTGATGGGTACGCCGCCCTCGGTGCAGCGGGTGGCGGTGAAGGGTGACCTGCAGACGGCCGGGCAGTACAGCGCGAGTGCCGCCGCCGAGGCCGACCTGCGCGCGCAGCGGCTGTTCGGTCCGGAGCGCGCAGTGTTCGTGCGCGACGCGAAACTGCATGTCGCGCCCGGTCCGCACGGCCAGTGGGTGCACGTCGTCATCCCCGGTCTCGGCAAGGCGGCAGGGCGTGGCGCCGGGAAGGCGATGATCTGGCTGCCGCCCGCGTACGTCGACGGGCCCTCCCAGGCGACCTACCCCGTCATCGAGGCGTATGCCGGCATTCCCGGCAGTCCGGCGGACTACCAGAAGCGGATGGGCCTGCAGAACATCATCGTGCGAGCCCACCAGAAGTCCGGCCTGATCGAGCCGGTGGTCGTGGTGCCGGACTACACGCCGTCCGGCATCGACACCGAGTGCACCAACAGCGGCGGCATCGACATGGAGACCTGGCTCACCAAGACGGTCCCCGCGTGGACCGTGCGACACCTGCGGGTGCGTCCCGACAAGGAGTCGTGGTCCGTGATGGGCTTCAGCGCGGGCGGCTTCTGCGCCGAGGTGAGCGCGTTCCTGCACCCCCAGCAGTACGGGTCGGTGATGCTCTTCGGTACCTACAACAACCCCAGCTGGGGCAACTGGACGCCCTACGGTCGTCGGAGCATCTGGCCGGCGCGCTACTCCATGCTCAACGTCGTGCGACAGACCCCGCCCCCCGTCGACGTGTGGATCGAGGTGTCCGAGGGTGATCGCTTCGCGGGGCCCCCGAGCAGGAGTCTGATCAACGCTGCGCACGGGCGGATGTCGGTGACGTCGGTGTATCTGCCCGGGGCCGGTCACCGGTTCGACGTGTGGCAGGCGGTGATGCCGGTCGCACTGGAGTGGCTCAGCCACGCCGAGCCCGGCTTCCACGGGGTCATCGGGGACGGGGTGACACACGGCACGCCGCGTGCGCGCAGCGACGACCGTCTGGTGCTGCGCGGACGCAAGGAAGACGCGCGACCCGCCTGATCCGGCTGCCTGAGTGGTCCGCGGGGCGCTGCAGGTAGGGGAAACTGGGGGTGATGAACCTCCTCGACGCCCTTCCGCCCGACGCCGGGCCCGACGAGGTCTACGCCACGTTCACCACCTGGGCCACCCAGCAGGGACTGACGCTCTATCCGCATCAGGACGAGTCCGTCGTCGAGATCCTGGCCGGTGCCAATCTCATCCTGTCGACCCCCACCGGCTCCGGGAAGTCCCTCGTCGCCACGGGCGCGCTGCTCGCGGCGCTCGCCGACGACCGAGTGTCCTTCTACACCGCGCCCATCAAGGCGCTGGTGTCGGAGAAGTTCTTCGCGCTCTGCGAGGTCTTCGGCGCCGACCAGGTCGGGATGCTCACCGGTGACGCGTCGGTCAACGCCGACGCCCCGATCATCTGCTGCACCGCGGAGATCCTCGCCAACATCGCCCTGCGCGAGGGCGCGAAGGCGGACGTCGGCATGGTCGTGATGGACGAGTTCCACTTCTACTCCGAGCCCGAGCGCGGCTGGGCCTGGCAGGTGCCGCTGCTGGAGCTGCCGCAGGCGCAGTTCGTCCTGATGTCGGCGACGCTCGGCGACGTCGGGCTCTTCGAGCGCGAGCTGACCGCCCGCACCGGCAGGTCGACCGCCGTCGTCACCGGCGTCGACCGTCCGGTGCCGCTGTCGTTCTCCTGGGCGATGACCCCGATCCACGAGACGATCGAGGAGCTGCTCAGCACCCACCAGGCGCCGGTCTACGTCGTGCACTTCACCCAGGCCTCGGCGCTGGAGCGGGCCCAGGCGCTGCTGAGCATCACCATCACCAGCAAAACCGACAAGGAGCGCATCGCCGAGGCGATCGTCAACTTCCCCTTCTCGGCCGGTTTCGGCAAGACGCTCAACAAGCTGGTGCGCAACGGGATCGGCGTACATCACGCGGGGATGCTCCCGAAGTACCGCCGCCTCGTCGAGACCCTGGCCCAGGCGGGACTGTTGCAGGTCATCTGCGGCACCGACACCCTCGGTGTCGGCATCAACGTGCCGATCCGCACCGTGCTCTTCACCGGCCTCACCAAGTACGACGGGTCGCGCCAGCGGGTGCTGAAGGCGCGGGAGTTCCACCAGATCGCCGGCCGCGCGGGGCGCGCCGGCTTCGACACCAGCGGGTCGGTCGTCGTCCAGGCCCCGGAGCACACCGTGGAGAACGCCCGGGCGGTCGCCAAAGCCGGCGACGACCCCAAGAAGCTGCGCAAGGTGCAACGCAAGAAGCCGCCGGAGGGCTTCGTCAACTGGACCGAGGAGACGTTCGAGCGTCTCGTCGGCGCCGAGCCCGAGGCGCTGCAATCCCGGATGCGCGTCACGCACTCCATGCTGCTCAACGTCATCGCACGCGACGGCGACCCGTTCGCCGGTGTCCGCCGGCTCATGCGGGAGAACCACGAGGACCCGCGACGGCGGGCACGTCTGTCCCGCAAGGCGATCGACCTCTACCGCGAACTCCTGGCAGCGGGTGTCGTCGAGCGGCTGGACACCCCCGAGGTCGACGGACGCGGGGTGCGGCTCACGATCGACCTGCAGGACAACTTCGCGCTCAACCAGCCGATGGCGCCGTTCGCGCTCGCTGCGCTGGAGCTGCTCGACCCCGAGTCCGACGAGTACGCGCTCGACGCGGTCTCGGTGATCGAGGCCGTGCTGGAGGATCCCCGACCCATCCTGATGGGGCAGCGTTTCCGCGCCCGGGGCGAGGCGGTGGCCCGGATGAAGGCCGAGGGGATCGAGTACGACGAGCGGATGGAGCTGCTGGAGGAGGTCACCTGGCCCCGGCCGCTGGCGGAGCTGCTCGACGCAGCGTTCGAGACCTACCGGAGCAACCAGCCGTGGGTGGGCGACAACGCGCTCTCACCCAAAGCCGTCGTACGCGAGATGTATTCGTACGCGTGGTCCTTCGCCGACCTGGTCAAGCAGTACGAACTCAGCAGGTCCGAGGGGATCGTGCTGCGCTACCTCACCGACGCCTATCGCACACTGCGCCAGACGGTGCCGGACTCCCGCAAGACCCCGGAGCTGGCCGACCTCATCGAATGGCTCGGCGAGGTGATCCGGCAGACCGACTCCAGCCTCATCGACGAGTGGGACCGCCTGAACGATCCCGCCGCTCAGCTCCTCGACGCGACCCCCGCGCCGCCGCAGAAGCGGTCGATCACCAGTAATCCCAGGGCGTTCCGAGTCCAGATCCGCAACGCGATGTTCCGCAGGGTTCAGCTCGCCGCGCGTCGGGACATCGTCGCGCTCGCCGCCCTGGACCGGGACGCGGCTGCGGCCACCGAGCCGCCCACCGAGATCGTGATGGACGAGCAGGCGTGGGTCGAGGATCTCGCGGCGTACTTCGCCGATCACGACGAGATGGGAGCGGGGCCGGCAGCACGCGGGCCGGCATACCTGCAGATCCGCGAGGGTAAGGACACCTGGGAGGTGCGCCAGGTCATCGACGATCCCGCGGGTGACCACGACTGGGGCATCGATGCCCAGCTGCCCATTGCCGCGTGCGACGATGCGGGCACCGCGGTCGTCGTGGTCCTCGGCCTCAACCGGCTCGACCACTGAACGTGGTGGAGGCGACGAGCGCGCCGTGGCAGGTGCGGGCAGCATCGAGCGATCCGCGCAGCATTCAACCGGAGGACATGTGAGCCCGACCCCCACCGCCACCTATCGCCTGCAGCTGCACGCCGGTTTCACCTTCGCGGACGCAGCGAAGCAGACGGGCTACCTGCGCTCCCTCGGCGTCTCCCACCTCTACCTGTCGCCGATCCTGCAGGCGGCCGCGGGCTCGATGCACGGCTACGACGTCGTGGACCACTCGCGCATCAGCGCGGATCTCGGCGGGCTCGCGGGTTTCGAGGCCCTGGTGGCCGCGGCGCACGCGGACGACCTCGGCATCGTGGTCGACGTGGTGCCCAACCACATGTCGTTCGTGGCGCCCGAGAACGTCAATCACCCGGTCTGGGAGCTGCTGCGCGACGGACGCGACGCCCCCACCGCGGAGTGGTTCGACGTGGACTGGAAGGCCGGCGGCGGTCGTCTCGGCCTGCCGATCCTCGGGTCGTCGCTCCAAGAGGTGATCGACGCGGGGGAGATCACCCGTGACGAGCTCGACGGCGAGCCGGTGCTGCGCTACTTCGACCACGTCTTCCCGTTGGCACTCGGCTCGGAGCACATCGAGGACTGTGCCGCCCTGCTGGACCGGCAGCACTACCGGCTCGCGAGCTGGCGCGAGAAGGACGAGGTGCTCAACTACCGCCGGTTCTTCGAGGTCGACGGACTGATCGCCGTACGCGTGGAGCTCCAGGAGGTCTTCGACGCGACCCACGCGCTGCTGCTGCAGCTGCACCACCGCGGCCTCATCGACGGCTTCCGCATCGACCACCCGGACGGCCTCGCCGACCCGGTCGAGTACCTCGAGCGACTCACCCGCGCCTGCCGAAGTGGCACGCCGATCTGGGTGGAGAAGATCCTCGAGGGCGACGAACGCCTGCCGAGCAACTGGGCGTGCACCGGCACCACCGGGTACGACGGCCTGCGCGTGCTGCAGGCGGCCCTGACCGATCCCGTGGCCGCGCCAGTGATCGCGCAGGAGTGGGCCGCCACCGGCGGCGACGCCGACTTCGAGGAGGAGGTGCTCGCCGCGAAGCGTCAGGTCGTGGCGCAGTCGCTGGCTCCCGAGGTCGAGCGCCTCATCCGTCGGGCACGCGAGGCGCTGCCCGACCTGGAGACGGAGCCGCTGCGCGAGGCGATCGTGGAATTGCTCGTCGCCGGCGAGGTCTACCGCGCGTACGTGCGGCCGGAACACCGGATGAGCAGGGTCGCGCGCGAACGGTTGGCGGAGGCCTTCGGGCGCGCCATGGAGGCCCGGCCCGATCTCGCGGCCACGCTCGAGGCCCTCGTGCCCCTCACCGTGATGGCTGAGGACGACGACGCGGCAACGGATTTCGCGGTGCGCCTGCAGCAGACCTGGGGTCCGGTGATGGCCAAGGGCATCGAGGACACGACGTTCTACCGGTGGCATCGCCTCGTCGCGCTCAACGAGGTCGGTAGCGACCCGACCGTGCTCGGTGATGCCTCGCCGACGGCACTGCACGACTGGGCGGCGTGGCAGCAGGAGCACTGGCCGCACACGATGACCACCCTGTCGACCCACGACACCAAGCGCAGCGAAGACACCCGCGCACGCATCCTCGCCGTCGCCGGCGACCCCGCGGCGTGGTCCGAACTATCGCGGATCGCAAGAGAACTCGCCGTCACGGCGGATGTCGATCTGCCGACGGCGCACCTGGTGTGGCAGACCCTCCTCGGGGTCGGTGACATCGGTGACGAGCGGCTGGGCGGTTACCTGCAGAAGGCGCTGCGCGAGGCCAAGGAGCACACCGCCTGGGTCGACGGCGACGAGAAGTACGAGCAGCGCGTCATCGACTTCGCGACGACCGCGATGCGCGAGGGGCCACTGCACGATGCGCTGGATCGTGCCGTCGCCGCCAACGCCGGCGCGATCCGGGCCGTCACCCTCGGCGCGAAGCTGATCCAGCTGACGATGCCGGGGATGCCCGACACCTACCAGGGGTGCGAGTCCGTGGACCTGTCCCTGGTCGATCCGGACAACCGGCGCCCCGTCGACTACGCAGCACGCGCGCAGGCTCTGGCCGCTACGGACCGTTCCGACCTGGCTGTGGAGAAACTGCAGCTGGTGGCGGCCGTGCTCGCCGCGCGTCGCCGCGAGCCGGCCGCGTTCGGTGCCGAGTCGTCGTACACACCGGTCCAGTCCGACTCCGAACACGTGGTGGGGTTCGTACGCGCCCACGCACCGGGCTTGGTGTCCGGGGTGCTGCACCGTGGCCGTCGGGCCACGTTCGCGACCCTGGTGCTGCGCGCGCCCTCGCGGTGGGAGCGCGAGGGCGGTTTCACCGGTGAGACGGTGACCTTGGAGTCCGGCACCTGGACCGATCTGTTGAGTGGCCGGTCGTTCGATGTCGACGAACGCGTCACTGCGGCAGATCTTTTCGCTGGGACGCCTGTCCTCTTCCTGGAGAAGGTCGCCTGATGCCGAGCTTCGACGTGTGGGCACCGGCCGCCGAGCGCGTGGAGCTCGTGCTGCCGGAGGAGACGGTCGCGATGACGCGGGCGGGCGACCGGTGGACGACCGACCGTGCGGCGGCGGACGGCCAGCGGTACTCCTACCGGGTCGACGGCGCGGGACCGTTCCCGGACCCCCGATCCAGGTATCAGCCCGAGGGGCCGAACGGCCCGTCGCAGATCGTCGACCCGACGACCTTCGCCTGGACCGACAACGCGTGGCAAGGCGTTGCGCTCGAGACCGCGGTGATCTACGAGCTGCACATCGGCACCTTCACCGCGGATGGCACACTCGACTCGGCGATCGAGCGGATCGACCACCTCGTCGACCTCGGGGTGACGCTGGTCGAGCTGATGCCCGTCGCGACGTTCCCGGGCGACCGCGGCTGGGGCTACGACGGGGTCGACCTCTACGCGGTGCACGCGGCGTACGGCGGTCCGCAGGCCCTCGCGCGGTTCGTCGACGCCTGCCACGCGCAGGGTCTCGGGGTGTGCCTGGACGTCGTCTACAACCATCTGGGGCCCAGCGGCAACTACCTCTCGGAGTTCGGGCCCTACTTCACCGACCGGCACCAGACACCGTGGGGAGCAGCGGTCAACCTGGACGCTCCTGGTAGCGATGAGGTGCGCCGCTTCATCATCGACAACGCGCTGATGTGGTTCCGCGACTACCACCTTGATGCCCTCCGGCTGGACGCGGTGCACGCGCTGGTGGACGAGCGGGCTGTCCACATGCTCGAGCAGCTTGCCGCCGAAACCGACGATTTGGCAACGTCTTCGGGTCGACCCTTGACGCTCATCGCAGAGTCGGACCGCAACGACCCTGCCACCGTCACGGCCCGCGCCGACGGGGGAGACGGTGGTTTCGGTCTGGCGGGCCAGTGGGCGGACGACGTGCACCACACGCTGCACGTGCTGTTGACCGGGGAGTCGCAGGGCTACTACGCCGACTTCACCGACCCAGGTGCCTTCGCCAAGATCGGGCGCACACCGTTCTTCCACGACGGCACCTGGTCCAGCTTCCGCCAGCGTGACCACGGCCGGCCCGTCGTACCCGCCCTCACTCCGGGGTGGAAGTTCGTGGCCTCCCTGCAGACGCACGACCAGGTCGGCAACCGGGCCACCGGCGAGCGGCTGTCGCAACTGGTCGGCCGCAGCAGGCTGGCCGCCGGGGCGACGCTGCTGCTGACCCTGCCGTACACGCCGATGCTCTTCATGGGGGAGGAGTGGGGTGCCTCGACGAAGTGGGCCTACTTCACCGACCACCAGGAGCCGGAGCTTGCCGAGGCCGTCTCCGAGGGGCGCCGCAGGGAATTCGCCGAGCACGGATGGGGCGACGCGGTGCCCGATCCGCAAGCGGCCTCGACCGCTCATGACTCGACGCTCCGGTGGGACGAGGTGTCGCAGCCGGAGCATGCGCGGTTGCTCGAGTGGTACCGCGAGCTGCTCCGATTGCGTCGAGCGGTGCCCGCCCTCGCCGATCCCGCGCTGGGCGTGACCGACGTACGCCGTGACGGCGATGTGCTCACGTACGCGCGAGGCGGCTATACAGTCGTCGTCAATCTGTCTACCGCGGAGATTGCGCATCCTCTCGACGGGACTAGCCACCTCCTGGCTGGATGGGACGCCGAGGCCGGCGACGGCGTTTTGACCGTCGCGGCGGACGGATCAGCCATCTACGGACCTCTTATGGAGGAGTGAGATCGATTGTCCGACAATGATTCTCGCCCGCCACGGCGTCCTGCTCTGCGTTCGTCGGGAGAGTTGGAGGCGTACGCCGGTTCGAGTGATCCCGCGCAGTTGTCCGAGGCCGCGCACGAGACGGCATCCGCCCTCGTGGGCACGGGCCGGGCGGCGCACGACCCGCAGGTGACCGCGAAGCTGGTCAACCTGGTGGACGAGCTGGGCATCTCGACGCTGGCCGAACTGTGGGCGGACCGGCCGGCGACGAGTCTGCCCGGGGCTCTGTGGCGTCTCTACACGCTGCGGGAGTGGGTGCGTCGTGACCCGGTCGGCGCGGCGCGTGACTACGAGGCCGGCCGCGGGAGCGCGGAGGTCGCGCACGCGGTGGCCGGTTCGGCCGAGCCGCCGACGCCGGAGGCCCTCCAGCAGCTGACCGATCAGATCCTTGCGGGCGTCTTCGAGGGGGACCTGGCGGTCGCGCTCGAGCGGGCATCGGCGTTCTGCAGGGTCGTTTCCGTCGGCCGCGCCCACCGGGTCGACGACAAGGACAGCACGGCGTCCACACAGACCACTCGGGCGGCCGCGCTGCTCACCACCGCATCCGACCTGTCCCGCTGTGCCGCGCTGTGGAGGGCGGGCAAGCTCGACTGACGGCAGGCAGGCGGCAGGCGCGGTGCTGTACGACGCTGACGGCGTTTGCGTTCATTGACGGTGTTCGAACGCCGTCAACCGTCGCCAACGCCGTCAGCGTGCGGCTTCGTGATCCTGCCGGTCAGTCGAACTGGTGGATGTCCGACGGCGGTCCGGGCCGGTCGAGGCGGATGACCTCCGGGGGCATACCCCACTCGTTGATGCCCAGCCGCGACATCGGTGCCAGCCCCTCGAAGGTGGGGTGGTCGCCGTCCAGGATGTCCGGATCGATCGCGAACGCGGTCACCCGGCCGATGATCAGGGTGGAGTCGCCGAGCTGGAGCATGGTGTGCATCACACACTCGATCGACGCCGGCGAGGCGGCCACCCGCTGCGGCCGCACCGTGTCGCTGTCCTCCATGGTGAGGCCGAGCTCAGCGGCCTCGTCGTCCGCGGGGTCGAAGCGCGCCGAGCTGTTGTTGACGGCGTGCTTCAGCCGCTCGGTCGCGACGTTCACCACGAATTCGCGGGTCTCGCGCACGTTGCGGACCGTGTCCTTCTCGCCGACCGAGGAGAAGGCGACCATAGGCGGGTCGGCGCACACCACCGTGAAGAACGAGTGCGGCGCAAGGTTGCCGACACCTTCGCCGGACACCGTCGACACCCAGGCGATGGGACGCGGTACGACGAGCGAGTTGAGCAGCGGATAGGACTTGACGCCATCGTCACCAGGGCGCATCACGGTTCGCATGCCGTAACCGTATGCGCCGCCATTCCAGCCGGAATCGGCCGGACCCCGATGCGCGACCTGGACTGCTTCGTCCACAGACCGGCCCGGTGGGGAACATCCGAAGCGGTGACCCGGTTAGGCTCTGGTGTGCGTCGGGCCGCGGCAGCCCCGGGTCCCAAATAAAGCCGCTACGAGCGGCCACGCGCCGTGAGGCGCTCCCGGCCCGACGTGCACACTTCCTCGCCGGAGCGTCCTCCCTGCACCGCGTGTGGGGCGTTCGCAGCCTTGCTCAGGCCGTGGGGGACCGCCCCGACGGCGCACCCGTCAGTTGCGATGGTCGGTTGTTTTCAGCTTGACTTTGTGGGTGCCCTTGCAGGACTGCTCGTGGTCCTTGACGTCGGCCCTGGCCTTGTCCCGCGAGCGGCGCGCCCGGCCGCGCCAGTCGCAGCTCTTGCAGAATCCGTAGGCGAAGCTGCCGTCGTCCTTGGTGGAGCTGTCGGGCTCGACGACAGGGGCGGGATCCTCAGAAGAAGCTGACTTCTTCCGCTTCTTCTTGTCCTTGTCCTTTTCCTTGGACTTGTCCTTCGCCACCCCGCAATTGTGCACGCCGCTGCGGCCTGCCCGTCACGGCCCGTAGGCCGAGGTGTGGGTTCTGCGTTCTCGGCCAGTGCTGCCGCCCTGCCCACCGACGCAAACCGCGCACACCGTCGTACGTCGCTCGGCCCGTGGGGGTTTTGCGTTCTCGGCCAGTGCTGCAGCACTGGCCACCGACGCAAACCGCGCACCTCGCTATACATAGGAGGGCTGCGGCGGAGCGCTGCTCCTGACGAGGTCAGCCGCGCCTTCTCGGCTGACCTTCGTCGCGCTCCGCTGCGGGCGGGACCTCGCTTCGCTCGGCCCACCCTTCGCTGCGCGCTCCTCAGGTCAGCCGAAGCGACCGGAGATGTAGTCCTCCGTCGCACTCACCTCGGGGTTGTTGAAAATCTTCTGGGTGTCGTTCATCTCGATCAGGCGACCCGGCTTGCCGGTCGCAGCGAGGTTGAAGAACGCCGTCTTGTCCGACACCCGCGACGCCTGCTGCATGTTGTGGGTGACGATGACGATCGTGTAGCGGTCCTTCAGCTCGGTGACCAGGTCCTCGATGGCCAGCGTCGAGATGGGGTCGAGCGCCGAGCACGGCTCGTCCATCAGCAGCACCTGCGGCTCCACCGCGATGGCCCGCGCGATGCACAGCCGCTGCTGCTGACCACCGGACAGGCTGGCCCCGGGCTTGCCGAGACGGTCCTTGACCTCGTTCCACAGGTTGGCGCCGCGCAGCGACTGCTCGGTCTTCTCCTCGAGCAGCTTCTTGCCCTTGATGCCGTTGAGCCGCAGACCCGCCGTCACGTTGTCCTGGATGGACATGGTGGGGAAGGGGTTGGGCCGCTGGAAGACCATGCCCACGGTGCGACGTACGCCGACGGCATCCACGCCGGGCGCGTAGAGGTCGGTGTCGTCGAGCAGCACCTTGCCTTCGACATGGCCACCGGGGGTCACTTCGTGCATCCGGTTGAGGGTGCGCAGGAAGGTCGACTTGCCGCAGCCCGACGGCCCGATGAAGGCCGTCACGGATCGCGGCTCGATCGTCATCGTGACGTCTTCGACGGCCTTGAAGGCGCTGTAGTAGACGTTCAGGTCCTGAACGTCGATTCGCTTGCCCATGAGGTTGATTCAATCGCTTTCGTCGAGGTAGGTCAGCGCTTGACCCGGGTGAGGCGACCGATGAGCCGGCCGAGCAGGTTGATGGCGAGGACGAGCAGGATGAGGGTCAGAGCACCACCCCAGACGCGGTCCGCCGAGACCGGGATGTTGATGTAGGCGGATTGGTTGTAAACCAGGGTCGGCAGCGAGGCGATGCCGGACGAAGCCGCTGGGTTGTAGGTCAGATACTGGAAGTACGTCGTGAGGAACAACCACGGAGCGGTCTCGCCCAGAACACGTGCCAGGCCGAGCAACGCGCCGGTGATGATGCCGGAGACGGCGGTGGGCAGGACCACCCGCACGACGGTTTTCCACTTGGGCACGCCGAGCGCGTAAGACGCCTCGCGCAACTCGGTCGGGACCAGCTTGAGCATCTCCTCGGTGGACCGGGTCACCACCGGGATCATCAACATCGTGAGGGCAAGCGCGACACAGATCGGCACGAGCTTCTGCTGCAGCGTGGTCACCCACACAGCGAAGACGAAGAGCGCGGCCACGATCGACGGGATGCCGCTGAGGATGTCGACCATGAAGCTGACGACCCGGGCGATGCGCCTGTTGAGAGCGCTGCCCGTGCGGCCGTACTCGACCAGGTAGATCGCGGTGAGAACCGCGATTGGGATTGCGATGACCGAAGTCAGCAGACCGATCTCGATCGTGCCGACGATCGCGTGCCGCGCGCCACGGATGTTCGTGTCGTTGAGGGGCAGGGCGCCAGACTGGTCCTTCTGCCACCACGTGGCGGACGCGATGGAGTGCCACCCCTTGGAAACGACGATCCACAGGATCCAGACCAGCGGGATGAGCGCGATGAGAAAGGCGGCCCACACGAGCGCGGTCGCCGCGACGTTGCGCACCGCGCGGCTACTGGAGCGGCCCGTGTCGAGGCCAGGGAGCGTCTCCCGGGAGCTCGTGGCGGGGCTGCTGCCCTGGTTCATGGTGCTCATTCGGAGAACTCCTTGCGTCGCTCGACGATCACTCGAGCGATCGCGTTGACGATGAACGTCAGGATGAAGAGCACCAGCCCGGCGGCGATCAGCGCTCCCATGGCGTCGGCGTTGTTCTGGTTCTCGGGCGCGTCACTTGCGATCTGCGAGGCAAACGTCGCCCCACCGTTCATGAGCGATGCAGTGAACCGCTGACCACCGGGCAGCGCCGTCAAAATGAAGAGCACCGCGACGGTCTCGCCGAGCGCCCGTCCCAGGCCCAGCATGGAGGCGCTGATCACTCCGGGACGGCCGAACGGCAGGACTGCGGTGCGGATCATCTCCCAGCGGGTGGCGCCGAGGGCGAGGGCGCCCTCTTTGTGGGTCACCGGCGTCTGGGCGAAGACCTCGCGGGACAACGCGGTGATGATGGGCAGGATCATGACGGCCAGTACGACGCTCACCATCAAGATCGTGGCTCCACCGGTGACCCCTGGGACCTTCTTGAAGAGTGGGATCCAGCCGAGCCAGTCCTGCAGGAAGTTCTGCACGTTCACGAACTTGGGGGCGACGACGTAGATACCCCAGATGCCGTAGACGATCGATGGCACGGCGGCCAGCAGGTCGATCAGAACCGCCCCGATCCGCGCCAGCCATGACGGTGCGTAGTGCGTGAGGAAAAGCGCGATGCCGATGGAGAACGGCACAGCGATCAGGAGTGCGACGACCGAGGAGACGACCGTCGTCCACAGCAGCTGGGCGATACCGAAACGCTGGTTGGCGGCGTCGAACTCGCGCGAGGCGAGGAAATTGACGTGGTCCTTGCCGATGGCCGGGATGGCCTGAGCCAGCAGAAAGAGGCCCACGAGGGCAACCACTACGACCACGAGCAGCCCGGCGCCCATCGCCAGACCACCGAAGACCCGGTCACCCTTGGTGCCGGTCGAGGCCCCGGCGCCGGAGTTCGGTCCGTCGGACGGGTCGGACAGTTCGTCGCCGACAGAGACTCCGGTGATAGATGACATGAGTTCCTTGGGGCGTGGGATATGTGGGAGGGGCCGGTCGGGCTCCGCGAGATCCCCCCAGAGTCTCGCGGAGCCCGGGTCCGATCAACCGATGGCGTTGATCGCCGTGACGACCTTGCCCTGGATGGCCGAGGGGAGCGGCGCCGATCCGACGGTGGAGAGCTTGCCCTGGAACTCCGGTGAGACCAGGTAGGACAGGAACGACTTGACGGCCTTGCCGGTGGTCGCGTCCGCGTACTTGCTGCAGACGATCTCGTAGGTCACCAGGACGATCGGGTAGGTCCCGGCGGCCTTGGTGGCGTAGTCGATCTTCAGCTTTAGGTCATTGCCGGTGCCGGCGATCGTTGCTGCCTCGGCCGCCTTGCTGGCAGTGGCCGCGGTCAGTGCGACCGCTCCGCCCCCATTGTCGACCTGGGCCATCGGCAGGTTGTTGGTGATCGCGTAGGACCACTCGACGTACGTGATGCCGCCGTCGGTCGCCTTGACGGCCGAGCCGACGCCCGCGCTCTTGGGCTTGCCCTGGCCGACCTTGCCGGCCCACGCCTTGGCGTGCTTGGCGGTCCAGTCGGTGGGGTCGGTGGTGTTCATGTAGTTGGTGAAGTTGTCGGTGGTGCCCGAGGAGTCGGAGCGGAAGAACACCGAGATCGGGGTGTTCGGCAGCGTGACGCCCTTGTTGGCGGCAGCGATGGCCGCGTCGTTCCACTTGGTGATCTTGCCGCTGAAGATCTTCGCGATCAGCGTCGGCGTGAGGGTCAGCTTGCCGACGCCCTTGAGGTTGTAGGCGACCGCGATCGGGCCGACGACCATCGGCAGGTCCCAGGCGGTGGAGCCGCACGCAGCGGCGGCCTTGGCGGGCTCGCCCTTCTCGGAGTTGAGGGCGGAGTCCGAACCGGCCCAGCCGACCTGCTTGGCGAGGAACGCGGTGATGCCCTGGCCTGAGGAGGTCGGTGCGTAGTTCACCTTGGCGCCGGAACACTTGCTCGCGAAGTCGGTGGTCGCCAACTGCATGGCGTTGCCCTGGGCCGTCGAGCCCTGGCCGCTCAGGCTGCCGCTGAAGCAGCTGCTGTCAGCGGTCTTGGTGCCGGCCGCGACACTCGAGCTGGAGGACGAGCCGGAGCCGGTCGAGCCGTTGTTGGAGGCGCTGCCGCAGGCGGTCAGGGCGAGCGCGGCGGCAACGGCGACACCGCTGGCGCGGCCGATGGACGTGATCTTCACTTCGAGGGACCTCTCGGGTCGGGCGACATAGACACGAACGAATGGCGGACCCGATCGGCCCGACGAGATCGCACGCTAAGGAGACCGGGTGACCCGTTGGCCCCTACCGGGTGAACGCCGGGTGAACGACACCTATCGATCGGGCGGCGTCGACACCGACACCGGGAGACGGCGAGGTATATAGGTGGTCAAGCGAAAGCGTCCGGCAGGAGTCGGAACGCCGGTCGGGGACGGGCGCGACGCACCGACGCCACCCGAGCGGTCCGGCCCGGTCGGGGCGGCGCGACCCAGGAATCGGGAAAGCCCGGGTCGCCCGCAGACCGCTCCTCTAGAATCGGCTGGTGCTCAGCGGAGAGCCACGATCCCGCGTCTGCGATGACGGGGGATTCTCTGCGGTCCGGAGCCGTCTCGGGTTGGACGTAGAGGCCGCGCAGCTGTACGCCGACGTGCGTTCGACCCCGTTCCTGCGCCGCCTGCTCGCGCGCAGCGGCTCCCTGTTGAGGACCAGTGCGGGCAGCATCTCGCTGGTCGACCAGGACCATCAGCGCTATCACAAGGTCGCCGAGCGGGGAGCGCTGTGCCGGCTGGGCCAGGCCTTCTCGCTCGACGAGGGCGTGACGGGGCGGGTGGTCGCCCGCCGGGGCCCCGTCCTGCTGAACCGCTATGCGGACGTGGCATCGGGTCATCTGGCGACCGACCACCCCGCGCACGGGGGATCGGTGCTTGCCGTACCGATCTGGTGGCGCGGTGAGGTGATCGCGGTGAACGTGGGCTTCGCGGGCGTACGTCGAGCATTCAGCGTCGCCGAGGTCGACGCTCTGGAGATGTTGAGTCAACTGGCTGCGGCCGGACTCGTGCAGGGTACGAGCTATCCGTCGGTGAACGCCCCGGAGGATCGCGTCCAGCCGACGGTCGAGACCGCCGAGGCTCGCTCGGACGCTCACCGACCCGGGGCGTCGCCGTCACCGTTCACCGCACGCGAAGAGGAGGTCGCCGTCCTCCTGTCGCACGGCTACCGCGACCGCGACATCGCGACGACGCTGTCGATCTCCCCCCGGACGGTGGAGAAACATGTCGCCGCCGTGCTGCGCAAGGTGGGCACCTCCAGCCGCACGTCCGCCGTGGTCCGTTGTCTGGCGCAAGGCTGGGTCGCGGCGCCATGAACCTCATGGGGTGAATGGGGGATTTCCCCCATGTGGACGCGGCCCCGGGCGGCTTGACTGGTCGCACGCGCGGCTCCTCGCTGAGCCGCCGACCCGATAGGGAGGCATACCCGCGTGGCAGTCGTTTCGTTGCAGGACACGCTCGCCCATTCGCTGAGTGCCAGGTACGGCGTGCCGGCGTTCAACATCCTGAACGACCTGACCATCGAGGCGGTGTTGGCGGCGGCCGTGCAGGAGCGGTCGCCGGTCATCCTGCAGACCTCGGTCAAGACGGTGCGCCAGTACGGCAGCGAGCAGCTCTACGACATCTTCCGGACGCTGGTGCGCGGCGTCGACGTGCCGGTCACCCTGCACCTGGACCATTGCCCGTACCGGGACGTCATCTCCGACTGCCTGCGACGCGGGTGGAACTCCGTGCTGTTCGACGCACACGAGCTGGACGTGGAGGAGAACGTGCGCCAGACCACCGAGGTGGTGGCCGAGGCCCGGGCGACCGGCGCGCACGTCGAGGGTGAGATCGAGGGCATCCAGGGGGTCGAGGACGGCGTCGGTTCCGACGACAAGCCGGAGTCGATGTCGTTGGAGGTCGCGACCGACTTCATCCAGCGGACGGGTGTGCAGTGTTTCGCGCCCGCGATCGGCAACGCGCACGGCCAGTACACCTCGGCGCCCGTCCTGGACCACCAGCGAGTGTCGGACCTGGTCGAGGCGACCGGCGTCCCCATGGCGCTGCACGGCGGAACGGGCCTGTCGACCGCCCAGTTCCAGGACCTGATCGCGCGCGGATGCGCGAAGGTCAACATCTCCACGGCGCTGAAGGAGACCTTCATGAAGTCGGGGCTGAGCTTCCTGACCGAGACCGAGAAGCGCGGCACGTGGGACCCGCCCTCCCTCTTCGCCGCCCAGAAGCAGGCCGTGGTCGACATGGCGGTGCAGCACATGCGAGATTTCCGCAGCTCGGGTCAGGCATGGTGAGTCCCGCCCTGATCTTCGACTGCGACGGAGTGCTGGCCGACACCGAGCGCGACGGGCACCGGCCGGCGTTCAACGCCATGTTCGACGAGCTGGGTGTCCCTGCCCACTGGGACGAGCAGGAGTACGGCGAGAAGCTGCGGATCGGTGGCGGTAAGGAGCGGATGGCCAGCCTCTTCGAGGACCCGCAGTTCGCCCGCCGGTTCGCAGTGCCGCCGAGCAAGGACGCGCAGGCCGAGCTGCTGTCCACATGGCACCAGGCCAAGGGTGTGCATTTCCGGCGTCTGGTCTCCGACGGAGCGGTGCGACCACGACCGGGCATCACCCGCATCATCACCGCGGCGGTGCAGGCCGGTTGGACGGTCGCCGTCGCCTCGACCTCGGCGCGCCCGTCGGTGTACGCCGTCCTGGAGGCGGCCGTCGGGCACGACCTCGCTGACGCGATCCCCATCTTCGCCGGTGATGTCGTGTCCGCGAAGAAGCCCGATCCGCAGATCTACCTGTTGGCCGTCTCGGAGCTCGGCCTGGAGCGGGACCAGGTCCTCGTCATCGAGGACTCGCGCAATGGACTGCGGGCAGCCGTCGGGGCCGGCCTGCGTTGCCTGATCACGACGAGCTCCTACACCCGCGAGGAGGACTTCTCCGAGGCATGCCTGGTGATCTCCTCGCTGGGGGACCCGGGCGGTCCGCCGCTCGACGTACTGGCCGATCGAGCCGGCGTCCCCATCGGGGATTTCGTCTCACTCGAGGACCTCCGGGCGTGCATCAGCGGCGTGAACACCGCATCGACAGGACCGACCAAGGGAGACAGTGCATGACCGGCACCTCACAAGACCAGGTGGCCCTGGTGGTCAGGTCCATCGCCCGGACAGTCGTCGAGAACGAGAAGTACTTCGGCGATCTGGACGCGGTGGTGGGCGACGGCGACTTCGGCTACTCCCTCGCGCGCGGCTTCGAGAAGGTCCTCGAAGGATGGGACGACTTCGACCGGTCCGATTCCGGCGCGTTCCTCAAGAAGGTCGGCGTCACCATCACCTCTCGGATGGGCGGCACCTCGGGTCCCATCTGGGGCACTGCGTTCCTTCGTGCCGGTGCCGCCGCGGGGGATGGGGAGATCGACGGCGCGACCGTCGTGGCCATGCTTCGGGCGGCGGTCGAGGGCATCAAGGCGCGGGGCCGGTCCGACGTCGGCGACAAGACCCTCCTCGACACCCTCGTGCCGGTGACCGATCGCATCGAGCAGGAGGTCGGGTCCGGCGCGGACAGTGCGGCCGTGGTGGCCGCCGTAGCGCAGACGGCGAAGTCGTCCGCCGAGGCGACCAGCGACATGGTCGCGCGCCGTGGCCGTGCGTCGTACACCGGCGAACGCAGCCGGGGCTCGGTCGATGCGGGAGCCATGGCGCTCGCCGTGATCGCCGAACAGCTCAGCAGGGCTTGGGTCGGCCGGGACGAACCCGGAGCCACCACCACCAATGAGAACGACCAAGGAGTGACGCTGTGAAGAAGTTCGTCAACGACCCCCAGCAGTTCGTGCCGGAGATGCTCGAGGGCCTGGCGCTGGCCAACCCGGACACGCTCGTCTACGACCCGGCGTACAACCTGATCAGGCGTGCGGATGCGCCCCGGTCGGGCAAGGTCTCGATCGTGCAGGGTTCCGGATCGGGTCACGAGCCGGCCCACGTGATGATCGTCGGCAAGGGCATGCTGGATGCGGCGTGCCCCGGCGACGTCTTCGCGGCCCCGCCGATGGACTACGTGCTGGAGACCGCCAAGAAGGTGGCGTCCGACAAGGGCGTGCTGCTCCTGGTCAACAACTACACCGGTGACCGGATGGCCTTCGAGATGGCCAAGGAGATGGCCGACGCCGAGGGCGTGGCCACGGAGATCCTCTTCATCGACGACGACGTGGCGGTCAAGGACTCCACGTACACCACGGGGCGCCGCGGGGTGGCCGGCAACTTCTTCGTCATCAAGGCGGTGGGGGCCGCGGCCGAGAACGGCGCCGACCTGGCCGAGTGCGTCCGCATCGGGGAGAAGGTCAACAGCGTCACCCGCACGATGGGCGTGGCCCTCACCGCCTGCACGCCACCGGCCAAGGGGTCGCCGCTGTTCGAGCTGGAGGACGACAAGATCGAGATGGGCGTCGGTATCCACGGCGAGCCGGGTCGCGAGCGGCAGCCGATGCGCAGCGCGGACGAGATCACCGACGAACTGCTCGACGCGATCGTGACCGATCTGCCGTTCGAGTCGGGGAACAAGGTGGCCCTGATGGTCAACGGTCTCGGTGGTACGCCGATCAGCGAGCTCTACATCGTCTACCGCCACGCCCACCGGCGGCTGGCGGAGCAGGGCATCGAGGTCGCGCGCAGCTACGTCGGCGAGTACTGCACCTCGTTGGACATGGCGGGTGCATCGATCACCCTGGTGCAGCTGGACGACGAGATCACCGAGCTGCTGGACGCTCCGGCCGAGGTGGCCATGCGTATCTTCTGACCCTGCGCGGGCTCGCGCAGCCGTTCAGGGCCGGTTGCGCTCCACCGACACCACGCGCGCCGCCTCTCCCACATCCACCATCTGGCAGATGAGGGCCTCGCCCTTCTCCAGTCCGTCGCGCGCCCGTTCCAACAATGTCGTGCAGGCCGCGCCGGGAGTCGCCTGCCCCGCGAGGCGATGCAGAAGTGCGGGCAGGACGGGGCGGTGGGTGCACAGCGCCGTGAACTCACCGCGATCCAAAGCCCGCTCCAGGTGGCGCACGGCACGCCCCGGTTCGTTCGCGAAGACCTCCTCGGACAGCCCGCGCTTCTCCTTGATCTGCAGATGGTGAGCGTGCGCGAAGGGGGCGACGGTTGCGGTGCACCGCGCCGACGGAGAGGAGATTAGGCGGTGCACGCCGTACGCGCCGAGCGCCGCAGTGAGCGCGGCAGCACGTTTCTTGCCCTGCTGAGTGAGCGGCCGGTCCGTGTCGGAGCGGTCCCACGACGAGCGTGACACCGCGTCGCCGTGTCGGACCACCACGAGCACCCAGGTGCGCAGCGCGCCCCGCCGATCGGCGTCGAGTAGGGCCTGGAGTTGCAGCGAGTCCCGTGCGTAGGTCAACCGTTCACGCGCCGCCGGCGGGGTCAGCCACTCGACCCTGTCGATCTCGTTCTCCAGGGTGCCCGTTCCGCCGACGGCCTGCGCCGCCCAGTAGCGCACCTCTTTGAGGCTGCCGTCGCGCAGCCCGTAGACAGCGCGCGGCAGGGGGATGCCGAGGCGCGGGCGCAGCCCCGTCTCCTCCAGGACCTCCCGCGCGGCGGCACCGGCCCAGCACTCGCCGGGGTCGAGCTTGCCCTTGGGCCAGGACCAGTCGTCGTACCGGGGCCTGTGCACCAGGGCGACCTGCAGGACCCCGCTCTCACGGCGCCAGACGAGCGCGCCGGCAGCCGGCTGCCCACCGCCCTGTGCGGTCACCGACGTCGCGCCTTCTTGCGGCGCTTCGCGTAGGTGTCGATCAGATGTTGCTGCAGGTCCCGCAGCGGTGCGCCGTTCTCGTCGAGGTTGTGCCGCTCCCACCGCCCGTCACCGTGCAATGCCCACGACGAGGTCTCGTCGGCGACGCCGAGGTCGAGCAGGTGTCCGAGCGTCGCTACGTGGCGCGGCGTCGTGATGCGTACCATCGCCTCGACCCGCCGGTCCAGGTTGCGATGCATCATGTCGGCACTGCCGATGAAGATGACGTCGTCCTCGCCCTCGATCTGGAAACGGAAGACGCGGGAGTGCTCCAGGAAGCGGCCGAGCACCGAGCGCACCTTGATGTTGTCCGACAGACCCTCGATGCCCGGGCGCAGCGAGCAGATGCCGCGGACCCAGACGTCGACCCTGGCGCCGGCCTGGGACGCGCGATAGCAGGCGTCGATGATCTGCTCGTCGACCAGGGAGTTGACCTTGATCTGGATGCGGGCGTCCTTGCCGTCACGGGCGGCGTCGGCGACCTTGCTCATTCGTTCGACCAGGCCGGTGCGCACCGAGCGCGGCGCGACGAGGAGCCGGCGGAACTTGGCCCGCGGCGCCATCCCGGACAGCTGGTTGAACAGCCGGGACAGGTCCTCGCCGACCTCGGGGTCGCAGGTGAGGATGCCCAGATCCTCGTAGAGCCGGGCCGTCTTCGGGTTGTAGTTGCCGGTGCCGATGTGGCAGTAGCGCCGCATCGACTCACCCTCCTGGCGTACGACGAGGCACAGCTTGGCGTGCGTCTTCAGCCCCACCATCCCGTAGACCACGTGCACGCCCGCGCGCTCCAGCTTGCGCGCCCAGGTGATGTTGTTCTCCTCGTCGAAGCGGGCCTTGAGCTCCACCACCGCGAGCACCTGCTTGCCGGTCTCCGCGGCCTCGATCAGGGCATCGATGATGGGGGAGTCGCCGGACGTCCGGTAGAGGGTCTGCTTGATCGCGAGTACGTTGGGGTCGGCCGCGGCCTGCTCGATGAACGCCTGCACCGAGGTCGAGAACGAGTCGTAGGGGTGGTGCAGCAGGATGTCGCCGCCGCGCATCGCCTCCAGGACGTCGGACTGGGCCGACCGCTCGATCGGCGCCAGGTCCGGGTGCACCATGGCCACGAACGGCGGCCAGCGCAGCTCGGACCGGTCCAGGTCGGCCACCGCGTTCAGGCCACGCAGATCCAGCGGCTCGGGGAGGCGGTAGACCTCCCGCTCGTGCACGCCCAGCTCGCGGACCAGCAGGTCCATCACGTGGTCGTCCATGTCGTCGGCGACCTCGAGGCGGATGGGTGGCCCGAACCGGCGCCGGGTCAGTTCCCGCTCCAGCGCGGTGAGCAGGCTCTCCGCGTCGTCCTCCTCGACCTCGAGGTCCTCGTTGCGCGTCACCCGGAAGGTGAAGTGCTCGCGTACCTCCATACCGGGAAAGAGCGCGCCCAGGTGCTCGGCGATGACGTCCTCGATGGCCACGAACCGGGTGTTGAAGAGGGGATCCTCCCCTTCGTCCGGCTCCAGCTCGATCAACCGCGGCAGCAACGGCGGCACCTTCACGCGGGCGAAGTGCTCGCGCTCCGTCTTGGGATTGATCAGGATCACCGCGAGGTTGAGCGACAGCCCGGAGATGTACGGGAAGGGGTGCGCCGGGTCGACCGCCAGCGGGGTCAGCACCGGGTAAATCCGGGACTGGAACAGGTCGCCGAGGTGGGCGCGGTCTGAATCGGTGAGCTCCGCGGGCCGCAGGATGCGGATGCCCTCGTCCTGCACGGCCGGCCGCAGCTGCTTCTGGAAGAGCTGCGCGTGTACCTGCATCAGCTTGTGAGCGGCGTGCGAGATCTCATCGAGCACCTCACGGGGCTCCAGGCCGGAGGCGGAGCGCACGGCGAGGCCCGTGGCGATCCGGCGTTTGAGGCCGGCCACCCGCACCATGAAGAACTCGTCCAGGTTGCTGGCGAAGATCGCCAGATAGCGAATTCGCTCGAGCAACGGGACGGCCGGGTCGGCCGCCAGCTGTAGGACGCGTTCGTTGAACTGCATCCAGGAGATCTCCCGGTCAAGGAACCGGTCGTCGGGCAGCTCCTCGTCCTGGGGATCGAACTTCAATTCTGGCGCGACGCGGACGAAACGGCCGTTCGCGCCGCGGGCACGGGCATGCGCGCCGGCCGAACGCCGAGCGAGGCGCACCAGGTTGGCGTCGCTGGATGTCGAGTGGTCGATGTTCTGGTCGTCGTCCTGCACCGGACTGTCGTCGACGCGGTGGGACGTGGCTCCGGGCTGGGATTCCATGGCGCGATCCTCCCACGGGCGGTCACGCCTGGTCACCGGTCGATTCGGGGCTACAGCGCGTACATCACGTCCGCGCTGGCCTTGTCGAAACCCCACCCGCGATAGGTGGCGATCGCCGGCGCGTTGTCGCCCTCGACGTAGAGGTCGATGGTGCGCACTCCGGCCGCTGCCAGGTGCGCCAGGCCCAGTGCGGTGACGGCCCGGCCGAGCCCGCGACCCTGGTACGCCGGGTCGACGGCGACGACGTAGACCTCGCCCTCCGCGGCGCCGGGCGGCTCGATCTTGGTCCAGTGCGAGGCGGCGAGGACGGGCCGCTCCCCGGTGACGTCCTCGATGAGCAGTAGCCCGGTGGGATCGAACCAGTCCTGGTCCATCCGCTCCCGCAGGTCCGCCAGGGTCATCCGGCCCTGTTCGGGGTGGTGGGCGAACGCGCGTGCGTTGACCCCGAGCCATGCCTCGTCGTCCGCACCCGGCTCGAAGTGGCGCGAAGCGAATCCAGTTGGCAGAGATGGCTCTTCGATCCCCGGCTCACCGTCCACGGGTCGTGCCATCTTCCACAGCTCGCGCACCACGTGCAGCCCGTGGCTGGCGGCCAGTGAACGGGCGGTCGGCAGGTCGCCGTGTGCCCAGACCCGCGCGGCACCCTCCTCGCTCACCTGGTTGACGACGAGGTCCAGCAGGCTGGCGCCGTATCCGTTGCGCCGGTGATCGGGTCGCACGACCAGCTCGTACGACGCGCGGCTCGCGTCGGAGACCGCGATCGCGATCAGCTCACCGTCCACGTCGTGCCACACCATGGCAGGCCCCTCTCCGTCAGGGGACTCGCCGTCGGGTGCGCCGTGCCGGGCATTCAGCAATGTCTGCTCCGAGAGCGGGGCCACGCCGTCGACCTCCTGGGCCGCGCGCGCGAGATCGGGCAGTTGGGCGCGGACCTGCTCCGCGGTGAGGGTCATACCGGCGATTCCACCAGACGGTCGTCGTGACGTCGATCGCCGCCCGGAAACCGCTTCCTCACATCGCGACCGGGAAGCCGTCAGCGATGGTGGTCGGGCCGCGGACCCCGCAGTGCAGCCACCAGGGCGGCTTCACGAAGCACCAGCGCCTGGAATCGCGGATTCAACGCGCCCGCCTCGTCGGTGATGTCCGCCCCCGGCATCTGACGTATCGCCGACTCCACCTGCGCCAACTCCGACATCAGCTCGCGCACGGTGAGCGTGGCCAGGTCTTCGGTATGGGACCCGACCCGCGGCGACACGTCGCAATCTGTCTGTATGGCACGTCGATTCGAAATGGTCATGACCGACCTCTCAGCAGCAGCGAACCGGACGAATCCAGTTACGGCCGCCGGGTCCGGGGCGGCAGATCGATGTCGAGGAATTCTAGTCGACTCGCCGTCTCGATGAGCCGTTCTGCGGTGCGGGTCGCTCGAAAGAAGCGCGTTCCTCCGTGTCGTCGGTGGCGTCGGATGAGCTCGATCAGAACAAGACGGCTACGGGCTCTCAGGCCGGGGCGATCTGCTCTTCCGGCGCGCGCAATTCGTGCGCGCCCACGAAGCGGTAGCCGACGTTGCGCACCGTACCGATCAGCGACTCGTTGTCCGGGCCGAGTTTCGCGCGCAGGCGTCGTACGTGCACGTCGACCGTGCGAGTGCCGCCGAAGTAGTCGTAGCCCCACACCTCCTGCAGCAGCTGGGCGCGGGTGAAGACCCGACCCGGGTGCTGCGCCAGGTGCTTGAGCAGCTCGAACTCCTTGTATGTCAGATCGAGCGCGCGGCTGCGGATGCGGGCGGAGTACGCGTCCTCGTCGATGGTGAGCTCGCCGGCCAGGATGCGGGTGGGCTCGTCCTCGGCCTGCGGCGTCGTCCTGGTCATCGCCAGCCGGATCCGGGCCTCGACCTCGGCAGGGCCGGCCGATTCCAGCAGCACGTCGTCCAACTGCCACTCGCTGGTGAGCGCGGTGAGACCGCCCTCGGTGAAGATCGCGATCAGCGGGGTGGACAGCCCGGTCGTACGCAGCACCCGGGTCAGCCCGCGCGCATTGGCCAGGTCGCGTCGGGCGTCCAGCAGCACGACATCGCACTCGGGAGGATCGACCAGGGCCTGCGGTTCGGTGGGCAGCACGCGCACCCGATGACCGAGAAGACCGAGGGCCGGAAGCACCTCGACACTCGCACCGCGAGCGTCGGTGAGGAGCAACAGGCGTGCCATGCTGCTCAAGAATACGATGTTGCAGGTAGGACGACCGGCCAGTACGGCCGGGCGTGACGCGTGCCACATCATGCGGCGGGGGCCGGTTTCCGGGATCCTGCCGGAGATCAGGAGGGGCCATGGCACAGATCGTCGTGCGGTACTGGGCCGGAGCACAGGCTGCTGCCGGCACCCCGACCGAACAGTTGAACGGCCTCACCGTCGGCGACGTGGTCGCCGCGGCCACCCAGCAACACCCGGAGCTGCGGCCGGTCTTCGTGCTTGCAGCGCTCCTGATGAACGGCAGCCGGGTCGACGCCGAGGACCCACTGGTCGACGGCGCCACCCTGGAGGTGCTGCCGCCCTTCGCAGGCGGCTGAGGCTGCCAGCAGGAGACGTCCGCGGGGGCGTGCCTGCCCGCCCCGTGCGGCCACGCGGCACCCTCACCGGCGAGGTGGTGGCAGGATTCGGGTCGTGCCCGAGGGAAGCGAGACCACCGCCCAGCCGGTCGACGCACCCGCGACGCGGGTGAGGAGCGCCTCCGCCTCCCCGTTCCTGGCGGGTGTCGGCGCGATCGTGTTCGCCGTTCTCCTGGGGTTCTGCGCGTACGCCGGGTCGGTCGCGCTCGCGGCCGCCTACCTGTTGAGTGCGCTCGTGGTGGCGGTCGGCTGGCCGATGCTCCTCGGTCTGCCGCGGGAGCGGTCCAGCTCCCTGGTCCTCGGGATCGCTGCGGTCTCGATGACCGTGATCGTCGGATGGGCCGACACCGCCGACGGGATCCGGTGGGTCACCGCGGCACTGGCCATCTCCCTGGCACTGGTCTTCCTGCAGTCCCTGGTCAGCCGGGGGGAGCGCGAACGCGTGGTCATCTCCCTCGCGGTGATGAGCCTCGGTCTCGGGGCGCTCGCCAGCGGCGCCTTCATCGCCGACGCGGCACTACGTGACCACGGGCGGGAGGCCGTCGTCGCCGCGCTGGCCGGTGCTTCGCTCGGTACGGCGCTGGACGTCGCCCTCCGAGGTCGGGAGCGGCTGTCCGAGGCCACGCTGCCGGTGTCGCTGCTCCTCGGGATCGGCGCCGGACTCATCGCGGCGGCCGTCGCCGGCGTCCCGTGGAACGCCCCCCTCGTCGCCGGCCTGCTCGGCGCCGGGGTGTCGCACGCGTTCCGCTCGATCCTGCGCGCACCGGCGCGGTTGGGCGGACCCGCGGCTCAGCTGGCCCTGGGATCGGCGACCGTGCTCTTCGTCGGTGTGCTGCCGACCGCGGCGACCTGGTTCTTCGCGCAGATCAGCTGACCCGCTTCAGCTCCGCGGAGGCGTAGCTCTGCAGCGGGTGCCCGGTGGCCGCCATGTCCATGGCCCACATCAGGTTGGAGTTGACGTAGCCGTAGAGGCGCGTCGCGGCGGAGTACTCCATGGCGCTCGGGCTGCGCAGCACCCCGTCGGTCCGCAGCTCGATCTTCGCGGGGGTGGTGTTGCCGTAGTACATCTCCACGACACCGGTCGGATGGGCCAGCACGAACTCGACCTCGCCGTCCGGCAGCGGCCGCCAGTAGCCGAGCTCGCTGGTGAGCGGCTCGACCTGGTTGCCGGCCTCGTCGAGCAGCCACGTCGTGCTGCGCCACTCCAGGAAGGGCCGGCCGTCGTGGCCGCAGACGACCTCCTGGCCGAAGTTCACCGACTCGATGCCCGGATAGCCCATCACACCGGCGCCCTCCCACCGGCCGATGAGCCACGCCAGGGGTGCCAGCTCACGCGGCATGTCCGTGTCCAGTTCGAAAGGCATGCCCGGAATCGTACGGCGGGGGTGGGCGGGCGCGCTCAGCTCACGGTGTTGGGCGTCACCGAGGTGCTGCTCATCGAGTCCGTGCGCAGACTGGCGCCCAGTTGCTTCATCTTCGGCATGTCGACCACGTCGACGTCTCCGACGGAGTTCTTGGCGAAACCGGAGAACGGTGCGGTGTAGAACGTCAGGTCGTTCCGGCTGATGTTGCGCAGGCTGACGGCGAGCGTGATGAGGTACGACGTCGAGGTGTCGGTCAGGGTGTACGGCGCGATGGCCGAGATCATGTCGAGTGCCCGCTTGGGGTTCTCCAGCGTGCCGCGGGACAGCGCCTTGGTGACCATGGCGTTGATCCACTCCTGCTGGTCCACCCCACGGTCGATGTCACCGTGCGGCAGCTGGTGGCGCTCGCGGGAGAAGCCGAGCGCCTGCTCGCCGTTCATGTGGTGGTAGCCCTGCGTCCAGGAGCCGAAGCCGCCCTCGCTGTAGGGGTAGCGCACGTAGACGTCGACCCCGCCCATCGCGTTCGTCAGCTTGGTGAAGCCGTCGAAGCCGATCTGCGCGACGTGGTCGATGTGCAGTCCCAGCAGGTTCTGCATGGTCGACACGAGCAGCTTGGACCCGCCGAAGGAGTACGCCGCGTTGATCTTGTTCATCCCGTGTCCGGGGATCGCGACGTAGAGGTCGCGCGGGAAGTGCACGACCTGGATGCTGCGCCGGTCGCTGCTCACGTGCATGAGCTGGATGACGTCCGAGCGTCCGTTGTCGCGCAGGTTCTTCCCGCGGGAGTCCGAGCCGAGCAGCAGGATGTTCTGCGCCTTGCCGGCCGTCGCGTCGCGGGTCGGCCCGTCCGAGGGCAGCAGTGAGTTGGAGTGCTGGATCTGGTCCAGCTGGTGGTTGACGTAGAGCGCCAGGCCGCCGACGGCGAGAGCGATGACGACGATCATCGACAGCAGGGTCAGGCACCCGACCTTGAAGCAGCCGGCGCGCTTCTTCTCCTCCGGCGGTGCCTGCTCCGCGGCCTGGCCGGCGTCCTCGGTGGGAGGCGACTCCCGGCCGGCCGGTTCGGTGCCGCCGGGGTGTGGCGAGGTCTCGGGGTCTCGCGCGTCGTCGGGTCCGGAGGCGGCGCCCTGATGCGCGGGGTCCTGCGTCATGGCGGTCAGTGTAGGTGGGCGCCGGTCCCGAGAACGCGTCCCGACGCTGGTCATCGGGCAGTTCACAGCTGCGTGACCGGGCACTGCCGGGTCGGCGTGCGTGGTCGCCCGGCGTACCGTTGTCATGGTGACCACGACAACGCCGAGTTCCTCGCTCACCCGCCCCGGAGCGGTCGACGGGCATGGGATCGACGCGGGAGTTCCCGCGCACTACGGCGACCCCATGGGGGAGCAGCGCCGCCTCGCGGGCGCAGCTGCGCTGGTCGACCTGACCCACCGGGGGCTCGTGCGCGTCACCGGGCCCGACCGTCTCACCTGGCTGCACTCGATGACGACCCAGAAGCTGGACGACCTCGCGCCGCACCACGGCGTGGAGACGCTGGTTCTCAGCCCGCACGGGCACGTCGAGCACGCGATCCACGTCGTGGACGACGGCGAGTCCGCCTGGCTCGGGGTGGAGCCCGGCACCGCCGACGCACTGGTGCAGTGGTTGACCTCGATGCAGTTCATGCTGCGGGTGCAGGTCACCGACGTCAGCGCCGACTTCGCCCAGTTCGGCCAGGTCTGCGACGAGGCGGGCAGCGCCGAGCAGTACGCCGCGGACGGCACCCTGGTCTGGGTGGACCCGTGGCCGACCATGGGACCGGACAGCGCGTCGTACTCCGGCGACGGCCCGCATCCCGCGACCGGACGGCGCTGGCGCGAGGTCATCGTGCCCCGCGACCGCGCCGCGGACTTCGTGGGCGACCGGCCGCTGTCGGGCACGCTGGCCGCGGAGGCGCTGCGGGTGGCCGACTGGCGACCCCGGCTGGGCGCCGACACCGACCACCGCTCGATCCCGCACGAGTTGGACTGGCTGCGCACCGCTGTGCACCTGCACAAGGGGTGCTACCGCGGGCAGGAGACGGTCGCGCGGGTGCACAACCTCGGCCGTCCGCCGCGCCGGGTGGTATTCCTGCACCTCGACGGTTCAGGTCACCTGCTCCCCGAGCCGGGCGCGCAGTTGCGCGTCCCGGGCGTCGAGCGTCCGGTCGGTGTCATCACCACGGTCGCACGCCACCACGAGGACGGCCCGATCGCGCTCGCGGTCGTCAAGCGCAGCACCCCGACCGACGTCGACCTGGTCGCCGACGACTGCGCCGCAGCGCAAACGGTGATCGTCACGCCGTGAGCGACCCGGTCCGCGTCCTCTACGACACTGTCGCGACCGCGTACGACGAGGCGCTCTTGAGTGAACTCGACACCAAGCCCCTGGACCGGGCGCTGCTCGCAGGACTGGTCGACAGCATCGGGGACGGCCCGGTGGCAGACCTCGGTTGCGGGCCCGGTCAGGTCGCCGCGCATCTGCGCCGGTGCGGCGCCCGCCAGGTGGTGGGCGTCGACCTGTCTCCGTCGATGGTGACCACCGGTCGCGCGCGGCACGGTGACCTCGGTTTCGCGGCGGGCGATCTGCGCGCCCTTCCGCTTGCGGACGGCGTGCTCGCGGGGGCGACGGCGTTCTACTCGATCATCCATCTGCACCCGGACGAGCGTCCCGTGGCGTTCCGGGAGATGGCCAGGGTGCTGCGACCGGGCGGCCACCTGCTGGTCGCGTTCCACATCGACGCGCCGGGGATCCCGATGGGCACGGCGCACCGCTCCGAGAACTTCCTGGGTCACCCCGTCACGTTCGACGGGTGGTTCCTGTACCCCGACGAGGTCGCGCGGATCGCCGCCGCGGCGGGGCTCGTCGAGGTGGCCCGCTGCGTGCGCGCGCCCATCCCGGACGCGGAGTACCCCAGCCGCCGCTGCTACCTGCTGCTCGCCCGCCCGGCCTAGGGGAAGCCGCTCACTACTTGTGAGTAGCATCACGCTTGCTTCAGCTTGCGCTCTGCTAACTGCAGCAAGCATACTGGTCACATGACACCGAGTCCCGTGAGCGATCTGGGCGGCTTCCTGAAGGAGCAGCGCCAGCAGGCACAGCTCTCCTTGCGGCAGCTGGCCGAGCGCTCCGGGATCAGCAATCCCTATCTGTCCCAGATCGAGCGGGGGCTGAAGAAGCCCAGCGGCGAGATCCTGCAGGCACTGGCCAAGGGGCTGCGCATCTCCGCCGAGCAGCTCTACGTGCACGCCGGTCTGCTCGATGCCGATCCGTCGGGCGGTGAGCGCAGCGCACTCGACGTGCGTACGGCGATCCGCGCCGACCCGCTGCTCACCGATCGTCAGCGCGGTGTCCTGCTCGATCTCTACGCATCGTTCGTCGACGACGAACCGAAGCACTCCAGCTGAACCGAACATCCATCACGTCCAACGGAAAGGTATCGATCATGGCTGCCAAGTCATCGAAGAAGACCGAGAACAACACCCCCCTCTACGCGCTCGTCGGAGCCGCCGACGCGGCGGTCAACAACGTGCTCGAGCTGCTCGACCAGGCCGGTGAGCGTGCGGAGGCGCTGCGCACCGAGGCCCAGCCGAAGGCCGTCCAGGCCCGGCTCGCCGAGACCCAGGGCCGCGTCACCGAGGCCGTGAACGACCTCGTCGCCCAGATCGAGGCGCTCCCGCAGACCGCGACCTCCACCGTGACCCAGGTGCAGAGCGACCTGGAGAAGTCCTACAACGACCTGGTCGCCCGCGGCCAGAAGGTCATCGACGACCTGCGCAACCAGCCGGTCGCCAAGAAGCTGCAGGCGCAGACCGACAGCATCACCGGTCGGGCCCGCAAGCAGGCCGACGACGTGCGCAAGCAGGCCCGCAAGACTGCGGCGGGGACCACGTCAACCGCCAAGAGCACCGTCTTCGCCGGTCGCAAGGAGGTCGCCCGCAACGTCGCCGGTGTGGCCGCCCGGGTGTCCAGTGACACCTCGCGCCTGAGCCGCGTCGCCGAGCGCGACGGCCGCAGCGCCGCCGCCAAGGAGGGCAACGCCAAGCCGAGCGCCCGCAAGCCCGGCCCGAAGAAGGCTGCCGCCAAGAAGACCACCGCGAAGAAGTCGACCGCCAAGAAGAGCGCGGCCAAGACCACCACCGCGAAGGCGACCCCGGCCCGCAAGACCACCACCGCGAAGGCCACGCCGGCCCGCAAGACCGCAGCGAAGAAGACGACCACGTCCACCACGCCCGCGTCGACCGGCACCACCGCGAACACCACCACCTCGAGCTCGACCCCCAGCACCACGAGCTCCAGCTCCTGAGCACTGTCCGGTGCGCTGCCCGACGGCGGCGCACCGGGCAGCACCACGCGACTCCCCGTCGTACCGATTCGTCGGTAGGACGGGGGGTTTCGGTGTTTTAGGGGCGGGCACCTATCGTGCTCGGGTGAGTTCGGTCGAAGCCCTGTCCGGTGCGCCCGTGGTGGCGCACGTCGTACGAAACGGATTCGTGGAGTCGGTGCACCACGGCTGCGCGGTCCTGACGGCCCCGGACGGCGCGGTGGTCCGGCAGATCGGGGACGCCGGCGCTCCCTGCTTCCCCCGGTCCTCCAACAAGCCCCTGCAGGCCGTGGCGATGTTGAAGGCGGGGTTGCAGCTCAACGCCCCGCTGCTCGCCCTGGCCTCGGCCAGTCACTCGGGGGAGGCCTTCCACCTCGACGGGGTGCGCCACATCCTGGCCGAGCACGATTTCTCGCCGGAGGACCTGCAGAACACCCCCGACCTGCCGTACGACGTGCAGGCCCGCAACGACTGGCTCGCGGCCGGCCACGGCCCCACCTCCCTCGCGCAGAACTGCTCCGGCAAGCACGCCGGGATGCTCGGCGCGTGCCGGGCCGCCGGATGGGACCCGAGCACCTACCTCGACCCGGCGCACCCCTTGCAGCAGTCGATGGAGCAGACCATCTCCGAGATCGCGGGCGAGCAGGTGAGCGCGACCGCTGTCGACGGCTGCGGCGCCCCGGTGATGGCGATCTCGCTGGCCGGTCTCGCGCGAGCGTTCGGACGTATCGCTGCTGCGGACGAGGCAACTTACGAGGGCCGCGTCGCGCATGCCATCCGCGCGCACCCGGAGTATCTCGGCGGGACCCGCCGGGACGTCACGGCGCTGATCCGCGCAGTGCCGGGCGCCGTCGCGAAGGACGGCGCGGAGGCCGTCTACGCCGTTGGTCTGCCCGACGGTCGCGGGTTCGCGGTGAAGATCGCCGACGGCAGCCAGCGGGCACGTCAGGTCGTGATGGCCGCGCTGCTGCGCTCCGCGGGTGTCGACAGCGCCGGGCTCGACGAGATCGCTGACGTCCCGGTCCTCGGTCACGGGCAGCCCGTGGGCGCAGTGCTCCCCGTAGCCATCTGAGACCCGCGTGCGGGCGGTAGTGCAACGCGTCACGAAGGCGCGCGTCGACGTCAGCGAGGAGTGCGTCGGGCGGATCGACACCCCTGGTCTGGTGGCGCTCGTCGGTATCACGCACGAGGACTCGACCGCCGAGGCCGAGCTCGTGGCCCGCAAGATCGCCGAGCTGCGCATCCTGTCCGATGAGCGGTCGGTGCTCGATCTGGGAGCGCCGGTGCTCGTGGTCTCCCAGTTCACGCTGTACGGCGACACCCGACGCGGGCGGCGACCGTCCTGGGGGGCGGCGGCGCCCGCGGCGTACGCCGAGCCGCTGGTCGAGCATGTCGTGGCGGCGTTGCGGGAGCGAGGGGTACACGTCGAGACGGGTCGCTTCGGAGCGCAGATGAGCGTCACCCTCACCGGTGACGGCCCTTTCACGGTCCTGATCGAGACCTGAGGCGACCCGCGGCAGGCCCGAGAGCCCGCCAACGGCGCGAATCGTCGCGTCGGATACCGGGGAATCGGCACAGGTGGCGAACGTAGACTCTTGCCATGAACCTGCTGACCGGCCTCTCCTTCGTCCAGTACTGGATCGCGCTGGTCCTCGGTTTGGCCATGCTGGCGTGTGAGGTCGTGGCGTTCGTGGACTGCCTGCGCCACCGCGAGGACGCGTTCCGCGCCGCGGGCAAGCTGACCAAGAACAAGTGGCTGCTCATCACCGGGATCGCGCTGCTGCTCGGGATCCTGACGGTGCAGAGCCCGATCGGCTTCCTCGGGATCATCGCGATCGTGGGCTCGGCCGTCTACCTCGTCGACGTGCGCCCCGCGCTGCGACAGGTGCTCGGCAAGGCCAGGGAGTCCAGTAACCAGGGCCCCTACGGACCGTGGTGAATCTCCAGCACTGATGCGGAGATTGACCGGCCGGGTGCGGTCGTACGCCTGGGGCTCGCACACCGTCCTGGCCGAACTCACCGGGCGATCCGCACCGACGCACGAGCCGGAGGCGGAGTTGTGGCTCGGCGCGCACGAGGCGGCGCCGGCGCTGCTCGACGACACCACGCTGGACCAGATCATCGCCGCCGACCCGGCGCGCACGCTGGGCGCGGACCTCGCGGCGCGCACCGGTGATCGGCTTCCGTTCCTGCTCAAGGTGCTCGCCCCTGAGCGGGCTCTGTCGATCCAGTGTCATCCGGATGCCCGGCAGGCGCTGGACGCGGCAGCGGGGACCTACACCGACCGCTCCCCGAAGCCGGAGGCGGTCGTCCCGCTGACGCCGTTCGAGATGTTCGCCGGGATGGTGCCGTACGACGAGATCGTGGCCCGGTTCGGCAGTCTGGGGGTGCCGGAACTGCGGGCGATCGCAAGAGAATCCCTCACCGCGCATGACATCCTGGCGGGCATCCTGGCGACCCCGGTCGACGCCCGCCCGGACCTGGTCGAGCGGACGCTCACGGCGCTCGACGGGGCGCACGCCATCCCGGCCGATGTCGCGGACGCCGTCCGGTCCGTGGCCGTGGACTACCCGGGCGATGTCGGTCTCGTCGTGCTGCTCACGATGCACCATCGGGTCGAGGCTCCGGGCACCTACGTCTTCGTTCCCGCGGGGGTGCTGCACGCCTACGTGCGGGGTGCCGCCATCGAGATCCTCGCCAACTCCGACAACGTCGTGCGCGCGGGGCTCACGCCCAAGAAGATCGACGTGGCCGAACTGCTGCGGATCGTGCAGGTGCACCGCCAGATGGTCGCCGAGGTCGGCGAGCGGGTCGGACGGGTGGTGCGCTATCCGCAGTCGGCGCAAGAGTTCTCGCTGTCCCTGGTTGATCAGGGAGAAGAGCCGGCCCAGGTCGCCGAGACCGGTCCGCGCATCGTGCTGGCACTCGGCGGGTCGGTGCGGGTGACGTGCGACGGGGAGGCTCTGACCCTGTGCCCGGGTCAGGCGGTGTTCGTCGAGGCGGCCGAGGGAGCGCTGTCGTTCACGGGCACCGGCACGGCGTACGTCGCGGCCACCGGTCGACCCGCCTGAACGCCTCCGCCCCGGTCAGGAGCCGGGGCGGACCGCGTCCCAGTCGACGGTGATCTCGCCCATCCGCCACCGGGCGGGTCCGTCGTGCAACGGCCAGCCGGCATCGTGCAGTGCGCGAGCGGCGGAGATGAAACGCTGGCGCGAGCCGTACGCCGACAGCGGGCTGGCCCGCTCCCACGCCTCGTCGAGCGCGTCGAGGAACGCGTGCACCCGCTCGCCGGGGACGTTGCGATGGATGAGGGCCTTGGGCAGGCGCTCGGCCACGACCGACGGCGTCGTCAGATCTGCCAGTCGCAGCGAGACGGTCAGCGAGAGCGGGCCGCCCGCGTCCAGCGCCACCCAGCTCGCGACCCGACCGATCTCGTCGCAGGTGCCGTCGACCACCAGACCGTCCGGGGCGAGCCTCGCCTGCATCCGGGGCCAGGCCTGCGCGACGTGCGCCTCGTCGTACTGGCGCAGCACGTTGAACGCGCGGACGACCTGCACCCGCCCGCTCACCGGTATCTCGAATCCGCCTCGTACGAAGGACAGTCCGGGTCGCTGCAGGGGCAGGGCGTCGGCGACCCTGGCGGGTTCGATCTCGACGCCGACCACCTCGGTGTCCCGGCGTACGGCGCGCAGCCGGTGGTGCAGCTCGACTGCGGTCACGGGGTGGCGGCCGTATCCGAGGTCGACCACGAGGGGCCGATCGACGGTGCGAAGCCGCCACGCCTGCGGACCGGTGAGCCACCGGTCGCAGCGCCGCAGCCTGTTGGGTGCGGTGGTGCCTCGGGTCACCAGACCCACCGGTTTCACCTCTCGCACCGGGCGAGGGTACCGGGACGCGCTGTCCGGGCCGTGCCAGACTGGACGGCGATGCCACCTCTGCCCGAGATCCCCTCCGCCGTACGGCGAGTGGCGATGATCAGCGTGCACACCTCGCCGCTGGAGCAGCCCGGCACCGGGGACGCCGGTGGGATGAACGTCTACGTCCTGGAGACCGCACGTCGCCTCGGCGAGCGCAGTGTGGAGGTCGAGATCTTCACCCGGCGGACGAGCGCCGCCTCGGCCGAGGTCGTACCCGTCGCACCCGGCGTGCTGGTGCGTCATATCGACGCCGGCCCCTACGAGGGACTGTCCAAGGACGATCTTCCGGGTCAGCTGTGCGCGTTCGCGGCCGGGGTGATGCGGCTCGTGGCGATCAGCCCCGAAGGTCACTACGACCTGGTGCACTCCCACTACTGGCTGTCCGGTCAGGTCGGCTGGCTGGCCGCCGACCGGTGGAATGTGCCGCTCGTGCACACCATGCACACGATGGCCAAGGTGAAGAACCGCTCGCTGGCGCAAGGCGATCGGCCCGAGCCGGCCGGTCGGGAGATCGGCGAGGAGCAGGTCGTGCGAGCCGCCAGCCTGCTGGTCGCCAACACCGAGATCGAGGCGCGCGAGCTCGTCGAGCTGTACGACGCCGACCCGGCCAGGGTGCGCGTCGTACCGCCGGGGGTCGATCTGGTCACCTTCGCCCCGGGCGATCAGCAGGCCGCCCGCGAGGCCCTCGAGCTGCCGCAGGACGCGGAGCTGGTGCTCTTCGTCGGCCGGATCCAGGCGCTCAAGGGACCGGATGTGCTGTTGCGGGCTGCCGCCGAGATGGTGCGGCGCGATCCCGAACGGCGGCGGCGTCTGATCGTGGCGGTCATCGGTGGGCCGAGCGGATCGGGTCTGGAGAAGCCGCGCGCCCTGCAGGCGTTGGCCCGTGAGCTCGGGATCGCCGACATCGTGCAATTCGTGCCGCCCGTGCCGCGTCAGGAGCTGGCACGATGGTTCCGCGCGAGCGACGCGGTCGCCGTCCCCTCCCGCTCCGAATCGTTCGGCCTGGTGGCCCTGGAGGCGCAGGCCTGCGGCGCGACGGTCGTGGCCGCCGACGTCGGCGGCCTGCCGCGCGCGGTCGGAAGCGCCGGCGTCCTCGTGCAAGGACATGACCCGGCGGTGTGGGCCGAGCGGTTGCTGGCGGTGCTCGACAGCACCCCGGACGAGCGGAAAGCTCTGGCGCACAAGGCCGTCGAGCATGCGCAGCGCTACGGCTGGGAACGCACGACCGATGAGTTGATGGCGGTCTACGAGCGGGCCTGCCGCGACGCGCGCACCGACGTCGCCGACGACGCGGGCTCGGCCCGGCTGCTGGAGCTTCCGCTCGCCGAGGCCGTGATCCCGTGAGCCCCGCGCACGCGGGTGTCCACGAGACCATCCGCTCGTTCCTCGCCGACGCCGACCTGGAGTGGGAGACCGGCGCCCGCGACGGCGAGTACGTCGTCACCCTCCCGGGCGATCGCAAGCTCAAGACGGTCACGTCGCTGCTGGTCGGCGAGAAAGCACTGACGACAACGGCGTTCGTCATCCGTCACCCGGACGAGAACGCCGAGGGGTTCTACACCTTCCTGCTGCGGCGCAACCTGCGGATGGGGGCGGTGGCCTACTCGATCGACGGCACCGGCGATGTCTACGTCGGCGGCCGGGTGCCGCTCGCGGCGGTCGGACCGGACTACCTGGACGACGTGCTCGGCGCGGTCCTGGACGCGGCCGACGCACCCTTCAACGAGCTGCTGGTCATCGGCTTCCTGTCGTCGATGAAGCGCGAGTGGGCCTGGCGGATCAAGCGCGGTGAGTCCACTCGCAACCTCGAGGCTTTCGCACATCTGCTGCAGGACTGACCCCCCTCCTAGACTGACCGGCATGACTCACACCCTGGTGTTGCTGCGGCACGGCGAATCGGACTGGAACGCGAAGAACCTCTTCACCGGGTGGGTCGACGTCCCGCTGACGGACAAGGGTCGCGACGAAGCTGTGCACGGCGGGGAGTTGATCAAGGACGCCGGCCTGCTGCCGGACGTCGTCCACACCTCGCTGCTGCGCCGGGCGATCACGACCGCCGGCCTGGCGCTCGACATCGCCGACCGCCAGTGGATCCCGGTGAAGCGCTCGTGGCGGCTCAATGAGCGGCACTACGGAGCGCTGCAGGGCAAGGACAAGAAGGCCACGCTGGAGGAGTTCGGCGAGGAGCAGTTCATGACCTGGCGTCGCTCGTACGACGTGCCGCCGCCGGCGATCGAACCGGGTTCGGAGTTCAGCCAGGACGGCGACCCCCGGTACGCCGATCTCGGCGCCGACGCACCCCGCACCGAGTGCCTCAAGGACGTCATCGCGCGCTTCCTGCCCTACTGGGAGTCGGACCTGAAGCCGGACCTGCAGGAGGGCAAGACCGTGCTGGTCGCCGCCCACGGCAACAGCCTGCGCGCGATGGTCAAGCACCTGGACGGCGTCAGCGACGACGACATCGTGGGCCTCAACATCCCCACCGGGATGCCGTTGGTCTACCACCTCGACGACGACTTCAAGCCGACCGTGGCCGGCGGGGAGTACCTCGACCCGGAGACCGCGAAGGCGGCGGCCGAAGCGGTGGCCAACCAGGGTCGCTGACCGCCGGGCCGGGGCTGACCCTGGCGGCGTTCGCATCCATTGACGGCGTTCGAACGCCGTCACCCGCCGGGAACACCGTCAACGTGCGCCGCCGGGCAGGCGGCGGTGAGTGTCAGCTCTGCTGGTCGGCGTACCGGCCGGTCACCAGGTAGACGATGCGGGCCGCCACGGCGACAGCGTGGTCGCCGAACCGCTCGTAGTAACGGCTGATCAGCGTCGCGTCGACGGCCGCTTCGGTGCCGTGCGCCCAGCTGTGGTCGACCAGCGTGGCGAACACCTTGCGGTGCAGCTGATCCAGCGCGTCGTCGTCCTTCTCGATCTCGACGGCGGCCAGCGCGTCCTTGTGGGCGATCGCCTCACCGGTCTTCGCAGCCAGGTGCGCGGCGGTCCTCTCCATGTCGGTGATGACCTCACGCAGCTCGTCGGGCACGCCGTGCTCGGGGTAGCGCATCCGCGCCACCTTGGCGATGTGCCGGGCCAGGTCGCCCATCCGCTCGATGTCGGAGGCCATGTGCATGGCCGTCACGACCATCCGCAGGTCCGTGGCGACCGGCTGCTGGCGGGCGAGCAGATCGATGGCGTGGTCGTCGACCTGCCGGCGCAGCTGATCGATGTCGTCGTCGGCCGCGATGACACTCTCGGCCAGCGACAGATCCGCCTGGAGCAGTGCGTCGGTAGCCCTGGTCATCGCGATGCCGACGAGTCGGGTCATCTCGACCAGGTCGTCGGAGATCTTGTCCAGGTCTTCGTGAAAGGCGTCGCGCATGCGCTCATTGTCCTCGGCTTGCCGGGTGGGTCGCCCAGAGGCTGACATCGGTCGGTGAACGGGATCAGGCTCGCAGGTGAACACCAGGCAGACGCGAGCCGACGCGTCATCCGCGCTCCGTTCGCTGCGTACGCTAACCCGCGTGTACGTCGTGCTCGGTCTGGCTGCCGCTCTGGTCGTCGGCCTCCTCGTCGGTGTCGCCGCCGCGGGATGGCGACGGCGTGCCGCGACCACGCAGACCGCCACGAGCACGAGGCCCACGAGCCTGTCGCCCCAGGTCATCGAGGTCATCCAGGCGCTGCCGGGCATGTCGATCGTGGTCGACGCCTCCGATCGGGTCGAGCGTGCGTCGCCGCGTGCTGACGCGCTCGGACTGGTGCGCCGCAGCGAGCTCGCGCACCCGGAGATCCTCGACCTGGTCCGGGCCGTGCGCCGCGACGGCGACACCCGGGAGGTCGAGCTCGACGTCGCACGCGGACCCGTCGGTCCCGGCACCCTGGCCCTGCGCATCCAGGTGGCGCGACTCGGCGCCGAGCACGTCATCGCCCTGGTGGAGGACCTGACCTACTCCCGGCGCGTCGAGGAGACCCGGCGCGACTTCGTCGTCAACGTCAGCCACGAGCTGAAGACGCCGGTCGGCGGGCTGTCCCTGCTGGCCGAGGCCGTCGAGGGCGCATCCGACGACCCGGACGCCGTACGCCGCTTCGCCGGCAGGATGCATGCCGAGACCGCCCGTCTCACCCGGCTCGTGCAGGAGATCGTGGAGCTGTCCCGGCTGCAGGTGTCCGACACGTTCGACGAGCCCGTGCCGGTCGACGTCGTGGCGTGCGCGCACGAGGCGGTCGATCATGTGCGGCTGCTCGCCGAGGACAAGCGGATCGAGCTGATCCAGGCGAGCCCGACCGGCACCGACGTGCGCATCTTCGGCGACCCGGCACTGCTCACGACCGCGATCCGCAACCTGCTCGAGAACGCCATCCACTACTCCGACCCGGGCACCCGCGTCGCGCTCACCGTGCGTCGCCAAGGTGCTCTGGCCTCGGTGGCGGTCACCGATCAGGGCGCCGGGATCTCGCCCGTGGACCAGGAGCGCATCTTCGAGCGGTTCTACCGGGTGGACCCCGCGCGCTCGCGGCGTACCGGCGGCACCGGACTCGGGCTGGCCATCGTCAAGCACGTCGTCGCCGGACACGGCGGCGAGGTGTCGGTCTGGTCCGAGGAGGGCCAGGGCTCGACGTTCACGCTCCACCTGCCCGTCCCGCCCGCTCTCGAGGACGCGCCGGACCCCGGAGGTCGGTCGATCGACCGCCTGCCGTCACACGCCTCACCCACCGTCCCTGGAAAGGCCACTTCATGACTCGCATCCTGGTCGTCGAGGACGAGGAGTCCATCTCCGATCCGCTGTCCTACCTGCTGCGCAAGGAGGGGTACGACGTCGGGCTGGCCGAGACGGGTCCGGATGCGCTGACCGAGTTCGACCGCAACGGGGCCGACCTCGTGCTCTTGGATCTGATGCTGCCGGGGCTGTCCGGGATCGACGTATGCCGCGCCCTGCGGCAGCGCTCCAACGTGCCGGTGATCATGCTCACCGCCAAGGACAGCGAGGTCGACAAAGTGGTCGGGCTGGAGATCGGCGCCGACGACTACGTCACCAAGCCCTACTCCTCACGGGAGCTGCTCGCACGGGTGAAGGCGGTCATCCGGCGACGCCAGGAGCCGGAGGAGCTGATGGCCCCCACGCTGTCGGCCGGCCCGGTGCGGATGGATGTCGACCGGCACACGGTCAGCGTCGACGGCGCGGCGATCGCGTTGCCGCTCAAGGAGTTCGAGTTGCTGGAGATGCTGCTGCGCAATACCGGCCGGGTGCTCACCCGCGGCCAGCTCATCGACCGGGTGTGGGGCAGCGACTATGTCGGCGACACCAAGACGCTGGACGTGCACATCAAGCGTCTGCGGGCGAAGCTGGAGCCGGACCCGGCGAACCCGCGTTTCATCCTCACGGTGCGAGGACTGGGCTACAAGTTCGAGACGACGGACTGAGCGGCCGCACCAGGCGGCCGTGGCCGATGGGTTAGTTGTAGGCCTGGCCGGGCAGCAGCACCGGCACGACCACGGGCGACTGGCCGCTGCTGGCCGTGGCGAAGATGACGGTGGTCTTCGCGCCCGGGGCCGCCGGAGTCGAGGCGACCTTGACGGCGCTGACGGTGCTGGTGGAGTTGCCGGAGGGCTGACCATCCAGCCGCACCGCGGTGTCGGCGGGCACGGACAGCTTCGCCTGGGAGCCGCCCACGGCGACGGTGACCGCGATCGTGCTGTCGCTGTTGTTGGTCACCATCCCCTGCATGGTGCCGGGGGCGCCCTTGCTCGAGGCCGAGATGAGCACACCGGAGAGCGTCAGGTCGCCCACGGTCGCGTTCGTGCCGTTGCTCCCGTTGTAGCTGACGTCGGTCTGCGTGGGTGACAGGTACATGCAGCCACTGAGCAGCGACACCGAGGTCGCCAGCCCGAGGGCGCCCAGTACGGACCTGCCGGCTCGAAGTCGTCGCGTCACGGCGCTGAGACTACCGGCTCGGCCGGACAGGGGCGCCAGCCGGTGGCGCGACGGACGCAGGATGATCGCGCGCGTGCACGACAGACGTCGATCTGTCAAGGGTCGATTTATGGCCTGTGGATCGTCGGCATGCCCTCTGACCTGCGGAAACGTTTCTGAGGGCCCGTTCGGCCGTGGTATTCTGGGGGTCGCGAAAGGGGCTAACAACAGATGGCTTTCAAGGTCGGCGAGACGGTCGTGTATCCGCATCACGGTGCGGCTCTCATCGAAGAGATCAACAAGCGAACGATCAAAGGTGAGGAGAAGCTCTACCTCAAGCTGAAGGTCGCCCAAGGCGATCTGACCATCGAGGTACCCGCAGAGAACTGCGACCTGGTCGGCGTCCGTGACGTCGTCGGCAAGGAAGGTCTGGACAAGGTGTTCGAGGTGCTGCGCGCCGAGCACACCGAGGAGCCGACCAACTGGTCGCGTCGTTACAAGGCCAACCTGGAGAAGCTCGCCTCGGGCGACGTCATCAAGGTGTCCGAGGTCGTGCGTGACCTGTGGCGCCGCAACCAGGACCGTGGCCTGTCCGCCGGCGAGAAGCGGATGCTGGCCAAGGCGCGCCAGATCCTCGTCTCGGAGCTGGCGCTGGCCGAGCACACCAACGAGGACAAGGCCGAGGCCACGCTCGATGAGGTGCTCGCCTCCTGACGTCCGAACCGCACGTGACCGACGCCCACCCCAGTTCCGCTGAGGTGGGCGTCGTCGTCGTGGCCGCCGGGCTCGGCACCCGCCTCGGCGCCGGTATGCCGAAGGCGTTGGTGCCGCTCGCCGGTGAACCCCTCGTCGTGCACGCCGCCCGTGCAGCCCGCGGCGTACGAGGTCTGCGGCAACTGGTCGTGGTCGCTCCCGCCCCTGATCTGGAGCAGTTCCGGGCGCTCGTCCCGGATGCCGTGGTGGTGGCCGGCGGCGCCGAACGCACCGACTCGGTGGCGGCCGGTCTGGGCGCCCTCGGGCCGGGCATCGACGTCGTCCTGGTGCACGACGCGGCGCGTGCGCTCGCGCCGACCGCCCTGTTCGACCGGGTCGCGAGCGCGGTCCGCGAGGGGTACGACGCGGTCGTGCCCGGTCTGGCCGTGCACGACACCGTCAAGCAGGTCGACGACGCGGGTCTGGTCACTGCCACCCCCGACCGGGACGCGCTGCGCGCCGTACAGACCCCGCAGGGTTTCACCCGGGACGCGCTGCAGCGCGCCCACAACGGTGGGTCCGCCGCCGCCGCCACCGACGACGCCGCCATGGTCGAGCGCTCCGGCGGGCGGGTGCTGGTCATCGAGGGCGATCCTCTGGCCGAGAAGATCACCACCGCGGCAGATCTGCAGAACGCCGCGAGCCGCCTGCGACCGCCGGACGGAGCGACGCTGATCGTGCTCGGCGGACTTCCCGGGGTCGGCAAGACCACCACGGCGCGGGCACTGGCGGCGCGAAAGGCGTTGACCCATCTGCGAGTCGATGTCATCGAGCAGGCCGTCGTCGACAGCGGTCTGGAGCAGCACCCGGTCGGCGAGGTGGGCTACCGGGTGTCCTACGAGCTGGCGGCCCATCATCTGGACCTGGGGATGACCGTGGTCGCCGACATGGTCAACGGCGTGCCGTATGCCCGCGACGCGTGGCGCGACCTGGCGGCCGGTCGTGGCGTCCGCCTGCTGGAGGTCGAGTTGTTCTGCAGCGACCAGGACGAGCACCGCCGGCGTGCGTCCACCCGGGTGGGCGACATCGAGGGCATGCCGCAGCCCAGCTGGGAGCAGATCCAGGAACGGGAGTACCACCCGTGGCAGCCCGACCTGCGGATCGACACCGCCGCGCTCTCGCCGGGTCGGATCGCCGACACGATCCTGGCGGCGCTGGCCGTTCCCAGCTCGGGGGAGAGGATCACCCGATGAGTCCATTGCCGCGTACCGGCATCGGTGTCGACGTCCACCCGTACGCCGACGACGACCGCCCCCTCTACCTGGCCGGCCTGGAGTGGCCGGGGGAGCGCGGGATCGAAGGACACTCCGACGGCGACGTCGTCGCGCACGCGATGTGCGACGCGCTGCTCGGCGCCGCCGGCCTCGGAGACCTCGGTCAACACTTCGGCACCTCCCGCCCGGAGCTCGCGGGTGCGCGGGGCGCGGTGCTGCTCGGGGTGGTGCGGGAGCTGCTGCAGGACAACGGTTTCCAGATCGGCAACGTGACAGTGCAGGTCATCGGCAACCGGCCCAAGATCGGCCCGCGGCGGCTCGAGGCGCAGCAGGCGCTCTCGGACGCGCTGGGCGGCGCGGCCGTCTCGGTGGCGGCGACCACGACCGACGGCCTCGGCCTCACCGGGCGAGGCGAGGGCGTGGCGGCGATCGCGACCGCGCTCGTCGTGCCCACCGCCTGACCCCGCGGCCGGACCCGCCGCCGGACCCTGCCGAGTGGCATACCTGTGTGCCGAGTGCACCCCGTGGAGGTGCGCCACTCGACGCATATGTATGCCACTCGGGGGCAGGCCTACGCTGCGAGACATGGACACTCGCAACCTCGGCCACACCGGCATGCACGTCACCCCGCTCTGCCTCGGCGCCATGATGTTCGGCGCCTGGGGCGAGAAGGACCACGAGGAGTCGGCGCGGATCATCCACCACGCGCTGGACTCCGGCATCAACTTCATCGACACCGCCGACGTCTACTCCCAGGGGGAGTCCGAGACCATCGTCGGCAAGGCCCTTCGAGGACGACGTCAGGATGTCGTTCTTGCGACCAAGTTCCACAGCCCGATGGACGTCGCGATGGGTGCGCCCGGAGGCGACCCGAACCAGCGCGGCAACTCCCGGCGTTGGATGGTGCGGGAGGTCGAGAACAGCCTGCGCCGGCTGCAGACCGACTGGATCGACCTCTACCAGGTGCACCGTCCGGACACCGGCACCGACGACGACGAGACCATCGCGGCCCTGACCGACCTGCAGCGGGCGGGCAAGATCCGCGCGTTCGGCTCCTCGACGTTCCCGGCGTACCGGATCGTGGAGGGCCAGGTCATCGCACGCGACCGTGCGCTCTCGCGGTTCGTGACCGAGCAGCCGCCGTACTCGATCCTGGCGCGCGGCATCGAGCGCGAGGTGTTGCCGGTGACCGAGAAGTACCGGATGGGTGTGCTCGCGTGGAGTCCGCTGTCCGGTGGTTGGCTGTCCGGGCGGTTCCGCAAGGGCCAGGAGATGCCCACGACGAACCGGACCAAGATGATGCCCAAGCGCTTCGACCTGTCGACCCCGGCGAACCAGCGCCGTCTGGACGCGGTCGAGGATCTTGCGGTGCTCGCCGAGCAGACCGGGATCACGCTGATCGAACTGGCCCTGGCGTTCGTGATGCAGCACCCGGGCGTCACGTCGGCCATCATCGGGCCGCGCACGATGGAGCAGCTCGACAGTCAGCTGAGCTCTCCTGACGTGCACCTGAGCGCCGAGGTGCTGGACCGGATTGACGAGATCGTGGCGCCCGGCACCGACATCTCCGACGACGGCAACGCGTACACCACCGACGCGCTCACCGACCCGTTCCTGCGCAGGCGGCGCACCGCCTGACCCTGCTTCTCCGACGGCGACGGCCTAGGTTGGGGGAAACGTCGATCGAGGGAGTATCGGTATGCCGCAGACCGTCCGGGGCGTCATCGCCCGCGCGAAGAACCAGCCCGTGGAAGTGGTCGACATCGTGGTGCCCGATCCGGGGCCGGGCGAGGCGCTCGTGGCAGTACAGGCCTGCGGGGTGTGCCACACCGACCTGCACTACCGCGAGGGCGGCATCAACGACGACTTCCCCTTCCTGCTCGGCCACGAGGCCGCCGGTGTCGTCGAGGCGGTCGGCGAAGGCGTCACCGACGTCGCGCCCGGCGACTTCGTGGTCCTCAACTGGCGCGCGGTGTGCGGGCAGTGCCGGGCCTGCAAGAAGGGCAAGCCCTGGTACTGCTTCGCCACCCACAACGCGACCCAGAAGATGACGCTCACGGACGGCACCGAATTGACCCCGGCCCTCGGCATCGGCGCGTTCGCGGAGAAGACCCTGGTGGCCGCCGGCCAGTGCACCAAGGTCGACCCGGAAGCGCCCGCCGTCGCGGCCGGCCTGCTCGGGTGCGGTGTGATGGCGGGCTTCGGCGCGGCCGTCAACACTGGTGGTGTCACACGCGGTGACAGTGTTGCCGTCATCGGCTGCGGCGGGGTGGGTGATGCCGCCGTCGCGGGCGCGTCCATCGCCGGTGCGACGACCGTCATCGCGATCGACGTCGACCCGCGCAAGCTGGAGCTGGCCAAGCACTTCGGTGCCACCCACACGATCGACCCCCGCTCCGAGGACGTCGTCGGGCGGGTGCGCGAGCTGACCGGAGGCAACGGCGCCGACGTGGTCATCGACGCCGTCGCCAGACCGGAGACCTACGAACAGGCCTTCTACGCAAGGGATCTGGCCGGCACGGTCGTACTGGTCGGCGTACCGACGCCCGACCTGAAGGTGGAGCTGCCGCTGATCGACCTCTTCGGCCGCGGCGGGGCCTTGAAGTCCAGCTGGTACGGCGACTGCCTGCCCGAGCGCGATTTCCCCATGCTGATCGACCTCTACCGCCAGGGTCGCTTCGACCTGGACACCTTCGTCACCGAGCAGGTCGGCCTTGATGAGGTCGAGGCGGCGTTCGACAAGATGCACGGCGGCGGCGAGGACGTCGTCCTGCGGTCGGTGGTCGTGCTGTGAGCGAGGTCGTGGCACAGCGTGACGGCGTCCGGGTGGAGAAGGTCACCACGTCGGGGGCCTTCGAGCTCGACGGCGGCTCGTGGGACGTGGAGAACAACGTCTGGCTGATCGGTGACGACGACAGCGTGCTGGTCGTCGATCCCGGTCACGAGTCCGGTCCGATCCTGGCAGCCGTCGCCGGACGCCGGATCGCCGGGATCTGGTGCACCCACGCGCACAACGACCACATCGATGCCGCAGCGGGGATCAAGCAGGTGCAACCCGACGTGCGCATCGCGCTGCACCCCGACGACTGGCCGCTGTGGGAGCTCACCTACCCGGAGCAGCGTTTCGACGACGACCTCGCCGACGGCGACGTCCAGACCGTGGCAGGTGCGCGGATCGAGGTGCTGCACACCCCCGGTCACTCGCCGGGCGCCTGCTGCTTCCACCTCCCGGACCTGGGGATCGTCCTCACCGGCGACACCCTCTTCCAGGGAGGTCCGGGAGCCACGGGACGCTCGTTCAGCAGCTTCCCGGTCATCATCGATTCGATCCGGGACCGGTTGCTCACCCTCCCGCCGCAGACCCGGGTGCTGACCGGGCACGGCGACGCCACCACCATCGGGGACGAGGCGCCGCACCTGCAGGAGTGGATCGACGCCGGCTCCTGACCGGGCGTCTGGGCGCGGGCGCTGCGTGCAGGAAAGTGACCGTAGCGCCACGAACCCGCGCTCCCGCCGTACGCCGTCGCAGGAAAGTGACCGTTGCGCCCACAACCCACTCGGGCGCCGGCGATGGTCGGTCGGGCCCGCGCGGTCCCGATAAACTCGGCGGGTGAGCCTGCACATCTACGACACCGCCACGCGGCAGCTGCGTGAGTTCCAGCCGTTGCAGGAAGGCCGGGTCGGGCTCTACATCTGTGGCCTCACCACCCAGGGCAGCCCGCACATCGGCCACGTCCGCTTCGCCGTCGCGTTCGACATCCTGCGCCGCTGGCTGACCATCGGGCACGCGTACGACGTGACCCTGGTCCGCAACGTCACCGACATCGACGACAAGATCCTCGACAAGGCGCGGGCCAACGACGCGCAGTGGTTCGCGTGGTCCTACGAGCACGAGCGGCAGACGAGCGACGCCCTGGACCTGCTCGGGGTGGGCCGACCGACGTACGAGCCGCGGGCCACCGGCCACGTCACCGACATGGTCGAGCTGATGGAGACACTGATCGAGAAGGGTCACGCGTATGCCGCGCCCGACGACAGCGGCGACGTCTACTTCGACGTGCGGTCCTGGCCCGCGTACGGCGAGCTGACCCACCAGAACATCGACGACATGGAGGACGCCGCCGACGCCGACCCGCGTGGCAAACGCGACCCCCGCGACTTCGCGCTCTGGAAGGGTCGCAAGAGTGACGAGCCGGAGTCGGCCAGCTGGCTGACGCCGTTCGGTCGCGGGCGGCCCGGCTGGCACCTGGAGTGCTCGGCGATGGCGCGGCGCTGGCTCGGCGAGACGTTCGACATCCACGGCGGCGGCATCGACCTGCGCTTCCCGCACCACGAGAACGAGTTGGCCCAGTCACGCGCGGCCGGAATGGATTTCGCGCGCTACTGGATGCACAACGGCTGGGTGACGCTCGGCGGCGAGAAGATGAGCAAGTCGCTCGGCAACACCCTGGCTGTCACCGAGATCACCAAGACGGTGCGGCCGCTGGTGCTGCGCTACTACCTCGGCGCGGTGCACTACCGCTCGACGATCGAATACCACGAGGGGTCTCTCGATGAGGCCGCCGCCGCGGTCTCAAGGATCGAGGGGTTCCTCGACCGGGCGCTGGGTGGTGCGCCGACCGCGTTCGACGCTGGGCTGCCGCAGGCGTTCTCGGCTGCGATGGACGACGACCTGAACGTCTCCGGTGCGCTCGCCGTCGTGTTCGACACCGTGCGCGAGGGCAACATCGCCCTGGACGAGCACGAGTCGGCGAAGGCACGCGAGCTGGCCCTGCAGGTCGTCGCGATGACCGACGTACTCGGGGTCAATCCCTATGCGCCCGAATGGGCCTCCGACGGCGGTGATCGCAGCGGTCACGCCCTCGGCAGCCTCGTCGACGCGCTGATCGAGCAACGTGCCGCGGCCCGAGCCGCCAAGGACTTCGCCGCCGCCGACCGGGTGCGCGATCAGCTCGCGGCCGCCGGTGTGGTCGTCGAGGACACCGCCGACGGCGCCCGCTGGTCCCTGGCAGAGGCCACCACCGAACAGACCTGACCCGCGCGCGACACCCATCGCGCCCACGAACTTCAAGGAAAAGAGCACATCATGGCCGGCAACTCCCAGCGCCGCGGCGCCATCCGCAAGGGTGCGAGCCGCAAGGGCGCCAGCGTCGGCAGCGGCGGTCAGCGACGACGCGGACTGGAAGGCAAGGGCCCGACTCCGAAGGCGGCCGAGCGGCCCAATCACAAGGCGTACAGCAAGTCCGCGTCGAGCGGCGGCGGCTCCTCGTCGCGCGGACCGTCGCGTGGTCGCTCGGGCTCGAAGAAGCCCAGCTCGGAGATTGTCGCCGGTCGCAACTCGGTGCTGGACGCGCTCCGGGCCGAGATCCCCGCGACCGCGATGTACGTCGCCGGGCGCATCGAGTCCGACGACCGGGTCCGCAGCGCGTTGAAGCTGGCCGCCGACCGGACCATCCCGATCCTGGAGACCCCGCGCGGTGAGCTCGACCGGATCACCGACGGCGCCGTCCACCAGGGCCTGGCGCTGCAGGTGCCACCCTACGACTACGCGCACCCCAACGACTTCTTCGATCCCGAGGCACCCGGGATCCCGCTCGTCGTGGCGCTGGACGGGATCACCGACCCCCGCAACCTCGGCGCGATCCTCCGCTCGGTCGGTGCCTTCGGCGGACACGGCGTGATCGTGCCCGAGCGACGGTCGGTCGGCATGACCGCGTCGGCGTGGAAGACGTCGGCGGGAGCCGCGGCGCGGGTGCCGGTCGCTCTTGCCGGCAACCTCAACCGCACCCTCGAAGACTTCCGCAAGGCGGGGTTCTTCGTCCTCGGACTCGACATGGACGGCGAGGTCGAGCTGCCCGACGTACAGCTGGCGACCGAGCCGCTGGTCATCGTCGTGGGCTCGGAGGGCAAGGGGTTGTCCCGGCTCGTCAGAGAGAACTGCGACCAGATCGTGTCGGTCCCGATGAGCGCGAGCACCGAGTCGCTCAACGCGGGCATCGCGGCGTCCGTCGCGCTCTACGAGATCGCCCGCAAGCGCGCGACGAGGTCCTGACCACATCCGATGCCCGTGGAGGCTGCCGTGACCGATGGCGAGGTGTACGCCGAGCTGGGTCGCGGAGTCGACCAGGTCGCCGATGACGTGGTGCGCTGGCGCCACCACGTGCAGCATCCGGAGCTGTCCAACCGTGAGGTGAAGACCGCCGGGTTGATCGCCGACCACCTACGGTCCCTCGACCTGGACGAGGTCCACACCGACATCGCCGGGCACGGCGTCGTGGAGTTCGTGAACGCGTACGGGGGCCTCTACGTCATGCTCGGCGTGCAGGACACCCGGTTCACCTGACCCCGATCCCCGGCGGGTGCGGCGTGCCTTCCGACCACAACCCGCGCTTCTACGCCGACGACGACACCCTGGCCACCCGGGTGCGGCTGCACGCCCACGCGGCCTACGACCACCTGTCGGGTGCGCTGGCACCCGCCCACGAGCACTGAACCTCCCAGCGACTAGCCCGCACCCTCCGGAGCGGATGCGGGCTCGTCGCTGCCTGTGTGAGTCGTCGCGCGCTCAGCGGACGTCGATGACCACCGTCTTGACGATCTTGTCCGCGAGGGTCTGCCGCTTGCTGTCCCACAGCGGGAAGAGCCACCCGATGTAGCAGATCACGCTGTCCACGAGGTGCGCGATGTCGCGTACGAAGGCCATCAACGGGCCGATCGGCTGCCCCGTCTCCACGCCGATCAGCTTGGTCCCGACCTGCTTGCGGCCGATCGACTGACCGGTCCTACCGCCTTGGAGCCACCGATTCCAAATGGTGAAACCGAGCAGTGCCAAGCCGAGGATGATCCGGAGCGCAGTGCCGAGCCCACTGCTGGCGGCGCCGACGATCGCGCTGACCACGTTGATGACGATCACCGGACCGAGAATGTCTATGACATAGCCGCCGGCGCGCTTGCCCCAGCTGGACAGGTTGCCCTGCGTCGGCGCGGGCGCACCGGAGTACTGCGGCGCGGATCCGTAGCCGCTCTGCGCGGGGGCCTGGCCGTACTCGCTGCCCTGGGCGGGGGCCTGGCCGTACCCGCCCTGCTGGCCGTACCCGCCCTGCTGGCCGTACCCGCCCTGCTGGCCGTACTCGCCACCCTGAGCGGGGGGCTGGCCGTATCCGCCCTGGTTCGGCTGCCCGCCGTACTGGGGGTAGCCCGAAGGCTCGCCCTCACCGCTCGGAGGTTGTTCCCACGGATTGTCGTTGTTGCTCATGCGTGATCCCCGTCGACGTTGTGGTCAGTGCGGAGCAGAGTAGCGGGACCGCGTGCCGCACGAGTCCCTTTCGAGCTCACCAGCATCTCAGTCCCTGGCGCGTACGGGGATGGACTGGGTATCGACGCCGACCACGGATCGTTCGTCCGGTTTGTCGGGCAGCACCCAGTCCACGTAGTCGCGCACCGCTTCGTCGATCGAGACGTCGCGCTCGAGCTTCTCCGACATGTACCACCGGTGCTCCAGCACCTCGTGGAAGAGCTCGGCCGGCTCCAGCTTGGCGCGCAGATCCCGCGGCGCGGCGCGGGTGATCGGCTCGTAGATCGTGGTGAGCCAGTCGTGCGCCACCATCTCCTCGTCATCGTTCTGGCGGTCGTGCGCAGCACGGAAGGAGTCCAGGTCGTTCAGGAGCCGCCGGGCCTGGTTGTCCTCGACGTCCAGTCCGGTCAACCGCAGCAACCGCCGCGAGTGGTGCCCGGCGTCGACCACCTTCGGCTGGATGCGGATCCGGGTGCCGTCGACATCGGTCTCGATGTCGAGCTCGCCCACGTCGAAGCCGAGGGTGTTGAGGCGCCGGATGCGCTCGTCCACCAGCCAGCGTTCGCCGCGGTCGATGGTCTCGACGCGGGTCAGCTCGGCCCACAGCTCGGCGTATCGGGTCATGATTCGCTCGGACACGCTGATGGCGTCGATCTCGTCCGACAGCAGCCCGCCTGCCTGCAGATCCATGAGCTCGCCGGCGATGTTGACCCGGGCGATGTCGAGATCGTGGGCGCGCTGGCCGTCGCTCAGTCGGTTGTGCAACTCTCCGGTCTCGGCGTCCACCAGGTAGGCCGCGAACTCGCCGGCGTTGCGCTTGAAGAGGGTGTTCGACAGCGACACGTCGCCCCACCAGAAGCCGTTCAGGTGCAGGCGCACGAGCAGCACTGCCAGCGCGTCGATCAGACGCTGCACCGTGCTGGACCGCAGCGCCTGGCTGAGCATCGCGCGGTACGGCAGGGAGAACTGCAGGTGTCGGGTCAGCAGGCAGGCGTCGAGGGGTTCGCCGTGCACGTCGACGCGCCCGGCGATGATGCCGACGGCCTCCACCGCCGGCTGGTCGAGGCGGCGCAGATTGCGCAGCAGCGAGTACTCGCGGCGGGCAATATCGGCCTTGATCTCCTTGACCGCGATGATCCGGCCCTCGATGCGCACGAATCGTACGACGTGACGGGAGATCCCGCGCGGCAGCGCGGCCAGCAGGTCCTCGGGCCAGTCTTCGAGCGGGGTCTCCCAGGGGAGATCCAGCAGTGCCGGCCACGGCCGGGCGGCGGTGATGTCCAGGCCCACACCTGCATCGTGTCACTTCCAGGCGTGCCGGGCATGGCCTCGCCGACGATGGCCTCGTCGGGCTGGTTACCCGAAGGTAGCCTCGATGGCACGACAGTGACCCACGACACATCGTCGATCGGCGCTGACTTCTCCGCGGAGGATCCTCATGCGAACCACCCCTCTACGACGCTACGGCGTCGCCACTGCCGCGCTGCTCGTGACCGCAGGTGCCATCGCGACGGGCTCCCTCCCGGCACACGCGGCGACGCCGCAGTCGAAGGGCGGATGGGAGCGCACCGGGCCGTTCTACTCCTATACCGGGGCTCGCACGCTCGCGTCGTTCGCGCCGGGCACCGTGCTGAAGAGCCGCACGATCACCTACCACGTGCAGGGGATCGCGACGCCCGTGCAGGTCACCCAGCTCCTCTATCGCACCCGCACCCAGACGGGTCAGGCCGTCGCCAACGTGACGAGCGTGATCCACTCGCCCGTCCCCGACGTCACTCACAAGGTCGTCACCTACAACTCTTTCTACGACTCCCTCAACGTCGCGGACAGCCCGTCGCGCAGCATCGCGGGGTCGACCTCGCCCGGCGCGCAGACCTTCGCGGAGGAGCAGCTCGCGTTCACCTCCCTGTTGAGCGCCGGCCACGACGTGAACGTCCCGGACTTCGAGGGTCAGGTGCCGCACTACACGGTCGGTCCGGAGAACGGCTACATGACGCTGGATTCGATGCGGGCCGTGGGCAAGTCGAGCGCGCTCGGTCTGGGGCCGAACACCGACTTCGCGATGATGGGCTACTCCGGCGGGTCGATCGCGACTGAATGGGCCGCGCAACTGGCGCCGTCGTACGCGCCCGACATCAACCGCCATCTGGTCGGGGCGACCGAGGGCGGCGTCTACGTCGACCCGGCGCACAACCTGAAGTACGTCAACGGCTCGACCAAGTGGAGCGGGGTCGCCCTGCTCGCCATTAACGGGCTGGAGCGCGGGTTCGCCATGGACCTGTCGCCCTACCTGTCGACGTACGGCAAGGCCGTGCTCGGCGCGACGAAGAACGCGGGCATCGGCGACGCGGAGGGCAAGTACCCCGGACTGACGTTCCAGCAGCTGGTCAAGCCGCAGTACGCCAACCCCGACTCGATCCCGGGACTGGCCGCCGTCCTGAACAAGGTCAACGCCGGGCTCGCCCCGTCGCCGACCATCCCGTTCCAGATCCTGCAGGGCGCGTACGGCGTCAGCGAGGGCACTCAGCCGTCTGCGAAGTACGGCACCGGGGACGGCGTGATGGTCACCGGCGATGTGCGCAGCATCGCTCGCAAGTACTGCGCGGCCGGGAACGCCGTGGAGTACACCGAGTTCGGCACGCTGGGTCACACCGATGTGGGCATCACCTGGCTCACCACGGCGGCGGCGTGGGTGCAGGCCCGGTTCGCCGGCGTCCCGGCACCCAGCACCTGCTCGACGATTCCGGCCGGCAACAGCCTGGCGGCGGAGAAGCCCGTCCCGGTAGGCACGCCCGCCGACTGACGCAGAACGATCGTTCTGGGGCACTCCTGAACGACACCGCCAACGGGCCTGGAAGTGGTCGTCTGAGGTCCGATCGGGATTTTCGAGCACATCTGTCCGACTCGGATCTCATTCCATCAACGGGTGATCGCGGGTGGCAGCGTGTTCCCGTGTGCTGGGCGGGTCAGCAGATCTTGATGGGCAGGGTGACGTTGTCGACGAACGTCGTATGGGTTCGCAGTAAGGATTTCCACCGCAGCAGCAGCGAATTGTCGAAGGTGCTGTCAGTGCGGAAGCCGGCGTTCGGTGGGCAGGTGGTGGGCCGGTGCAGCGTGAGGAGCAGGCGGATGGTTCCTTGCGCGGGGATCGTGGCCGGGAATGAGTGCCAGGGTGTGTCGACTCCAAAGACCGACCCGTCGGGCACTGTGTGGAACACCGACCACTGGACGCCGATTACGGGCGCCATGTCCCCGGCGCTGGCGGAACGGATCGTCACGGCGTGCGACCCGGGGTTGTAGAGGGAGCCGATCACCTGTCCCGTGGTTCCCGGGGCGGAGGTGAGGCGGTACGAGGAGTCCTCGTTGATGAAGGCGAGGTCGTTGGCCACCGGGCCACTGAAGCTGCCGCCCTGCAGGGGGCCGTAGCGGTGGTCGAGAGCGACCAGAAGTAGCGCGACCGCGGCGCACACCACGAGGACCGCGCTGACCACCGCGAAAGTGGCCTTCCGCGGCCAACGGCGCGGTTGGCTAACGATGTTCGACACTTCGGCCGATCGACATCGTGTCGGCGCCTGAGGCGGTCATGACGGTGAACCTACTGGCATAGCACCGGGACGGACTGTGTTTGAGGCCTGTTGGGTAACGACGCTCCTATAGAGCGTCGTCAAGTGCGGAGTCTTCCGACGTGGCTGTTAGGCGCCGCAGGCAGGGTTGTTGGCGATGTCTTCCATCGCGTAAAAAGCTCGGTGATTATGCCCAAGTTCGATGGCAGCCAAGGCGATGCATTTGCCGGTGTCCGGTGTGATGACGTCTTTGGATCGCCCGCCGACAACCGGGAGCAGAGACCATGTACCGACGGAGTGCAGGTGGGGCGCTCCTGGGCGGAACCTGACGAGTTCCTGGGGCGGAAGGTCAACCTGGTCTACTGGTTCGAAACGGTATCCGCCGATGTAGAGGTGCACGGGTCGAACCACCACGTTGAAGGTGCCGTAGGCGTGGCGGTAGCGAATTGCTGACACGGCAGCCGCCAGGAGGACAACGATCGCCAGCAGGGCTGCGATTCCTCGAATATTCTGACCCCTCATAGGCCGAACCATAGTGGCCACTGCCGCAGCGAAGACCCTTTCCGGTCGTTCTTGGTCGCAGTGGGTCAACTGGGGTCAGAGGCCACTATCCGTGGGCGGTTGAAGGGTCTGGTGGCATTCCACGAGGTGCTTCAGGTGGCGGGCGAGGTAATTCTTCAGGGCGCGGCGGATGTCGCGGTCGGTGGCACCCGCCGCTCGTCGCCGGCGACTTCTTGACCGCCGCAGCAGCGTGGTAGCGATTCGACGAGATGGCGGCCAATTCATGCGGCTTGTGCCGGGTGGGGGACAAGCGGCAAAAGAACTCTAAGGGGCCTCTCGCTTGACCTGCCCTGATTGAAATGCGTCACCGGACGGGTCTTGCGGGGCGGTTGGTGCAACTCACCGGCTGGCACGGTCGCGCACCGCCAGGGCGTCCCGTTGACGGTTCGGCAAACGGGGCGCCGGTCGCTTGGCCAATACTTGTCCTACGTGGCCTGAGACGGTGTCAAGATCTGCGGATGGGTACACCTGGGGGACGGTGGGGCTTCACTCGTACGCGGAGGGAGTCCTGGATATTCGGGGGGCTGTACGGGCTGGTGGGGGCTAGGCAATGGGCACTGGTGCTTGCCGGTGGGCAGGGCTGGATAGGCATATTCGGCACAGTTTTCCTGCTGCTGTCCATTGTGTATCTGGTGTCCGCGTTGTGCTGGCGCGATGACACTCCTGATAGCGCTGACGATGTCGACAAGCCCACTACAGACAGTGGGATATGACGGAGCAGCGCGGTACGGCATCCGGTTGTGGCACGGTCCGCGCGCCGGACCGCGATGGCTGAGCGGGTCGAGTCGCCGCGGCCGTGCATGGTCGGGTCGATCAGTTCCGGCAGGAGTGATGGGCTCGTCTGCTGCTGACACCGTGCAGTGACCACGCGCTTGTAGCTGATTTCGGCTGTAGCGGTCCGGACCCTTCAACCATGCATGATGACGTAAGATTTGGTTATGCATACAGTGGTCGCGGTTGTTGTGATTGTGGTACTGGTTCCGGTGATGCTATTTCTCGACAGCAAATTTGGTCTATTTCGCAGGAAAAAATAGCATTCCAAGATTGGACCAGTTCGCCCCATCCGAACTCAGTGACACTGCAGCGTGGCGTGACGCACACGGGATTGGCCCGTAGAGCGATCGTTGATTGACCACATAGCACGAAGGGTCGTCCCAATCGGGACGACCCTTCGTCGATCTGGCTCTGCGTCAGCGTTGTGAGGTGGGGCTGGTGGCGCCCCAGATGTAGGGCTGCTCGGTGTAGACGGCCCGGTAGTCGCGGGTCGCGGTGCTGGTGTAGCTGTAGGAGGTCGCGCCGGTGGAGTTGGTGGAAAAGGACTTCAGGCTTGTCCATGCGGTTCCGCCCTTGGGGCGGTACTGGATGACGCCGGTCTCACCGGCCCAGGGGATGTTCTTGTCCAGGCTGGTGGCGTACCGCACAGCGCGGGTGTTGATGGTGACCTTGCTGCCGGACCTGGAGGTCTGCAGACCAGCCCAAGATCCGACCTTGATCGTTGTTCGGGGTGTGTCCTGGGTGTACGTGTGGCCCTGGTCGTCAAACGCGAACCAGCCCTTCCAGCTCAACACACCCAACGTGTCGTTCCCTCCCAGGAATGCATCGTCGTGGTCGAACAGCACGGTGTAACTCGACCCCGTAAAAGTGTCACCGCCGGCGAACCAGGCTGCGGAGATTCCTGGGTGGAGGGCGCATCCTCCGGTAAGACCGATGTATCCGAAGTAACCGGCTCGGTCTAAGCGGATCGTGGATGGCACGACCAGCTTGCAGGTCCCGTAGGGGGCGGTGGAGGTCGCCGGATGGATGCGGGCGATGTCTGTGAGGATGGCTTGGCGGCTAACGTGGTGCACCGTTTTGGTGGTGGTCGCGGCACCCGCGGGCGCCGCGATGGCAACGCCCAGAGCTGCGATGGCGGGCACTGCGCCCACGGCGGTGAGACGACGAATCATGGATTGGCCTGCTTTCGCACGGTTGGCGTGGTTCCCCGAGTCGGCCACACCCGAGCGCAGCCTATGGGTCACCTGTGCCCGGCGGGTCGTTTACCGCGCGTAGCGCCCGTGGCCACCCCAGGTGAAGCCGCAGGCGGTGATGCCCAGTCAGGGATCGGCCGTCGATACAAACGACCACGGCTGCACCGCGCTGGGCCACCGCTTGGGCCCGACGCTCGGTCCGCCCACCGCGACCGCCAGATCGCCGGGTGTCCGGGAGGGCGCGCCTGACATGATCGATTGGATCAACGACGTTGCGCTGGCGTGCCTTTCACGCGTACCAGACGTTGCGGATAACGTCGGGTGTCCGGGAACGACGACGCAAGGGGCAGTCGATGGAAGTGGTCTTCGTTCACGGGGCATTGGTGCGCGACGGTGGGTGGTGGTGGCAGCCGACTGCTGATGTGTTGCGAGAGCGCACTGGGATGACCAGTCGTGCCCTGGCTTTGCCGTCGTGTGGCGAGACCACACCCGAGGAAGCGGCCGGAGGCCTTGTCGCGGACGCGGCGGCGCTACGACGTGAACTGGACCTGGTGGATTCCGCGATTGTCGTCGGGCATTCTTACGGAGGAACCGTCATCGCCGAGGCGGGCCACCATCCGTCGGTGGCACACCTGGTGTACGTGTCGTCCTACCTGCCCGACGTCGGACAGACACAGAGCGACATCATGAGCAAGGAGACGAACCCGGTGGCGGTCAGCGACGTCGGCGGCGGCATGCTCGGCGTCACCGGATATGACGCTGATTCCTTCGGTGCCAGGTTTCTACAGGACACTGATCAGGACATCCAGGAACAAGCCTGGAGCCGCGTGACCCCTCAGGCGGTTGGTGCCTTCCTGACGGTCACGAGCGCCGCCGGGTGGCGCAATATCGATTCCACTTACATCGTCTGCGGCAACGACCGCAGCACCTCGGTCGAGTTGCAGCGATCCCACGCGAGCCGAGCCACCAGGACCGCAGAGATAGACACTGGGCACCACCCCTTCATCTCTCAACCCCAACTCATTGCCGCACACATCGAGGCGTTGCTTCCGTGAATGTTTTGTGGCAGTTGGGCAGCTTCGTAGGGTCGCTCCCGACATAAGTCGACCGAACACCACTGAGCAGCCGAGGGAAGCGGCAGCCCCGGTCATGCCGAACATAACTCGGCCCTCAACATCCCGTCGAAGCTGCGCATCGACAAAGACTTCGACATCCGGTTGCGGCACCGCGCGGCTCAAGCCCAGGTCCCCGTCTCTGCTCTTGTGCGCCGCCTGCTGCGGGAAGCGACCACCTACCCGAGGCATAGACCCGGACAGTTGATCAGGTAGAACAAATGGGCCGCCGCGTGCTCAACGAAGCAGGCTCAACCCACTGACGGGACCGCCCGCAGGGCGATCCCGATCGGGTAGCTTCATCATCGGCCGTTGCGCAGCACACTCGCCGTACTGACCGGGGATCTGTCAACGTGCCCGATCACTGCAATCAGCCGACGACTGCGATGGCCTCGATCTCGATCAGAAGCTTGGGATTGAACAGCGCCTGCACACCGATGATCGTGATGGGTGGCATGGGCTTGGCTATCCCCTCGGACTCCTGTGCCGCGCGACGCCGTCGAGCACCGCATCCCACTTGTCCAACCGCCAGTCGGGTATGTAGCAGGTGAGTCGCGCGATGTCCTTGGCCTCGCCGCCGCCTCCGCGAACGCCGATAACGACGTAGCGAAGCGCGCCGTACACCTGGCCGGCCAGGTCGTCAGCCTCCACGATGCCGTCAGGTGACGTGGCGGTCTGTCCGGCCAGGAACAGCAGCCGCGATCCCGTGCCGATCGCGAGCGGTGCGTAGTCGCTCTGGCGGAGCAGGCCTGCAGGATGGCTGAGCTCGACGGTCACAGGTTCCCTCTCCTCGGCGGGCGCACTCGCCAAGTGTGGTCCAGTCGAGTTGCGAAGTCGATGCCAGCGCTTCGGAGGCACGCGACCAGATCAGTCCCGGGAAGGGGGTCGTCTCGCGGTGATGGATGGCCGCGATGACGGCGTCGTGTGGTGTCATGCGGTCATGTCATCCTCAGACCGTCCAAGTGTTCGACTCGCCGCGGTGGCCCTCGACGCGATCGACCCGCTTCCAGAGGCGGAGTTCTGGCGGGATCTGCTCGGGTTGCAGATCATCTGGCAGAACGACGACTTCGTCGCGTTACGCGGCGCCGCCGTGCTCATCACCGTCCAGCGTGTCGCCGATCATCGCCCACCGGACTGGCCCACCGGGGAGGTCCCCAAGCAGCTGCACCTCGAGCTCGCCGTCGCGGATCTTGATGACGGCGAGCGGGCCGCCGTCGCCCTGGGGGCAACTCGCGCGTCTGCTCAACCGAGCCCGGATCGATGGCGAGTGTTGATCGACCCCGCCGGTCACCCGTTCTGCGTGACCAATCAAATCCCCGAGCCATGAGCCTCAGCTGAACTCCCGGTGGGGAGCGGCGTGACGAACCGGGGTCGGGCGCGTCTCGAACGCACTGCAGGACCAACTCTGCGTCCGCTGGTGGGACGGCGCAGTCGGTGATCGTCAGTTCGAGCGCGGGGGTCGCGAGCCGGCGACCGTCGTCGAGAATGCAGCGCGGCCGTCGGATACCCGCATCGCACGTCGACCACGTAGCCGTCACGAAGCCAGCCGCCTGATCGACTGCTGACGACCGCGACAGGCGGGCCCGCACCTACGCCGCGGGCGCGATGCTGCTTGTCGGAGGACCTGCTGGCGGTTCGTGCGGTGGTCGCGGCTGGGTCGAGGCTGCTGGTACGAACGGATCAGCGATCGCGTGCGGAGGCGACCTGCCGGATGACGGTCAGCACGTCGGCGGAGTCGTGGATGCGGTGCGCTGCGACGGTGTCGCCGGCGCCGACCTTGATGGTGACGTGCCCGTCGCTCGCGTGGAGCACCTCGAATGCGCGCTCGTCGGTGCGGTCGTCGCCGAGGTAGCAGGTGACCTGCGAGCCGACGTGGTCCGCCAGCGCCCGCAGTGCGGCCCCCTTGTTGGTGTCGAGGACGCCGATCTCCAGCACGTTCTTCCCCGCGATGACGTGCACGCCGACGAGTTGCCGCGCGGCGTCCTCGGCCGCGGCGATCGCCTCGTTCGCCACGTCGTCGTCCATCCCGCGGGTGTGCAGCGCCGCACCCGCTGCCTTGCGCTCCACCCGGGTGCCGGGGTGCTGCGCCGCCACCTGCTCGAGCGCGTCGACGACGGTGTGCAACCGGTCCGCGGCAGCGTCGTCCCACACCTCGCCGGTGTCCAACGGGATGCTCGGCTGGGCTCCGTGCGAGCCGATCAGCACGATGGGCTCGTCCTCGGCGATCCCGGACAGGTGCCGCAGGGTCGCCAGGTCGCGGCCGGACACGATGGCGACCGTCGCGCCGTCCGAGGCCGCCACCTCGCGCAGCGCCTGCACCGAGCCGTGGATCGGCGCCGACATCGACGGGTCGAGCACCAACGGGGCCAGCACCCCGTCGAAGTCCGTGCCGTAGAGGATCCGATCGTGTGCGGCGTACGTCATGAGTGCCTGCTGCAGGGCCGGGTCGAGGTCGCTCACGACGCCGGCTTCTCGGGTGCGGCCTCGAGAGCGGCCAGGAAGTGGCCCGCCCACTTCTGGACATCGTTGTCCAGCACGACTTTCCGCAGCCGCCTCATCTGGGACCGGCGTTCCTTCTCCGGGGCCTCGATCGCGGCCATGATCGTCTTCTTCAGGCTGCGGATGTCGTGCGGATTGCACAGGAACGAACCGCGCGCGAGCTCGGTTGCGGCTCCGGTGAACTCACTGAGCACCAGGGCCCCGTCGTCGGCGCAGCAGGTGACGTACTCCTTGGCGACCAGGTTCATCCCGTCGCGCAGCGGCGTGACCAGGGCGACGTCGGCCGCGACGAAGAGGGCGATCATCTCCTCGCGCGGGAAGGACCGGTGCATGTACGTGACGGCCGGCGAACCGATCGGGGAGTGCTCGCCGTTGATCTGACCGACCGTCTGCTCGACCTGGCCCCGCAGCGTGCGATAGGCCTGCAGTCGCTCACGACTGGGCGTGGCGACCTGCACGAGCGTGACGTCGGCCGGGTCGAGGGTCCCCTCCGCGAGCAGCTCGCCGTACGCCTTGAGCCGGTGCCGGATGCCCTTGGTGTAGTCCAGCCGGTCCACGCCGAGCAGCAGCTTCCTGGGGTTGCCCAGATCCTTGCGGATCTGGGCCGCGCGCTCGCGCACGGCGTCGGAGTGCGCGAGGGCGTAGACGTCGTGGGAGTCGATCGAGATCGGCACCGCCGCGGCGCGCGTCGTGCGACCGTCGCCGTGGTGCACCACATCGCCCCGCACCCGCACGTGCAGCAGTCGGCGGCACGCGCGCAGGAAGTTCTCGGCGTCCGCCGAGCGCTGGAACCCCAGGAAATCCGCACCGAGCAGACCCCAGAGGAGGTCCTCGCGGCCGGGCAGCTGCATGAAGAGCTCGACCGGCGGGAAGGGGATGTGGTTGAACCAGCCGATCCGCACGTCGGGGCGCAGCTCGCGGACCATTGCGGGCGCGAGCTGCAACTGGTAGTCGTGCACCCACACCGTGGCCCCGGGCGCCGCCAGGTCGGCGATCTTCTGCGCGAAGCGCTGATTGACCCGCTCGTACGCGGTGCGCCATCGTCGCTTGAAGGTCGCCGGCACGATGACGTCGTGGTAGAGCGGCCAGATGCTGTCGTTGCTGAATCCCTCGTAGTAGTCGACGTGTTCGTCGTCGCTGAGGCCGATGGGGACCAGATACATGTCGTTGTCCTCGAACGGCTCCGGCGCCTCCCCGGTCTCTCCCGCCCAGCCGATCCACGCGGCGCCTTCGCGCCCTCGCATCACCGACTCCATGGCCGTCACCAGGCCGCCGGGGCTGCGCGAGATCGTCACGTTGCCCTCGTCGTCGGTGCTCTGGTCGACCGGCAGCCGGTTCGCGGCAATGACGAAGTCGAAGGTTTTCGGGTCGGGCACGCGGCACACTCCTGCTGTCGTCGGGTCGGCCGGTCTGGCTGCCCCACCCTAGGTTTATCGCGTTCCGACCGTCGGGCGTGCGTGCGCCCATGCCTGGCACCCCGACAGCCGTACTTAGGTTAGCCTCTCCTAACCATGACTGAGATCGCCGCTGCCGCCACCCCGTACGTCGCGCCGAAGCTATGGCGCGTGCTCACCGAAGTCGGGTACTTCGGAGCCCTCTGCGCCCTGATCGGGGGGCTGGTGACCGTGCTGCTCGTCGTACTTCCCGCGGCCGCCGGCGATGAGGACGGTGGCGCCACATCTGCCGACCATGGCGCCCGGCGTCGCGCCCTCGGCATGTTCCCGCTCATCGGCCTGCTGATGCTCGCCGCGCTCTACCTGCAGATGGCGGCACTGACCGCGCGCGCCGGCGAGTTCGGCTTCGGCAGGGGCCTGCAGCCGGGTGCGATCGGCGACTTCCTCAGCACGCCGAGGGAGAGCGGCGAATGGATCGCCCGTTCGATGCTGCGGTCACTCCAGGTCGCCCTCTTAGCGGGCGGTGCGGCGCTGGCGATCGTGGCCGGCCGGTTGCGCTCGGTGCGGTGGGCCGCCGTCGCGCTGCTCGTCGCCGTCGTCGGGGAGCTCGCCCCGAGCGTCCCGACCGCGTTCGGCGGGCTCACCGTGGACGACTGGCTGCACACGACGCTGGTCCAGGTGCACATCCTGAGCGGGGTGTGTTGGGTCGGCGGCCTGGGCGTACTGGCCCACCTCGCCATCCGGTCCCGAGGCGAGGGCAGCGGGCTGGCCTGGGCGCAGATCTGGTCCCGGTTCAGCGTGCTCGCGATGGGCTGCGCCGGCGGCATCCTCGTGTCGGGCCTGTGGCTGGCGTGGGAGCACGTCGGATCGTTCGCGCAGTTCGTCACCACGCCGTACGGCCGGTTCCTGCTCGCGAAGGTGGCGCTGGTGGGGTTGATGCTGCTCGCGGGCGCCTACAACCAGCTGGTCCTGCTGCCCCGGGTGACCCGTGCGATGCGGGAGCACGACGAGACGCGAGTCGGCAGAGCCGTGTTCGACCACTTTCCGCGCGTCGCCGTGGCGGAGACCCTGCTCGGGCTGGGGGTGCTCGTCGTGGTGCCGTTCCTCGCCGGCTCGGCCCGCAGCGAGGCCGGGGGCGGCCAGGTCAGGCCGCTCGACGGTCGCACGTTCCTCATCGGAGTGCTGCTGGTCGCCGCGATGCTGCTGTCCTTCTGGGCGACCGGGCGGATCGCGCGGGCTCAGGCTCAGCGACCGCACGTCCAGGCCGACCGGCCGACGGTCTCTGCAGGCCCTACCGGCGAGTGAGCCGTCCGTGCGTGCCACGCCGCGCCGGGAAGGCTCCCGTTCGGCGCACCGTGGGAGCACTTACGGTTGAACCATGTCCTCCCCCGATCGCCGCACCGACGCCTCCCAGGGCTTCACCGGTGCCTCGACCGACGCCATCCGGCTGCCCACGGGGCCGGCCCGGAGGAACGCGGCACAGGGCGCACCGGCGTACGACACCATCGGTCCCTACCGGCTGCTCGGCAAGGTCGGCGAGGGCGGCATGGGCGTGGTCTACAAGGCCCTCGACCGGCGTGACCAGGTCGTCGCCCTGAAGGTGCTGCGCGCTCACATCGCCTACGACGACGGCGCCCGCGAGCGCCTGCGCCGCGAGGTCACCACGCTCTCCCTGGTGCGCTCATCGCGGATCGGGTGGGTGGTCGACGCCGATGTCGACGGTGACCGTCCCTACCTGGTGACCCGCTACGTCAACGGCCCGCCGCTGGACGCCGTCGTGGAGGAGACCGGGCCGCTGGGTGCCGCGCAGCTCGCCGCGCTCGGCAGCGGCGTGGCGGAGGCGCTGCGCGACATCCACCGCGCCGGCATCGTGCATCGCGACCTCAAGCCCGGCAACGTGCTGATGGACGGCGAGGAGCCGGTGCTCATCGACTTCGGCATCGCGCACGTCGCCGACGAGACCCGGCTGACCAGCACCGGTCTGGTGATGGGCACCCCCGGCTACCTCTCGCCGGAGATCGTCGAGGGCGGCGATGTCACCGAGGCCACCGACTGGTGGGGCTGGGCGGCCACCCTGGCGTACGCCGCGTCCGGCACGGCGCCGTTCGGTCGCGGACCCATGCACGCCGTGCTCGACCGGGTCTCGGAGGGCCGTGCGGATCTGCGCGGAGTCGACCCACGGATGCGCCCTCTGCTCGCCGCCGCGCTCAGCCCCGAACCGAGCGCCCGCCCGAGCGCTGCCGAGGTGCTCGAGCAGCTGCACGTCTATTCCACCGGCGGGCACACGACCGGCATCGCGGTGCGGCGGACCCGCCCGGCCACCACCCAGCTGCCCGAGGGGCGCGAGCGGGGTAGGGAAGGCCGCGCGGATCGCAGCGACGTCGGGCTGTGGGGCAGCCAGGCGGCGCGTCGCGCCGAGCCCACGGGGCCTGCGGCTCCCGTGCTGCCGCCGGTCGCCCGGACCCCGGACCCGACCCGCGACTACCGGCCTGCGCCGCGGCAGGCCGTCGACCCGGGTTGGGGCGCCACCCCATCGCCCGACCCGTCGTACGCCGGCTCCGGGCGCACCCACCTGGATCCCCGCATCGGACGGCCCGCTCGCACCGGGACCCTCGCCGCGCTCGCCGCCGCGGACGTGGGGCTCGCGGTGCACTGGCCGGTGCTGGCGCTCATCGTGACGTTCCTGTGGTCGTTCGCCGCTCGCTGGAACGATCGGGCGATCACTTCGATGGTGCTGCGCCGCTACAACTCCGGGCCCCGCAGGTCCGATCCGATGGTCGCGGTCGCGACGTCGCCGCTGCACGCCGTCGTCGGCGCTTTCTCGGCGCTGCTCACCATGGTCATCCCGTTCTTCGTGGGGGCATGCGTCGCCGCCGCTGCTGCCGTGGCGACGGCATTCGCGCGGCATGCGCCCGCCGCCGTCGACCGCCCGATCCCCATGGTGCTCGGCACCCTGGCCGGCTGCGCGGTGCTGTGGTGGGGCCCGGGCAGCGCGGGGATGCGGCGCGGTTCGCGCAGCATCGTGCGCTCGGTGGCCCGGGACGTGCCCGTCACCCGGGTCGTGATCGGGGTGTGCGTCGCGATCGCATTGCTCGCGGTGCTCTACGGTCTGGGCTCCCTGGACCAGGGGGTGAGCACCTTTCCGTATGCCGACACCGCACAGCTCCCCCTGAGCGACGTTCTTCCCTCGCTGCCAGGTGGCTGAGAGAGCATGACGGGTCGCCCCGCGGGGCGTCTCCCGTGTGCCCCGCTCGCTGAGCCGACGTCCCCGTCGGGCCCGTGCGTGGCGGGTGCGGGAGCATCGAACCTTCCCGACCGACGTACCGGAGGTGCGTGAGACCCATGGCGCAGTACGGCCACGAGGCACCGTTGCCCGACCCGGATTCCGGTAGCTACCGGATCCCCGAGGACACCGACTCCACAATCGCCGAGTCGCCGGCCCATGGGTTCGCGGTGGCGCGACGGATGCGTTTCCTACGCGGCGAGCCGGTCACCGAGCCCATGCCGATCGCGGACGCGCTGCGCAACTCGCCCTACCGGCACCCCGCGACGATGAGCGCACCGGAGAAGGACGCCGGCACCCGCAAGGCGCTGGATCTCGCGGTGCGGGTCGGGGAGTTACTGCTGCGCTGCGGCGCGGGCACCCGGGACGTAGAGGCCAGCGTCGTCGCGGTCGCCGCGGCGGCGGGCCTGCGACGTCTCGAGGTCGACATCACCAACCAGTCGCTGCTGGTGCAGGCGCCCGGACCGTCGGGGGAGACCGTCACGATGCTGCGTGTGGTGCGGTCGAGCACGCGCGACTTCGCCCGGCTGACCGACGTCCACGTCATGGTGCAGGAGCTGACCCGGGGCGGCTTCACCGACATCGACGAGGCGCTGGGACGGCTCAAGCGGATCCAGCGCAGCACCCGGATCTACCCGCGGTGGTTGATCGCGGTCGGCTATTCGGCGCTGGCGGGATCGGTGTGCGCGCTGCTCGGCGGCGGCAGCATGGCCATCGTCGTGGCCGTGCTGTCCGCCTTCGTCACCGACTATCTCGGCCGTCTGATCCGCAGGCGCAACATCCCGTCGTTCTACATCGACGCGGTCGGGAGTGCCGTATCCGTGATGCTGGCCTGGCTGGGCTACCTGCTGGCCGCGAAGGGCGACCTCGGACTGCAGATGTCGACGGCCGACTTCGCGTACGCCGTGTCCGGCGGGTTGGTCGTGCTGCTGCCCGGACGCGCGATGGCCTCGGCGGTCGAGGACGCCATCACCGGGTATCCGGTGACCGGCGCAGGCCGGTTGCTCACGGTCTTCCTCAGCGCCGCCGGCATCATCGTCGGCGTCGCCGGCGGCCTGTCCCTCACCCTCAAACTCGACTCGGCGCTCAACCTGCAGCTCACCTCACCGGGCGCCCTGCACTTCGGATCCTCGAGCGCGACGCTCAGCCTGCAGTTCCTCTACGGCGCGGTCGGTGCCGCCGCCGGTGCGCTCACGATGCGCAGCAGGCCGCGCTTCATCCTGCCGACCGCGGTGCTCGGCAGCCTGGCGCTGGGCCTGTCGGGTCTGGCGCACCTGGTGTGGGCCGTCGGGGCGACCACCTCCATCGCGGTGGCGTCGGTGTCGGTCGGGGTGCTCGCCCGCGTGATCGGCCTACGGCTCGGCGCGCCCGCCCTGGTGCTGGTGCTGCCGGCGGTCTCGCCGATGCTTCCCGGTCTGCGGATCTTCGAGGGCATGTATGACGCCATCGTCGGCTCGGTGATCGGCTCCGCCGCCTCCAATACCCAGAGCGCAGCGGCGTTCCCGACCCTGCTCGGCGCCGCGGGAGTCGCTCTCGCCATCAGTACGGGGGTCGTACTCGGCGATGTGCTCGCGGCACCGCTGGATCGCAACGCGCTGCGGCGCCGCCGAGCCCGCATACGCTGATCTTTCGGATAGAGCAAGCATTTCCGCCCGCGTGTCGCAAACCTCCGGTAACGTTTGCCGCCCCTGCACGATGTGATCACCAGTCACACGCACCTCATACGTCACAAGTACGGGGAAGTGTCACAACTGCATACCGCACACCCGCGCGTCCGGACGCCGAACCTCATCGGACGCACCGGCCCCTCACTCCCGAGGACGCCGGCCGAGGACGGGGGACCCAACAACGGCGGACGCCGTACGTGTCTGCCTAGGGGTGAAGCCGGCACGCCGGCCGGGCACCTGACAGCCCGAACCCGACAGCTCACCCCGCAGGCGTTCGTCAGGAAGGAACGCTCTTGCGTTACGCACCGAAACACGCTGTCGCCAGACCGTCCTCCACCACCGGACGACGCACCGCTGGAGTCATGATGGCCTCCGCCGCCACCGTCGGCGCCGGCCTGGCCACCGCCGGCGCCGCCCACGCGGAGTCCCCGTACAACGTCTGGGACCGCGTCGCGACCTGCGAGAGCAGCAACAACTGGGCGATCAACACCGGCAACGGGTACTACGGCGGGCTCCAGTTCTCGGCCAGCACCTGGACCGGTTTCGGCGGCTCGAAGTACGGCGCCACCGCCAACCTGGCCACCCGCGACCAGCAGATCTACATCGCGCAGGCGGTGCTGCGCGCCCAGGGCCCCGGCGCCTGGCCGGTGTGCAGCGTGCGCGCCGGGCTCACCCGCGCCAACGGTCTCGCCGTGGTGGTCAACCCCGGGAGCGGCAATCCCACTCCTCAGCCGCCCCCCTCCCGCGGCAGCGTCCGCAAACTCGCCGTCGACGGCTCCTTCGGTCCGCTCACCATCAGAGCGGTGCAGCAGTGGGTCGGCGTGTCGCAGACCGGCACGATGTCCTACTCCACCCGGACCGCCCTGCAGCGCAAGGTCGGCACGACCCCCGACGGCGACATCGGCCCCAAGACGGTCGCCGCCCTGCAGACCAAGATCGGCATCAGCCGCGATGGCGCGTCGTACATGAACACGCGCACCGTCCGCGGCCTGCAGACCTTCTTGAACGCGTACGTGCTGGTCTGACCGACCACTCGAACCGCCCGTCCCTGTTGTAGGGGCGGGCGGTTCGTCGTCCTGCGGTGTGTTTTCTGTTTTGTGCTGCTGACGTTTCGGCCCGCTCGGTCCGAAAGGTGCAGTGCGGCAAAGGGTGTGGCGCTCGTTGTGGCCCGCTCGGTCCGAAACGCGGCGTACGCGTGGGGCTCGGCCGTCACAAGGGCACCGCTCGGTCCGTTGCGCGCGGCGCGAAGGGTGGTGACCCGGCACAAGGGCGCCGCGTGGTCGCTTGTGAGCATCGACCTTTGTCCACAGACCGCCCACGCGCCGGCGCGCGGGCGACCAGACTGACGCGATGATCGCGGCCGCCGTCCTCCTCGCTGGCGCCGTCGGCGCGGCGTACGGGGAGTGGCTGCGTCGTTCGCTCGCGACGGGGCGCTATCGGTTGCCCGAAGAGAGCGCACCGCTGCCCGCCCGCAGGTGGCTCGTGCCTGTCGCGGCACTCGCGGCCGCCGGTGCGGTGTGGCACTTGGCAGACCTGCACCGCTGGGGCCTGGTGTCGGCGTACGTCGTGCTGATCGCCGTCGCGCTCCCGTTGGCCGCGATCGATCTGGACGTGCATCGGCTGCCCGACCGCCTCACCCTTCCGGCCATTCCGGTGATCGCCCTGCTGCTCGCGCTGGACTGGGATGTCCACCGGCTGCCACGCGCACTGCTCTGCGGGGCGCTCGCCGGAACGGTGTTCCTGCTTCTTGCACTGGCCGTGCCCGGCGGCCTCGGCCTAGGCGACGTGAAGCTGGCCGCCCTGCTCGGACTGCCGCTCGGATGGTGGGGTTACCCGGTGCTGATCCAAGGACTGGCAGGGGGTTTCGTGATCGGCGGGCTCGTCTCGCTCGTGCTGGTGCTCACGCGCAGGGCGACCCGGCACACCCACGTCGCGCTCGGCCCGTCGTTGCTGCTCGGCGCACTGGGAGCGCTGCTCGCCGCCACCTGAGCCCGCCGGTACCATCGGTGCCGGTCCGCGCGGTGTCGCGAGCCCACGCCGGTGTAGCTCAGTTGGTAGAGCGCCTCACTTGTAATGAGGATGTCGCAGGTTCGACTCCTGTCTCCGGCTCCCGTTCTACCGAAGACGCCACGAGGGGCTCGGGTCGCGGC